>JBBSQD010000022.1:0-39598 GCA_038258185.1 Aggregatilineales bacterium | reverse complement strand
GTGGCCGCGTTTGATCGCGTCGGTGCTTGCTCACGCGATAATGATAACCCCACTCACGCCTCCCGGCCTTTTGATAAGAATCGGGCAGGGCTGGTTTTTGGCGAAGGGGCGGGTGTGCTGGTGCTGGAATCGCTGGAACATGCCCAGGCGCGTGGCGCGAATATTCTGGCGGAAATTGTCGGCTATGGTTCGACGTCCGATGCCTATCATTCGACCGCGCCGCATCCGGAGTCGCTGGGTGCGATTCTGGCGATTGAGCAGGCATTGGCTGATGCAAAGCTCACGCCACAGGATATCCAGTACATTAATGCGCATGGCACGGCCACCGCCATCAATGATCCGATGGAAACCCATGCGGTCAAAAAAGTGTTCGGCGAACATGCGTATCAGGTGCCGATGAGTTCGACCAAAAGTATGACCGGGCATGCGATGGGGGCGACAGCGGCCATCGAGGCGGCGTTTGTCATTCTGGCATTGCGCGATCAGGTTGCCCCGCCGACGATGAATCTGACTGAAAAAGACCCGGATTGCGACCTGGATTACGTCCCGAATGAAGCGCGGGATGTCGCTATGACGCATGTGATGACCAACGCCTTTGGCTTTGGCGGGCACAACGTCTCGCTTATTTTTTCTCGTTTTGTTGGTTAGCTCACGTGCGGGAGTGTTCCCATAAGGGGAATGCTCCCGCCATGAACAGGTGGAAATGAATTTAGACGACTACCAAGTGCAATTGAATTTGCGCTTTAACAATACAGCCTTGTTGGAACAAGCCCTCACACACCGCTCTTATCTCAATGAACAAACTGACGAAAGTGTGCAGGATAATGAGCGTCTGGAATTTCTGGGCGATGCCGTCCTGGACTTTGTCATTACGGATGTGCTCTACCAGCATTATCCGCACATGCCCGAAGGCGAACTGACGCGCTTACGGGCGGCGCTGGTGCGGACTGAGACGCTGGCACAGGTCGCCCAGGAACTGAAGCTGGGGGAAATGCTGCGGATGGGCAAAGGTGAGGAAATCAGCGGCGGACGCGAACGGCGCAATATTCTGTGTGATGCGTTTGAGGCACTGCTGGGCGCGTTGTATCTCGACCAGGGTGTGATCGCTGCGGAGAATTTCGCGGTGCCGCGCTTGCTGCCGATGGTCGCATATATTCTGGCAGAAGGTCTGCATATCGACGCACGCAGCATGTTCCAGGAATGGAGCCAGGCGACGCACAATGTCACGCCGGTTTATCGGGTGGTGACCGAAATCGGCCCCGACCATGAAAAAATCTTCACGGTCGAAGTGTTAGTGGGCGAAGAGATCGCCGGTTTGGGGCATGGCCGCAGCAAACAGTCGGCAGCGCAATCCGCTGCACGCGAGGCGCTGCGTCAGTTGGAGATGCAATCGCCCCCTTCGTCCGAATCAGTTTGACGTGCGGGCGATCTGCGCTTCAACCACCAGCATACGGTGATCCGACGCGTTATTTTCCAGTACGCCAGCACTGAGTTTGCGCAACGGTTCGCGCAGCCAGACATAATCGACACGGGCGCGCTGTCCAGTGCGCCATAAGGTGTAGGAAATTTCACGCGGCTGGCCGTCAAACGGATCATTAAAACCGACATCACGCATCTGCTGAATGAGCGGCGAGGTAGGCACGTTATTAAAGGTGCCGCCGACGACCATGCGCCCCAGGTTGCCGTCAGGATGATCGCCAGCGATAATGGCGAAAATTTCATTGAGCTGGCGCTGCTGATCCTGTTCCTGACTTTCAGTATCGGTATCTGTTTCCAGCAATAATCCCAACCACGTGTTATAGACCGTAATCACACCGGCATCCGGGCGAATCTGGACGCGCTGCAAGCCGGTTTGCATGCCTTCGCTGCTGAGTAAGCGGCCCTCATCGAAAACGATTTCGACATTGGATAATACGGCTAAACCCTGCAAACCTTCGTTGGTGGGGTAAAAACGCGTGTCCATATTCATCGGGCGCAGCCGACGTGCCAGCCACAGCGATTGGTCGACCCCGAAACTGCTTAAACGGCCTTTATCGACTTCCTGTAACAGCACCACATTGGTGCCGCTGAACTCAATTGTGCGGGCGATGGCTTCCATATCAAAGGCGAAAAATTCGTTAAATCCGCTGTGGATGTTGTAGCTGCTCAGGCGCAGGGCTTCGAGGCGGCGGTCGGCATCGCTGGGACGATCACGCACGAATTCGACCACAAGCGGCTGTGACGCATAAGCCGCGCCCACCGTCACCGCGATAATCAGCAGGAAAGCGGCAAACGTCTGGGTGAAAGTGCCGCCTGTCCACGGGATGCGGCGGCGAATCTGCGTCATTGGGAGTGTGCCGAGGAACACCGCCAGTAAAATCAGGCCAAGCCCCATGCCACGGAAGCCGCGCAGCAGTGCCGAGATTGCTTCATCCAGCCCGACAAAACCGGTAGCCAGTGGCCGGACAAAGGCGTATTCATAGGTAAATGAATCACCGATGACCAGCACACCCAGAAGCAACACGCTGATGATGAGCCATAAACCGCTGAAATTGCGCTCACGCTCCGCCTGCGGACGGGTGAGCCACCACCATAACATCGAGATCATAAACTGGGCGATGACCAGCGCAAAACCGGCCACAACCCCCTGAAAGCGGGTGCCAAACACGACCAGCAGTGCGGTCAGCAGCATCCACAGCCAGCCGCGCACACTGCCATCAAACGTGCTGATAAAGGTGCGCACCTGCACCCGCACCCACGGTATGAGGGGCAACAGAGTCGCCACCAGCAGCGGCGGCACAAATGTGGTGTAATCCGTGCGGGCACGTCCGGCTACCGCGTTGGGTAAAGCCAGCAGCGATAACTCCAGAAACAGCAGCGCCCCCAGGCCGATGCCACCCCAGATGGGCATCAGACCGCGATCCGGCGAAACGGAGCTGTCCGCCGTCCGGCGCTGATCCTGCCAGACGGTGATAAACCCCAACAGCATGACAATAATGGTCAGCACCAGTTGGATGCCAAAATAATTGGGCGACCACGACGGGTCGAGTGTATTGCCCACAGCGCGGAAAACCTGGTCAGCACCGAAGCCGATAATAAACAGATAGGGCAGCACCTGCGCGCGGTGGCGGATAAGCATGGCGATATAAACCAGCGTGCCCCCCATGACAATACCCGCGGAAACCAGCGGACTGATGCCAGTATCGGTTATAATGAGCAATCGTCCGATTGCGGCCAGGGCTGCGCCGATGCTCATGAGCCAGCGCACCCGTCCCAGTGGGATGGTCAATAAGGGCAGGGCGAGCATATACACCAGAAAGCTCAACTCGCTGCTGATGACTGAAGGTTCTACAACACCGGCAATTCCTGGAGTAATGGCCGCCGGGTCCAGCACGCTGACCAGTGAAGCACTGGCGACACGGCTGTAGACCAGCCCAATGAGCAGGCGGGTGGCCTGGACAAAGAAAATCCCCACCAGACCGGCTTCCAGAATATGGAAATATTGTAGACGCAAGCGATTAAGCATCAACGACTCCTGCTTGTAAGTGCATAGACAAAGTTTACTTGCGCGTTATAATCGCGCAAATTTTCCGCAAGATGGTAGAGGAGGCAGCATGGAACAGGTTGATATAATCCTGCGTGGCGGCACAGTAGTCACCATGAATACGGAATTTGATATTTACTATGATGGCGCAGTTGCCATCCGTGACCATAATATTATCGCTGTTGGCACCACAGAGTCGATCATCAATCAGTATCAGGCCGATGATGTGGTGGATTGCAGCGGACAGTTTGTGATGCCCGGTCTGATCAATGCCCACACGCATGTGCCGATGACCCTGCTGCGCGGTCTGGCCGATGATCTGCGGCTGGATGTCTGGCTGATGGGGTATATCATGCCCACGGAACGCGAATTTGTCAGCCCGGAATTTTGCCGTTTAGGCACAAAGCTGGCCTGTGCAGAGCAAATCCGCAGCGGCATTACCGCTTTTGCCGATATGTATTACTACGAAGCAGATATCGCTGCGGCCACGGCAGAGGCCGGAATGCGTGGTGTGCTGGGTCAAACCATCCTGAAATTTCCCGCGCCGGATGCCGATACTTATGAGGATAGCTTAGCCTATGCCCGTAAGTTTATCGAGGACTGGAAGGGTCATGATCTGATCACGCCGGCGGTGGCACCGCATGCGCCGTATTCCAGCACGGAGGAACTGCTGCAAAAATCCGCTGAACTGGCGATTGAATTTGATGTGCCGGTTCTGATCCATATCGGCGAAACCCAGCAGGAAGTGGACGATAACCTCAAATGGTACGATATGCGGGTCATTCCGTGGATTGAGGAGTCGGGTCTGCTGAAGGCGAAAGTGCTGGCGGCACACTGTGTCCACATCAACACGGCAGAGATGCACACCATGAAGCAGCATAACACGACCGTGGCGCATAATCCCACCAGCAACCTGAAACTGGCCAGCGGGATCGCGCCGGTGCCGGAAATGTTAAAACACGGGTTGGTGGTCGGTATTGGCACGGACGGCCCCGCCAGCAACAATGATCTGGATATGTTCGAGGAAATGCGTCTGGCGGCGATTTTAGCCAAAACTGCCGCCAATGACCCGACGACACTCCCGGCGAAGCAAGCGCTGTTGATGGCGACCCGGCAAGGCGCTCAGGCGCTGTTTATTGATGACATTACCGGCAGCCTGACCGTTGGCAAACGCGCCGATATCATCATGGTCGACAGCGACACGCTGCATAATACACCGCATTTCCGCCGTGACCCGAATGCGATTTACTCGCAGATTATCTACGCCGCGAAAAGTACCGATGTGGCGCACGTGATGGTCAACGGCAAATGGCTGATGCGCGACCGCGAATTGCTGACACTGGATGAAGTGGCGTTGAAACGCGAAGCCAGCGAATATGCCCGTAAAGTGGATGTTTTCCTCGCCGCGCATGAAGGCGATATTCTGAAGAAGCTGCTGGCAGTCGGCGGTGGGCTGGAACGTGGTGAGAGCTTTGAAGTGCAGGTCAAAGCGATCCTGCGTCAGGAAGATCATATCGACAAGCTGCTGAATCACCCCGATGTGCAGGTCTTGAAGAAAATCCATTATCGTCAGTACGATACCTATTTCCTGTTTGAAGATGAGGACGGGGGACGGTTGCGTTATCGTGAGGATGATCTGATTGATGAGAAGGGCAATACAGAATCAGTACGCAGCCGCTTGACGCTGACGATGCCGACCAAAGAACGCGAATATCACTCGGCGGTGCTGCTGTCGCACTCACGCTTTATTGCCGATGCGGATCGTCCGCTGCGTTTTTACCGCGAATATTTCCAGCCAGCGGGAGAACGGGAACTTCAGAAGGATCGGTATCGCTGGCACATTCACTATCAGGGCGTGTTGTTTTACATCAATGTGGATCATGTCTCGCAGCCCGGTTTGCCCAACACATTTGTTGAGGTGAAAAGCCGCACATGGTCAGCCTCGGACGCGGAGAATAAAGCCGCACGCATTCAGGAAATGCTGCAAATTATGGATGTTCTGCCTGAAGATGTTGTGCATACGGATTATCTGGAGTTGGAAGCAGCGCAGTAGATTCCGGATTTGTGACTTTATAAAAATGCCAAAACATCTGGCACGGACAGGGGAGTGATCGCATCAAATTGCGACATGATGAGTGAACCCTACTGATCCTTCAACCCCCTCTAAATCTCCCCCGAATTCGGGGGGGACTTGGAAGTCTCCATTTTTGACTCCCTCCCTGAATTCGGGGAGGGTTGGGGAGGGGTCACTAGATTTCAATCACTATTTTAATGCGATTGCCTTGTCCGTTCACAATCTCTATTTTTCGTCCCTCTTAAATCACGCGTACGGGTGTACCCACTTCCGCCCAATTGAAGAACCATTCAGCCTCATTCAATGGCAGATTGACGCAGCCGTGACTCATCTGGCGGCCAAAACTGTTGTGCCAGTACGTGCCGTGAATGCCATAACCCGCGTAAAAATACATCGTATAGGGCACATCCGGCAGGAAGTAATCCGGCCCGCGCATATCCGTTTTGACGTGCTTGACGTAAATCTTGTAGTCGCCCAAAACGGTTGGAGTCTGATCACGCCCGGTTGAAGTCAGATGAGAATGGACTAACGCGCCGTTTTCGTAGGCATAGATGCGCTGCGTCTGCGTCGAAACCAGAATGGACTTGCCGCTGTTGGTCGGGGCCGGTGGGGCATCTGCCGCAGTGGGTGTATATTCGCCCGCTGCCGGGATTAAAAGCTCCTGTCCCACCCAGATAATATCCGGGTTGGTGATGTTGTTGAGGCTGATAATATCCTGTGGGGTGACGCCATATTCGCGGGCGATGAGCGCTAATTCCTGCCCGGATTCGACAATATGCGTCGTGCTGGGGCCATCATAAGCGGCGCTGACGGCTTCCTCAATCGGCGGCTCAACCTCGATCATATTCAGCTCAAAAAGGCCATCAGCCAACTCACTGCCGACATTCGCGCGCAGCCGGTCAAGCATCACCGGGATTTCCATCGCGCGTCCGTTTTGGGGATTGTCGCCGCCCTGCGCCGGGATATTCACCAGTTCGCTGAGGTTAACCAGCGCTTCCTGTGCCTGATTGAGATTAATATCATACAGCGGCTGCACAGTTGACTTGGCTTGTGCCTGCGTCGCGGCGTCCAGCGTGCTTTCCATGTTGAGGGTCACGCCCAGTTCCTGCAGCGAGAGCAGCCATTTGCGGTCACCATCGCTGAGCGTGATGCTGCTGGCGTTGAAATTCTGCTGGATGGCGGCTGAGGCTGCCTCTAATGACTGACCGCCGACATCAACGCTGCCAACTCTGACATCGTTAGCGATGCGGTCTTTCGACAGGTAAATGATGCCCAAAGCGCTGAACATGCAGGCGACCAGCAGCAGACCGAACGCACCCATACCGCCTAAAATCAGCCAGGGTGTCCATTTATTTTTATTCTGTTTGGCGGCTGGCTTGGGTGTATTACGCGCCTGCGCAGCCGATGAGGGTGGGGCGGGATATTGCATGGATACATTTTCTCCACATAGGTACAGACTTTATTTTAGGGGAATGCAGCAGTCAGGGCTGGTCGCTAAAGGAATGTACGGCCTACGCTTGCCCTACGGCGTTTGCTAAAGGGGAGTGAACAGGTTTAGAGAGCAGCGGTGCGCCGCTCTCAGTTAAGCTAATCGGGATTATCAAGGCGGAAACCGTGACCGCGCACAGTGACGATATACTGCCCCTCGGAGTCGACTTCGGCGATGCGGTCACGCAGACGGCGCACTAAAGCATCAATCGCCTGTTCGCTGACGCCTTCGCCCATCGCTTCCGGCCAGACCGTTTCGACTACATTATCACGGGTGCAGATGCGCCCGACATTGTTATAAAGTAATTCCAGCAGACGATACTGCGGCAGGCTTAACGGTGGGTCCAGCTCAAGATCGCCAATAAACACACGACGACCTTCGCGATCCAGATGTAAGCGCCCACCGATAGAAGTCGGCGGTTCAAACGGCAACGGGGTTGTCGCACCGGAACCGATAAACTGAATGCGCACAACCAGCGCCAGATGGATCTCGTCACCATCACTCAGTTCGCGGGTGCCTTTTAATTGCTGGCCGTTGAGCCAGGTGCCATTTTTGCTTTCCAAATCTTCGATAAAAAATTTGTACTCGTTCCGATAAATCCGTATATGCTGGCGCGAAACCTGTCGTTCATCCAGAACAATGTCACATTCCTCGCCACGTCCCAAAACGATTGCCTCTTGATCCATTGCAAGATGACGTTCTGGCATATTGTTGTTATCACGAATGATGAGAACGGGTTGTTCGATCTGTTTCTCTGCCATATCACTCTCTGCTCAAGGATAAGTTTAATATAGCGTTTGCACACCCGGGCATGCAACCATATTTCAGAATATCACTGTATTATACTACATCGCAAAATTGTGTTTAGTTGAGTTTATCACTGTGTCCCCAGCGGAATTGAGACGGGTGGTGATTCTAAATAGCCGTTGGGCACAATATTCAGCCCCTGATCGTTATAGATGGCGGTAGCGACTGCGCTGGCCTGCACCTGACCGGCATTGTTGATGCGATAGAAGGCTTTCACCTGTGCCGCGCCACTGCCGATATTGGCCCCTAACTGAGTCGCTGGAAATTCGATGCGATGGATGCAGCGCTGGCGTGGCCCCAGTAAGCGAATGTTGGTTTCCGGGTAGCTGGCACTGTCCGCCCGATTCGCGCCCGTCGATAAATTGGCCGCCGGGGTGAAAATAATACCCAGGCCGCTGGTGCCATTGTCATTGACGATCACCTGTGTGGGGTTGTAAACAATCGGCACAGTCCCCAGCGAGTCGTTGGCGACGATGACACTGATGACGAGCGTACCGTCTGCCGTGGTTGGCACCGAGCTAGTCCGTACCGTCAGCGACAGCGGATTCAAAGCTGCGCGGCCAATCAGCGATTGATGATAAGCCAGTTGCTCGGCACTGCGCAGCCATGCACAGGGGATGCTTTCGTCAATCAACCCGGGCGCGATAGACGAGGCCAGACGCGGCAGCATATTCGGCCCGATAAAGACCGCCAGCAGAATCAACAGGAAAATGCCCACAAGCGCATTCGGATTTTCGTTGCGATTAAAATACCGCATGGGTTCTAAATCTGCTCCTCTGACCCGGTTTCAATAAGTGTCAGAATTTCCGGCAGGCTGACCTGGCCTGCATCGTACCAGTGGATGCCGCTGTCGTGCCCGCGAAACCACGTGTACTGGCGACGAATAAAATCATGGGTCGCGGTTTTGGTGTGGAAGATCGCCTCATCCAAAGCGACTTCATCCGCAAGATGCGCGGCCAGTTGAGCATAACCCAGGCCGCTCATGGATGGCAGCTTCCGATTATAGCCCATATCCAACAGGTGGCGCACTTCTTCGAGAAAACCCTGTTCCAGCATCAGATCAACGCGCTGGTCGGCACGCTGGTAAAGCTGATCGCGCTCCAGTGTCAGGCCGATCTGCACAACAGAGTAGGGCGGTGGCTGTTTTTGCTGTAACTGGCTGATGGGCTGGCCGGTTTCGATAAACACTTCCAGCGCCCGAATCACACGGCGGACATTGCGATAATCAATACTATCCGCCGCAGTCGGGTCGTTTTAGCGTAGTCTGTCATGTAGAGACTGTGAACCGTGTTCGGCTGCAAAGGCTTCCAACTCGGCGCGTAATGCCTCATTGGGCGGCACTTCAGGGATCGACCAGCCTTCGATGACTGCGGTGATGTATTGACCTGTGCCGCCGACCAGCAGGGGTAGAAGCTGACGCTGATGCAGTTCGTTGATTTTGGCGTAAGTCAGCCGCTGATACTGCGCCAGACTGAGATTTTCATCGGGTTCGACGACATCAACCAGATGATGCGTGGCCTGTGTCTGTTGTTGTGGGGTCGGTTTGGCGGTGCCGATATCCATGTGGCGATAAATCTGGCGGCTGTCCGCGCTGATGATCTCACCGTGGAGGGCGTTGGCGATCTCAATCGCCAGTCCGGTTTTGCCGACGGCAGTTGGCCCCTGGATGACGATCAGCGGTTGCTTACCAGTCAAGGGCATCCTCCACATGCTCGATAATCGGCTGGCCGTTTTTGGGGATGGCAATCGCTACGGCATCAATGCGCCATGCGGCTTCCTCAAGTTCATGGGCAGTCAGATAAGCATGCGCGCTGGCGACCAGCCGCTCACGTTTGCGCGGGGTGATGCTGACAAAAGCCGGGGCGGTGCTGATATTATGCCGAGTCTTAACCTCGACAAAAACCAGCATATCTCCCTGACGCACGATCAGATCAAGCTCGCCATGCGGGCAGCGCCAGTTGGCGGCTTCGAGCAGATAGCCTTTTTGCTGGAGGTGCGCCGCAGCAAGCCGCTCACCATAATTACCGAAAATCTTTCGTGATTGGGTCATGGGCTGATTGTATCACTGCTGGCGGTTGAGGTGTAGTTACAAGGCCGGTTATCGCTTTGACAGTTGAAAAAAACCAAGTATCAGTTAACATTTGCAGAATTACAGCGCAGTAACTTTTTAAGGGGGCTGCCCCGCTTTATTTGAGGGAGAAGTCAATACAATGGAAATTTCGATACAAGCAGCGACGATTCTGGGTGCTGTTGCCAGCGTGATTGGTTTGGTATTTGCCTTTTACCAGCGCAATTGGGTACTGGCGCAGGATGCCGGTAATGAACGTATGCAAAAGATTGCCTCGGCCATCCAGCGTGGTGCCCAGGCATTTCTCACCCGTGAATACCGGGCAGTGGCGATTCTGGTCGCGATTGTCACCGTAGCACTGTTACTTCTCAGCACCATTCAGGGTTCCGGCATGAGCCCACTGACCGCGCTGGCATTTTTATGCGGTGCGCTGGCGTCAGGTTTAACCGGATATATCGGCATGTATATCGCGGTGCGCGCCAATGTCCGCACGACACAGGCCGCTTCCGTCAGTTTGAATCAGGGTCTGCGCGTGGCCTTTGCCAGCGGCACCGTCATGGGGACGATGGTCGTTTCGCTGGCGTTATTAGGTGTCAGCCTGTTGTTCCTGTTCTTCACCAGCCAGCTTGAGCCGTTACAGGCCGCCAGCGCGTTAGCTGGTTTTGGCTTCGGCGGTACATCCATCGCCATTTTCGCCCGTGTTGGCGGGGGTATTTATACCAAAGCCGCGGATGTGGGTGCGGACCTGGTAGGTAAGACTGAAGCCGGTATTCCGGAAGATGATCCGCGTAACCCGGCGACGATTGCCGATAACGTGGGTGATAACGTCGGTGATGTGGCTGGCATGGGCTCTGACCTGTTCGAGAGTTATGCCAGCTCGATTATCGCTTCGATTTCACTGGCGACACTCGGCAGTGGTCTGGCACCGGAACAAACGACCGCTGGAATCGTATTTCCGATTTTGGTGGCCGCAGCCGGTGTGCTGATCGCTATGGCCGCGACCACGCTGGTCAAAACCGAAGAAGGTGCGACTCAGGAAATGCTGCTCAACAGCCTGCGAACCGGCATTTACAGCGCCAGCGCTGGTGTCGCTGTGGCGATTATCCTGATCGGCCTGCTGCTGAACCTGGGTGGCGGGGTGATTATTGCCACACTCAGCGGCCTGGTCGGCGGTGTGCTGATCGGTTACTTTACGGAATACTTCACGGCGGCCAGTTATCGCCCGACTCAGCAACTGTCCGAAAGTGCCAATGGTGGCGCGGGTATCGTCATTATCCGTGGTCTGGCGCTGGGTATGATGAGTACGCTGGCTCCGGTGGCCGTTGTCGTTCTGGTGACTTTAATCGCGACCTCAGCCACCGGCCTGTACGGCGTGGCTGTCGCAGCGGTGGGTATGCTGTCCACACTGGGTATCACTCTCGCGACTGATGCGTATGGCCCGGTGGCCGATAATGCGGGCGGTATCGCCGAAATGGCTGAACTGCCAGAAGCTGTCCGTGACCGTACCGATGCGCTGGACAGCCTGGGTAATACCACAGCAGCCACTGGTAAGGGCTTTGCGATTGGCAGCGCGGCCATGACTGCGCTGGCTTTGATCGCGGCGTTTATCTCTGCGGCGGGGAGTTTTGGCGAAGCCACGACTTTCGCGGCGGTGGTTCTGGATGCCAAATTTATCACCGGTCTGTTTATCGGTGGGGTGCTGCCATTTATCTTCAGCGCGTTGACAATGGTTGCGGTGGGTGATGCTGCCCAGGCGATTGTGGTCGAAGTGCGCCGTCAGTTCCGTGAAATTCCCGGCCTGATGGAAGGCAAAGCCGAACCGGACTATGAAACCTGTGTCGGTATCAGCACTGACAGCGCCATCCAGAAGATGCTGGCTCCCGGTATTATCGCGGTAGCCGTTCCGGTCAGTATCGCGCTGCTGGCCGCTTTGGGTCAGGGCAATATCATTGGTCAGTTCGTCGGTAAAGCGACACTGGTGGGTGTGCTGCTGGGATCGCTGGTTTCCGCATTCATGCTGGCGGTGATGATGGCAAATGCTGGTGGTGCCTGGGATAACGCCAAGAAATATATTGAGGCAGGGCAGTACGGTGGCAAGGGCTCTGATGCCCATAAAGCCGCTGTTGTCGGTGACACGGTGGGTGATCCCTTCAAGGATACGTCCGGCCCGTCGCTGAATATTCTCATCAAGCTGCTGGCGATTGTCTCGCTGGTGATCGCGCCGCTGTTGGTGAACATCGTCTAAAAGCGTTCCAAATCAATGATAAACAGCGAAATCGGAAACGGTTTCGCTGTTTTTTTATGACATGTTCAGGCCAAATTCATATAGATCTACGACTCTGGCGGCATCTTTATCTAAGAACCAGCACTGTTCAAATACAATTAGAGATGAGCATTATTGTAACAGGAGACCTAGATGTCTGAGCCGCTTGTCGTGAATTTAAATATGATTCGTCATCTCATCGCCGCGGGTAATATCGAAACCGCGTTGGGAAAGCTCAACGAATTACTGATGCTTCAGGACGATGCGGAAGCTCATAGCCTGCGTTTAACGTTGTTGCTGGAACAGTTGGACGAAATCGGCCTGATTCAGCAATCCTTAAGCTGGTTAGAAACGCATCAGCCGCAATGGCAGAATCTGGCTGACCTGCGCGAAGATCTGCAGGTGCGCGTGGGCAAACGCCTGGACGATATCCGCGAGGAAATTGAGACCGGCAACGCGAGCGCGCAACTCCCGATTCTGGATGAATTACTGCCCCTGGCGGATCGTTTCCCGACGATTTATCTGACGCGCGGATTGGCCTTTACGACTGCTGCACAGAGTACCCAGGATGCAGCCGCTCGGTTATTCGAGCGACGTTCACCGGAACGTTTCCACCGGTATAAATCGCACGAACTGCCCAAACAGGCCCAGACTGCTCTGGAAAAAGCGCTGGTTTTGCTCTCGCCGGACACCGAGGAGTATCGCGAAGCATGGCAGATTTTGGGCGAATTACATGAAAAAGTAACCGGCGACCTGAAAGCCGCGCTCAAAGCCTATGAGCAGGCGGTGGTTCTGGGGATGCCATTTGTCGAGCGTGTGAAAACCGTCTCCGATGCCATCGCCCAGCAGACCTTGCAGCAGTTGGTTGACCATGTGGACGGATTGCTCAGCCGCCGCGAATGTGACGCGGCTGAACACTTATTGCGCGATAGCGACATTTTTGCGCTGTTGCCCGCTGTGCAGATGCGCTGGGCGGATCTGGATTTGCTGGCTGGTCGGCTGGAATCGGCGGCGGGGCGTTATCAGGCGTTGGTGCTGACCCTCGAACAGCCACAGGTGCCGGATATTCTGGATTTTTCGGTTGAAAAGATTGCCGGGATTGCGGCCTGCCTGCCGGTTGATTTGCTGTCCCCGCTGGCAGCAGAATCGGCTTTGCCCTGTGTGCAGTATGAAGTCGCCTATGATGCCCTGAAACAACGCGCTTTGTGCGGATTGATGACCGCTTTTCAACGGCAGGGCAATTATGAAGGCATGCGCGAAACGATTCAGCGGCTGTTATCACAGCCCGATTTATCCGCCAATGGCATCCATCTGCTGCTGGAAAGTCTGAAACAGGCAGAAATTACGCTACAGGCTGAAGTCTATGGGTCCTTAAAAACCCAGTTGCAAAGCCAGTATCAGGCCGAGGCGTGGCGTGATTTGCTGGCGACCTGCCGCGAACTCGTCAGCTTGCCGGATGTGGATGCCGCGGATTATGCCTGGTTGAGTGCGGCGATGTATAAAAACGGCGAAAAGATGGAATCGCTGATTTATACGCTGCAACAGGTAGCGCCAGAAGCCTTTGTCCTGCTCCCCGGTGATCTGGCACGGAGTCTGGTGCGCGATCTGGCTGCAGGCGGTTATTGGCACATCAGCGACCCGTACGCGGCGCACTTGTCCAATGTCGGAAACTGGCGGTCGGGTTATACACGGCGGCGTACGGCCTATCTGGCAGATAAAGCCAAAACGAGTGTCGGACACCTGCAACACGGCCAGCTTGAATCGGCTGAAGCTGGTGCCCAGCAGATTTTAAGCATGGAAGCCGACCACCCGCAGGGACGGCTCATTCTGGGGCAGGTGTTGGTTAAGAAAGGCCAGTTTGCCGAGGCGCGTCAACAACTCGCCCCGCTGACGCAGGATGCTGAGATTGGTCAGGAAGCCTTATTTGCCCTGATCGAAATGGATATTGCTGAGGGTTATCTGCTGGATGCCCAACAGCGCCTGTCAGACTTGCAGGGGGATAACCCTCGTGCTGATTACCGTGAGCTGCTGGAAGGGCTGCAAAATCAGATCGACCAGACGCCGATGCTGCTGGTCGAAAAGCGCGATACGCGTGTCGCGCCGGATACGCTGCGCCGCGTGGAAGTGGCGGAGTTGTGGACAGCCACATTTGCTATCCGGCTGGATAAGGTGCGCGCTGTGCGACAGGTGCCGGAGATGGAGCAGTCTGGCGCCGAGATGCTGACAGCCTTAAGCCAGATTACGGAAAATCTGGGTTTAACCACCCGTTTCGCGTGGCGCTATATCGGTTATCAGGGTGAGTTGAAAATTGTGCTGCTCAGTGTGGTCGAATCACCGGCAGAGGCATCTGCGCGGCATGGAGCGGATGTGCTGTGGCAGACCTTAAAGAGTATGCTGCCGTTGCAGGATGAGCAGGTGTATGCCTACAAACCGGTGATGAGCCTGCCGGAACTGCGCGATGTGCTGGATTTGGGGCCACTGGAAAGCGCGGTCGAGATTGCCCGTAAGGAAGTTTCGCTGGCTTCTGCCGATGCCGATGAGATGTATATGTCGTTTCCCTTTGGCTATCATCAGGGCGATATGCGGCGCTTGCTGCGGGCGCTGCTGGAACAGGAAACGCGTACCGTGCTGGATATTCATTTTCAGCCGACGGTGCTGTTGCCGTGGGAACGCAGCGCCATCCGGCTCATGATGGGCGCTGAGGATAGCGCGAGCATGGTGCCGCCCTCTGGTGATTCGCGTTCACAGGACGAGCGCTTTCAGGTTGCGATGCGCATGTATCCTGAATTTATCCGCCATACACAGTGGATGGCATTTGTCGTGCGGATTCATTTGGCCAGTAGTGGCGAGATGAACAGTGCGCTGCCGAATATCGCGGCAACAGGTCTGTTTGGCGCATCGCGTTATGATATTTTACCCGCGCACTTCGCCGATAATCTGCAGGTAATCGGGCGTAATCTGCGCGAGGTAGAGTGTGAGCGCTGGGGTTATAGTGCCGCGCCTTCAAAGCTGGAACGGTTGCGTTATCTGCTCACACCGCAGGAGACACTGATAGCGACCCGTATCCCTGCGCCGGGTGCCGATGGTCTGCCCGGTTTACCTGCGCTCAAGATCAAGGCGACACCTGTGCCGCTGAACCTGCCACGCACCGGGACGTTAATCGGTGAAACAGTGACGCCGATTCAGGGACGACCGCTGCCTGTGCGTTTGAACAGTCAGGATCGGCTGCGTCATACTTATGTGGTCGGACGGACAGGCACCGGTAAATCGACCCTGCTGCAAAACATGGCTTTGCAGGACATTGAAGACGGGCATGGCGTGGGGGTGATTGACCCGCATGGCGATCTGGTCGAGGCGATTCTGGAACGTATTCCAGCCCATCGTTTGCAGGATGTGGTGCTGTTCGATCCGTCCGACACCGAGCGGCCTATCGGCCTGAATATCCTGGATGTCAACGGCACCTTTGAACAGAACATGGTCGTGGCCGAATTTATCGGCCTGATGTACAGCATGTTCGACCCCAATAAACTGGGCATCGTCGGGCCACGTTTCGAGAATGCCGTGCGCAATGCCATGCTGACCGCGATGGCGATCCCCGGCAGCACCCTGATCGAA
Source organism: Aggregatilineales bacterium (assembly GCA_038258185.1). GTDB lineage: Bacteria > Chloroflexota > Anaerolineae > Aggregatilineales > Phototrophicaceae > JAIOHN01. The sequence continues at coordinate 23,759 of JBBSQD010000022.1, read as the reverse complement.
GTGGTGCGTATTCTGAGCGATGCAGATTATCTCAAGCAGTGTCTGGCAGTGATTGATGATCCGGTGGTCAAAGCCTACTGGAAAGATATTGTCGGCAACATGAGCGACTTCCATCGCAGTGAAGTGCTGGATTACATCACCAGTAAATTCGGGCGGTTCGTGACGGATCATCTAGTGCGTAATATCATCGGCCAGAGCAGTAACGCGCTTGATTTTGCCGGGATGATGGATCGTGGTCAGATTTTGCTGGTGAACCTGGCGAAGGGTAAGATCGGCCCGGCGAACAGTCATTTCTTGGGGCTGCTGCTGGTGCCACGCTTGTTGATCGCCGCGTTGAGCCGTGCCCGGATGAACGTCTCGCAACGCCGTTTATTCAGCCTGTATGTCGATGAGTTCCATAACTTCACCACACCCGCTTTCAGCGTGATGCTGTCCGAGGCGCGTAAATATGGTATGTCGCTGACGGTGGCGAATCAGTTTATCAGCCAACTGGACGACCCGATTCGCGAGTCGGTGTTTGGTAATGTCGGGACGATGCTGGCGTTTCAGGTGGGGGTGAAGGATGCGCATTATCTGGCGCCGGAGATGTACCCGGTGTTTGATGTGGACGACATGGTGAATCTGCCGAATTACCACCTGCTGGCGAAAATGATGATTAATGGTAACGTGGTGCCGCAGTTCCCGGTGCGGGCGCTGCCAGATACCCGTATGCCCGATCCTGATCTGTCCAGCGTGATCCGCAATTACTCGCGCCAGCGTTATGGCCGCGATGCCTTTATCGTCAACCACGAGATTCAGCAGCGCTTTAACAATAAGCTTAAGGATCGTCAGCAGAAATAATCCGTAAAACGCGACAATTCAGCTAAAATTTAGAATCAAAAAAGGGCGATTAATTTCGCCCTTTTGCTTATGCCTGATTGCTCAGTGTTTTTCGGAATTTATAGCCGTAGATAATCATGCCGGTGCTGCCCTCGGTCGCCAGTTTGCGTGTGACCATTTCAACGCGGTCACCGATGTGCACCGGGCCATCGAGGTCGGTCAACTGTGCCGTGACCATTGCGCCTTCATCCAGCTTGATGAGCGCGAGTGTGTACGGGGCCTGATCTTCAAAACCTTCAGGCGGTTCCTGCAGCGTGGTGTAGCTGTAGACTTCACCGGTACCGGCGAAGGTAAAGCGTTCCTGCTGCAACTCTGCCTGTTTACTTTCCTGCATAGTCATAAGTATCTGGTTGCCTTAAGCCGCGGGGGATGCCACTGCCCGACGAGTATTGTTATTGTGCATCATCGCTGGCGCGTTCTGGTTCTCCGCCGTTTCGACTTCGTTCTTGATGACCTGGCGAGCCTGTAAGCTCACTTCACCATTACTGTTGCGGAAACCTTCCAGACGATACCGTTGAGCGTTTAGGCGCCAGTGTCTTGAAATCTGCATAGTTGTTCAACTCCTCAATCGGGTTCAAGAATTTGTGCAATCCTGCACGAATTAAAACTATTGTATGGTTGAAAGCCTATCAAAAGCTATCAGATAGACATTTTTTGCTTGCAAAAGCTATCACAAATGCCTGTTTCTCAGATCGAGATTATTTTAAATTAATACTTTATTCATTCTCGTAATGAAGTTAGAGGGAGATGAATGACCGGGACGAAACTGGAAAATGTTTACCTGAAAGGCATTTTCGCCCGGTCAGAAGTGTTGCGGCAGAGGATTTTATCAGACCTGTAGAATGTGGGTGATGGCCGTGCTGGCTAACCCGCCCAGGTTTTGAATCAGAGCAGTTCGGGCATCAGCGACCTGATTGGCACCCGCCGCACCACGCAGTTGTAACGCGGCTTCGACTGCCTGATAAACCCCGGTTGCTCCGGTAGGATTGCCGCGACTTTTAAGCCCGCCAAAGGTGCTGATGGGTAATTTGCTGCCCAGGTAAATATCACCGTTCTGCGCCAGTTTCCAGCCTTCGCCACGTGCGGCAAAACCGGTAGCCTCCAGCGTTAGGGCGCTGAGGATGGTAAAGGCATCATGCAGTTCGAACAGGTCGATATCCTGCGATTGGATACGGGCCTGCGCGTAGGCTTTTTCAGCCGATAACTGCGCGGCCTGTAAGTGCAATAAGTCAGCGCGATCATGCAGCGCCAGCGTGTCACTGGCGGCGCTGCTGGCAAGGATACGCACCGGCTGCGGAGTCAGATCGGCGGCACGTTCTGCTGATGTGATAATCAACGCCGCTGCGCCATCGGCATCCGGCGCACCATCGAATAAATTGACCGGGTCAGATACCAGCGGTGCGCTGGCGAACCGTCCCGGCTTGATGCTGTTGCGGAACATCGCATAATCACTTTTGGCACCGTTGGCATGGGCATTGATGCTGAAGCCTTCAAAGGCATCCAGCTCCAGACCGTACTCAAACATATAACGGCGCATGAGCAGTGCGGCCAGCGCGGGTAATGTTGCGCCCTGCGCCGCTTCAAAGTCCGCGTCGAGGCTGGTGCTGCGCGCAGCGACTCCCGCCCCGGCGATGCTGTCGGTCATTTTCTCCACGCCGACGACCAGCGCGGTTTCCACCGCGCCGGAAGCCACCGCCAGATAGGCTGTCCGCAAAGCCGCCCCGCCGGATGCGCCAGCGGCTTCCAGCGTATAAGCTTCGATGCCTCTCAGACCCGCATAATCAGCAATCAAGGCGCCCAATTGCAACTGGCTGCTGATGGGGCCGCTGTAGGCATTGCCCACGTAGAGCGCGTCAATATTGGTCACGTCTGCGTTGGACAGCGCGGCCTGAATAGCCTCCGCCGCCAGCACACGCAGACCCTTATCCCAGTGTTCTCCGACCGGTGTGCGTCCCACACCGACAATTGATACGTTACGCATAAATCGCTTATTCCTTCAGTTTGCCACGATACCGGCAGTAGGTGGCGTAGTCAATCACGGTACGCCGGTTAATGTAATCCCGGGTTTTGGGGGCACGGTCACGCACATCATTGATCTTATCGGTTACGATCAGATCAAACGCGTCGGAACCGGCGCCGCTGCCATAACTGACCATAATGATGCGATCACCCGGTTGGGCAATATCGAGGGTGGCGGTCAGGCCGATCATACATGAGCCGGAATAGGTGTTGCCGATGTCATTCGCCAGCAGACCGTGTTGAATCTGCTCCGCTGTGAAACCGAGCATCCCGGCGGCGCGTGATGGAAATTTCACGTTGGGCTGATGGAAGACCGCATAAGTGTAATCCTTGGCCGTTGTGCCCATCATTTCCATGAGCGCGGCGGCGGCGGCTGTCACATGATGGAAATAAGCCGGTTCACCCGTGAAGCGATCCCCGTGGCTGGGGTAGGGCTGTTCGGCACGGCGCCAGAAATCGGGCGTATCGGTCACATAACTGTAGCTGCCCTGATACACCGCACAGGCTTCGTCCGCTGGCCCCAGCAAAAAGGCCGCGCCACCCGAAGCCGCGGTATATTCCAGCGCATCACCGGGGCGACCCTGCGCCGTATCCATGCCGATGCTGAGGGCATATTTTCCCATGCCGCTGCCGATTAAACCGATGGAAGCCTGGACCGCTTCGGTACCGGCTTTACAGGCGAATTCCCAGTCGGCAGCCTGAATGCTGGGGGATGCGCCAATGCTCTCCGCGACCACTGTGCTGGACGGCTTAACGGCATAGGGATGACTCTCGCTGCCGACCCAAACCGCCCGAAGCGCCAGAGGGTCAATATTGGCGCGATTTACCGCATTACGAGCCGCCTCAACCGACATGGTAATCACGTCTTCGTCTAACCCGGCCACAGCTTTTTCCTTAATCGGGGTGCCACCGAGGCCGTTTGTCCAGACACGCGAGATCTCAACACCGGGCAGACGGTAACGCGGCACATACGCGCCGTAACCGATCAGCCCGACCTTGCGATCTGGTTGCATCAAAGGGTTAAACTGGGAATTAAATCCGTTTGTAGACATATGTTTCTATCCTTTTACTGTAGGGACAGGTGTTTAACGATATAAGATGATGAATTTACTGTAACTGCTGAACCAGTTGCTTCGCCCGTTCCAACCGGATATTACCTTCTTCGATCATGGTCTGGACGATACGGTTGACCTGCGCGCCACTGGCACCCGCCGCGATAGCGATCTGTTTGGCGTGCAGGCTCATATGGCCGCGCTGGATGCCTTCGGTCGCCAGCGCTTTGATGGCCGCCAGATTTTGTGCCAGCCCCACTGCCGCCACAATCTCGGAAAGCTGCTGCGCGCTTTCTATGCCCAGAATCTTCAGAGCGATCTGCGCCGTTGGATGCACACGGGTCGCGCCACCGACGATACCCAATGCCAGCGGCAGTTCAATCGAGCCATGCAGGTCGCCATTTTCATCCTGCCACCACTGCGTCAGACTGGTGTAAATGCCACTGCGGGCGGCGTAGGCATGCGCACCGGCTTCGATAGCGCGCCAATCGTTGCCGGTCGCCATGACTACCGCATCAATACCATTCATCACGCCTTTATTGTGGGTCGTGGCGCGATAGGGGTCAACTGCCGCGAATACCCCGGCTTCCACAATCGCCCGAGCAACCGATTGACCATCCAGCGCATCTGTCGCCAGTTCTGTGGCGGGAATCATACCCTCAGCACGGGCTTTACGCTGATCGCTCAGGTTGCTGAGGATGCGCAGATTCACGCGTCCGCCCGTAATTTCCTCGATGAGTGGCGCGATATGCTCCACCGCCGTATTTATGGCATTGGCACCCATCGCGTCCCGGCAGTCGTACAGCAGATGGACTACCAGCATCGGGCCAATTGGCGTTTGCGGAAAAGGGCGAATTTGCAGATCACGCGCCCCGCCACCCCGGCGGACAATACTGCCGCCGACCTCATCGGCAGCAGCCAGCAGATGATTGCGCTGGGCCATAATCGCCCCGGCAGCCACATACACATCAGGCAAATCCAGAATTTGAATCTGGCCGATCATAATCGGCTCATCGCTGGATGTGGTGAATCCGCCGCCTGCGCGGAATAATCGCGCCGCGTTACTCACCGCTGCGACGACGGAGGGTTCCTCGATCACCATTGGCACGAGATAATCTTCATTATTGACCAGAAAGTTGGTAGCAATACCTAAAGGTAAGGCATAAACCCCCACCGCATTTTCGATCATGTGGTCGGCCTGCTGGGCGTTGAGGCTGTTAATCCCCAGCAGCATGGTCTGCTCCTGCGGCGTGAGATCCGCCCACTGCGCCACGACTGAGGCGCGTTCTGCCAGAGAGCGTTTATAAAAACCATGAATACGTGAAGTGTGTTCTTTTGTCATATGCCCAACTTTAACAGGAGGTAACTTGCAAAAACTATCAGATAGGTGAAAAATGGCACAAATTGGATAAGTGGTTGATAAGCGCTGGTTATTTTAGCGGGTGATGTGGAGAAGCAGTAGGGGCGACCGTAGTCGCCCCTTGCTGTGTATCGATCAGTTTTTGAGTGTGTTGCGACGCTGCTTAGGGGATCAGTACGCCATCAATCACATGGATCACGCCGTTAGTGGCCTGAATATCGGTGGTAATCAGTTGAATGTTGTTATTCAGGAACACGCCATCATCGGTTACAGTGATGTTGATAGTGCCACCGCGTAAGGCGTTGATGCTGTCCAACTCAACCACATCTGACGCGAGGGCTTTACCGCCGACGACATGATACAGCAGGATGTCTGTCAACAGTGCCTGATCGGCCAGCACCGCGTCGAGTGTGCCTGCGGGCAGCTTGGCGAAGGCAGCGTTAGTAGGGGCGAATACGGTAAACTGTGAACTATTACTATTGAGTGTATCCACCAGACCCGCTGCATCGAGTGCAGTCACCAAGGTGCTGAAGCGCGCATCATTGGCGGCGATTTCGGCAATGGTACGGTTGGCAAAGACCTTGTTAAACAGCGGGGCAACCTGACCCAGCTCGACCGCGCTCAGGGCAACCTGTGGGTTTGCCAGCCGGTTGGATGCAGCCACAAAGTAGTAAGTGGCGCTTTGCAGATTGGTGCCGCCCAGGTTAATGACAACCGGGCTGGTGGTGCCTGCCGGGACTACTGCCAGGTCATAGACACCCGATGGAACTGTGACATCTGCACTGCTACCAAAGCGCAGGTTGGATACGATTGCGGTGCCATCGGGCAGAATGACATCGACCGCTGGTGCATCCTCAATACCGTGGAACACTGTTACTCGCGACTCACCAGCGGTCAGCGGTGAATAATCCTCGCTGATGGTTGCCGCGCGCAGTGAACCGCTTTCCAGTGACCCGATAGCGGCCACCGTCACCCAGGCATTTGGCCCAAAGGTCAGGTTGGCGGGGCCGATGGCAGCGGCATCAATGCCTGCGCCTGCCGGAGCCACTGCTACACTGTAGGTGCCTGCGGGGAGTTCAACCCAGCCGGAAATCTCATTAAATTCCAGAATTTGAATGCCGCTCGATTCGCCATTGAGGAAAACCTCAACTGCCGGGGTATCCGGCGACAGGTGTGCGATGCGGACATGGGTGAGGGACTGTGCACCAACCATCGCGGCAGGCACTATGCTCACCAGAAGTACAAGGATCAGAGCCAGTATGACCACCTTTGAACGACTAACAGTAAATTTTCCCATTTTTCTCTCCTATAACAGTAAATTTTGCTGAACAGTTCAGCGACACTAAAGATAAATTTAGAAGATGTGAGAAACCTTTGCAGTAAATAAAATCCAGATTAATCCCAACCTGTAATTTCATGAGTTTTCAGTCTACAACGATGCCAATTGCATCCCACTCAAGCTGTGGCTGACGATACATCAGAACGCCCCATCGGCTCTCTGCTGATAACGTCAGATCTGCTTCCCAGGCGATTTCGTCATTGACACGTAGCTGGGCTGCTCCATCAACGGCAATGCTCAGAGTCAGTTGATTGGTTCGATTCGGACGAATGTGCAGGAAGCCTATCCAGTCAGGTAAAGCTTCATTGCTGACTGATACGTAACCCTCGTTATTGACCAGTATAAAAAGTTCGCTATTATCCGTTTTAAGCCAGAAACCCCACGCGGAGTCTGGCGCACCCTGATTGCTGGCGCTGGCTTGCAGCGTCAGCGGGCTGGCTGAAAGGTTCAAAGGTGCATGATAACGTTGCAGGTCAGGGTTGAGGGTGGTTAGCGGCCATGTGCGCGGGTCGGCGTAATTCTGCTGATATGCCCCCTCAATGCGCGGGTTTGCCAGCCCCAGTGCTAAAGCCAGTAATAAGGCTAATCCACCGAGCAGGCCAGCGGCCAAAATGAGCAGGGCAAAAAGCCACCACTTTCGGATTGTGGGATTTATTGACACGGTGTCTATTTGCTCGTATTCTTTAACCATGTACAGATCGCTGTTTGTTTTGCTCACCAGCCTGATGATGATCGCGGCTTTTTCGACATTTTTCCCGGACACACTTTCGGCACAGGATGAAGTTATAATGGGGGATGGTACGCTGCGGCGTATCCGCGTCCCCATTTTGATGTATCACTATATCAGTGAATTGCCCGAAGATGCCGATGATGTGCGCGAAGATCTGACGGTATCCCCCGAATTATTCCAGGAGCATGTAGCTTACCTCCAGCGTGAGGGCTATCACACTATCTCACTGTATGATCTGGATGCGGCGCTGTCAACCGGGGCGGCATTGCCCGACAAGCCGGTCATCCTGACGTTTGATGATGGCTACAGTGACCATTATGAGCATGTTTTCCCCATGCTGCACGAAGCGGGATTCACAGCGACCTTTTTTGTCATCACCGGACTGGTTGATGCCAATCAACCCGGCTATCTGACGTGGCCGCAGGTCGAGGAAATGGCGGTTGCAGGCATGCAGATGGAGCCGCACACCAAGAACCATCCGTCTTTAAATGAACGCGATTATGATTTTCTGGTGTATGAAATGCTCGGCAGCCGCGAAAGCCTGAGCGCGCATACCGGTCAACGGGCTGCGATGTTTTCCTATCCGGCAGGGCGTTATGATGGCGCCACGCTGGCGGTGGGTCATGAAATGAATATCTGGCGGGCAGTCACAACGCAACCGGGCATGCTGCATACGACCGATAATCGGCTGGAAGTCGACCGGGTGCGGGTGCATGGTGCAACAAATGCGACAGGTTTAGCGTATTTACTGGAAGGGGCGTGGCTGGAATAAAATAAAAACCCGCCAGCAAGGACGGGTTAGGGTATCAGTGTTCAGTTGTAAAATTTTAGTCAGGCAGAATTTTGGTGCCCATGAAATGATCGAGCCAGACCATATACATTAACACCAGCGGGAAGGCTGTCGTGATAAAATAGATAATTCCGTACTCGCCAATAGTCACTGCCTCTGACCGCACTGGGGTAATAATGGGCGGGATCGAGATAAAGGGCAGAATGGAAAAACCAACGGTAATAACTAAAAAGGCCGTCAAACAACCTAATACGCCTGATACAATCCAAACAACAATTCTACGTGTAGTAAGTGAGGACATAACAGCCTGTCTCCTGCTGAACATGAGCTTTTATCAGGTTGCCAGTATAACCTGAGTAGACGATAATATGCAAGTAACGATTTTCACAAACTGCGCTGATTTTGCTATAGTTGAACTTTCAAAAAGTTGTTAAACTTATAAATGTTACTGTGATGCGTCGTTTTAAGTTAAATATACGTTTTAGATCGCAAATTCGCCTTACCTCTGGGTAACGATACTCCCACTTTTGGGTTACTTTAAATGATCGATGATGAAAGGGGGCCAGCCGATGGCTGACTTGTTCGACAAAATTGAAACTGATGCCTTTGTGAAGCGCGCCAAAGAGGCGAGTGGGATTGGCATTTATCCATATTTCCGCGCGCTGAGTGATTCTGAAGGCACAACTGCCATCTTTGAAGGTAAAGAAGTGGTGATGATCGGCTCCAATAATTATCTGGGGCTGACCACTGATGAACGCGTGCGGCAGGCTGCGGTTGACGCGATCAATCACTATGGCACCAGTGTAACCGGTTCGCGCTTCCTGAACGGTACGCTGGAACTGCATCTGGAGCTGGATGAGCGTCTGGCGCGTTTTGTCGGTAAAGAAGCGGCGCTGGTTTTCCCGACAGGGTATCAGACCAATGTCGGTACGATCACAGCGGTTGTCCAGAAGGGCGATTATGTGATTGTCGATAAAGACGATCATGCCAGCATTGTTGATGGCTGCCTGATGTGCCGCGGTGAGATGAAGCGCTTCCGCCATAATGACCTGAGCAGTCTGGAAGATGTGCTGAGCAAACTCCCGCCTGAAGCGGGTAAGCTGGTCGTGGTGGATGGTGTGTACAGCATGGGTGGTGATCTGGCACCGCTGCCGGAACTGGTCGCTATCTGTAAGAAATTTGGCGCACGGATCATGGTCGATGACGCACATGGTATCGGCGTGACTGGTGAAGGTCGTGGTACGGCGCATCACTTTGGCCTGACCGAAGATGTTGATCTGATTATGGGCACCTTCAGCAAGAGCTTCGCCTCGATTGGCGGCTTTATCGCCGGTGATGCCGATGTGGTCAATTACATTAAGCACAATGCGCGCTCGCTGATTTTCTCGGCAGCGCTGCCGGCACCGAATGTCGCGGCAGTTCTGAAGGCGCTGGATATTATCGAGACCGAACCGCAGCACGTCCAGAACTTATGGAGTAATGCTGAGTATATGCGGTTGGGTCTGCGTAAACTGGGTTATGATACCGGCAAGAGCAACACGCCGATTATCCCGGTACTGATCCGTGATGATGTGCGGACGGTGCTGGCGTGGCATGCGCTGATCGAAGAAGGCGCCTATACCAATCCGGTTGTGCCGCCGGGTGTGCCGCTGAATAACAGTCTGCTGCGTACCAGTTATATGGCGACGCATCTGACAGAGCATCTTGACCGTGCCCTGCATGCTTTTGAGGTCGTCGGGGATCGTCTTGACCTGATCGCAGCCAATGCGAGTATGCCGGAAACACCTCCGGAGATTGTCACCTAAGCAGGCAGAATTTTTCAGACTGATATAAAAACAGAGTGCCTCTGTTTGACAGGCACTCTGTTTGTTTTATTTTAGAAGCCACCCGGTGTGATGGTCGGCGTGGGGGTGGGCTTGGCCTTTTTAGTGAAGCGCCACGGTCCCGCCTCATGACAGGGGATCTGCTGATAGTTGCTATCCAGCGGATAGACATACCAGGTATAGGTGCCGGGGTCGGGGATTTCTTCCATATCAATCTGCTCGTTCTGCCGCAGCTCGACCACGCGCTCGTAGAGGCCGCCATCGGGCTTGACGATACGGATCAAATTGATTGCCGCCATTGGGCCACGCCAGTTAAAGGTGACCTCGCCCGACCCTTCAATCGCCTGCGTGTTATCCACCGGGGTGAGCAGTTCAAAGGTGCAGTCGTAAATCTGTATCGCTGGCGGGGTATCACCGGGGACACGCAAGACCTGACCGACCACGATGACATCGGCATCCGTCAGACAGTTACCGGCCACCAGTTGCGAAACGCTGGTGTTGTACAACTGCGCGATTTTGATCAGCGCATCATCGCGCTTGACTTCATAGGTCAGCTTCCAGTCGGCGTTTTTCTCGCAGCCCGGTGTGGTGGACGGAGTCGCTGTTTCGGCACCACGCAGGCCGGGAATCGACACACTGAGGTCGATGGTCGCGGTGGCGGTGACACTCGGTGTCAGGCTGGGCGGGACGGTGGCGGTCGCCGGTTCAAAGGTCGGTGGTGGCAGCAGAGTCCGCGAAGGCGTGAGAGTCGCCAGCGGCGTATTGGGTGGAATCGTCTCCGTCGGTGTTGCATCGCTGCTGTCCTCGGTGGCGGTGGCTTCAGTCTCGGCCTGTTGCGCATTAATCTGCTGCGGCTCATTGGGCAGCGGCGCGATGGTCATGCGCATGAGGATCGCACCCAGCATCATTGCAATAATGAGGAGCAGGAGTGTCGGAAGCTGTCTGGTGATGAATTTCATAGAGTCACGTCCTTATTCAGGCTGTGCAGGTGTCTTTTCGACACGTGGAACAAGCTGGCCGTCATGGAGATCATAAGCCTGATCGACATATTCGACGATCATGGGATCATGGGAAACAATCAGAAAAGCCGTTTTTTGTGCTTCAGCAATACCCCGGAACAGCGTCAGAATGCGCCGCGCTGTGGCCGTATCGAGGCCGCTGGTCGGCTCATCAGCCAGCACTAATCTGGGCTGCAGGGCCAAAGCACGGGCCACCGCAACCCGCTGACGCTGACCACCGCTCAATTCGTCCGGCACATGCGTCGCCCAGGCATTTAAGCCGACTGCGGTTAAGGCGCTTTTGGCGCGGCGGCGACGCTCGAAGAAACCCATCCCCGGCAACCGTAAAGCCAGATCAATATTTTCCATAGCGGTATAGGTCGGCAGCAGCGTATAACTCTGAAAGATGAAGCCGATCTCGCGACGGCGCAGGCGGGAACGGGCCCGCTCGCTCATGCGGGTGATTTCCTTACCGCCGACTTCAATTCTGCCGTTATTGGGCTTGTCCAGCGCGCCGATTAAATTCAGCAGGGTCGTTTTGCCGCTGCCCGATGGCCCATAGAGTGCGATAATCTGCCCGGCCTGCACACATAAATCAATGCCGCGCAGCACGTGCACAATGGTATCACCCTGACCGAAAGACCGCTCGACATTTTCGACCAGTACACTCACATCATTATTCTGCGTCTGGGTCATGAGCGCGTCTTTCTTCTGCGGAACAGCTGCCAGCGGCCAGCGCCTTCATCGGGTGGAGCATCCTGCGGCAGCATGTCCTGCAACAGCGCCCCGGTGTCGTCTTCAACTTCGATGTCTGGCCGCAGCAAAACCCCTTCAGGACGGATTTCGATGGAGAAACTTGGCGCCTGCTCCAGTTGATGGCGTACCGCTTCCGGCAGGCGGATGCTGCCTTGCGCGTCCATACGGGGGGCATCGTCCTCTGGATGCGCGATGTCCTGCCCCAGAGCACCATCGCGCAGTGTTAGTACGCGGTCAGCATAGCGCGCGACCTCAAGATCGTGCGTGACCATCAGCACCGTCAGATGATAACGCTGGCGCAAGTCAGCCAGTAAATCCATGACCTGCCGCGCACTGGTACGATCCAACGCGCCAGTCGGTTCGTCGGCCAGCAGGAGAGGCGGGTTATTTGCCAGGGCCACCGCCAGCGCGACACGCTGCTGCTGTCCACCTGACAGTGCCGCCGGACGTTTGTGCATCTGGTCACCCAGGCCCACCGCTTCCAGCAGTTCTTTGGCGCGCTTTGTCCGCTGCCAGAAAGGGACCCCGGCCAGCATCATCGGCAGGGTGACATTACGCAAGGCCGAGCGATTCTTGAACAGATTGCGCTCGATCTGCTGCCACAAAAAACCGACCTCATTCAAACGATAATTTGCCAGTTTGCGGCCTTTAAGTTCCAGCAGATTCATGTCATCGACCGTGAGTTGTCCGGCAGTGGGTTTATCCAGCCCACCCAGCAGATTCAGCAGCGAACTTTTACCGGCACCACTGGGGCCGATAATCGTCACCATTTCGCCTTTTTCCATCTCAAAGTCAATCCCGCGCAGCGCGACGATCTCGTGGCCGGACACCTGATAGGCTTTGACGATGCGTTTACAACTAATCCATGCAGTCATATTATGGCCCCTGAATGACATCGCCTTCTTGGACACCCGCCGTAATCTCGACCCGTTCATCGGTCTGAAGGCCGATCTGGACATCGACACTGCGCGGGCCGTCCGGCGTTTCCAGCACAACGAAAGTTCGGTTCTGGAAGGTACGGATGGCGACGGGTGGCAGCCACAGGACACCCTCGCTGATTTGCAGCGGCATAGTGACTTCGATGAGCTGATTCAGCGGGACATCGCTTAACGTTGCAGCGACACGGGTGGTCTGGTCGGCATCCCGCGCGGTCAGCGGAATTTGGCGCACGACGCACTGCACCGCGCTGGTGGGATCATTGATGATCTGGCAAACACCCACCAAACCCACACTGAGGCGCTGCGCATCGCCAATTGCGAGATTGGCAATCGCTTCCTGTGGTTCCGGTTGGCCGATGGTAATGACCGTGTTAAAAGCCTGTACGGTGTCACCGGGGCTGATGCTGACTTCCAGCACCACGCCATCAATCGGCGCGAACAGGGATGCTTTGGCGATATCGGCGCGAATCTGGTCAACAGTGAGTTGCGCCGAGCGCAGACTCTGTTGTGCGGACGGATTGCCTGTGCCGGATCGGGCTTCCTGTAAGCGGATCTCCGCGGAGATGACCGCGTTTTCCTGCTGGGCGATACTGAACTGATGATTGTTGAAACTCTGCGCCGCCTGAAAATAACTGATTTCGGCACTTTTCAGACGAGATTTGGCGTCTTCCAGAGATTGCAGCGCCTGCGTGGCATTGGAGGCAGGCTGCTCTGGATGGCTGCGGGCATCATCATAGGCCCGCTGCGCACGCTCGACATTTTCCTCTGCGTCATCCAGCGAAATACGGGCCGAGGCGACACTCGTCCACGGGCTGTTCTGTTTGGTGCTTTCCAGTTGCAGACGGGCATTCGCCAGACTGATTTCGGCATCCACCACGGAATTCACTTCGTCCCCGGTGCCGCTTTCCAGATTGGTCTGGGCAGTTTCCAGATTGAGCAGGGCGTTATCCAGTTGATTTTCCAGGTCGTCAATCTGGTAGTCAGCCAGGAGCTGACCGGCGCTGACGGTATCCCCACGCTGCACATTGACCTGACGGATGGTGCCGTTAATCTCGAACGACAGCGCCAACTGATCCCGCGACTGCCAGCGTCCGGTAAAAGTCAGTTCTTCGCGCACATCCCCGCGCTGCACCAGATACGTCGGGCGGGCGACTGCCGGGGCAGTCGGGATCGGGGTCGAAGTGGGCACAACCGACTGGGCCGCACCCGGTGGATTATCCCCGGTTGCGCAGGCGGCCACCAGGGTTGCTGCGAACACGAGCGCCAGCAAACGACTCCAAAAACGGTGTGGCATGAAGGCTGTTATAAGTTCTGTGTGACGTTTGACAGACAAATCTCAAACTCCGATCAGGATACGCGCTGCGTGATTTTTATTCACCCAGCTTGACCACAGTCGCAAGGCTCTCGCGACCCAACAAAATAGTCGTGAATATAGTGACCACCACCAGCACCCCGGCGAACAGACTGTACACCAGGATAATATCGCTCCAGGCGACACGGATTAAATAGGGTGGTAAGCCACCGCTGAAATCCAGTAATGGCAGGAACAACAGAGTCGTACCCACGCCGATGGCCGTGCCGCTGAGAATGCCGCTACCGGCGATCATGCCCTGCAACAGTGTCAGATAGACACTGACGGACAGGCCGCTGAGGCCCATCGCCCTTAACGAACCCAACTGTGCCACCTGCGCACGGAAAGAGGCCGTACTCTGGATAATGGTGCTGATCAGCGTCAGTGTGATGGCGGCGACAAAACCGACGGACAGGAAGCCCAACACACCGCGCCGTGACGGTGCGCCCTGGGCAAGGGCCAGCGCTTCTTCCGGATTTTCCCATTTCAGCACCGGGAAGCCGATCTCGCGGACAGCGGTCTGAACTACTAACGGATCTGCATCCGGTTCCAGCGTGAGCCAGACATCATACGGCAGCTCGGTGCCGACTGTCTCGAAAATAGGGTCGATATTGGCGATGGCGAAAAAGCTGGCGCGCGGGTCAAGCGTGGGGAAATAATCGACCACGCCCAGAATCGGCACTTTGGTTTCGTACCATTCGCCCAGCGCGGAAATCTGAAGCGTGACTTCCTGCCCCAGCAGCAGATTGTAATCGTTTAATGTCTGCGCATTAATGATAATGCCATTGCGCTGTCCGGCCAGTTCATTGAACAGATCAGCAATCGGCAGGTCGGAATAATCCTCGCGGAAACGGGTGACAGCGGCCATGGCCGCGCGGTCTACACCCAGCACAGTACCATCCACACGCTGCGAGGCGAGCACCAGTCGGCTGGGAAAACGCCCGACGCGTGAGACATCTTCCACGCCATCCACTGCTAGCAGATCAATCACGGGAGGCGCGTTAAAACCGGTGACGGTCAGCGTCGGTTGGCCGCTGCCATCACTGGATGCCTCCTGCTCGGTCTGTGCATCCGGCACGGTGATAATCACCGCGTCCGAGCCGATGCGATAGTTAATCACATCTTCAAGGCTGCGATCAATCGTGCTCGCCATAGATGCGGTGAATCCGCTCAGACTTAATGTGAAGCACATCATCAACAGGGTGCCGCGATAACGGCCAATCGAGCGCGTGAGTTCGCGCAGGGTCATCAACAAAGCGACCCCGCTGCCATAAGCCACCAGATTGGAGCCGATGCGTAAAAAGAAAGGCCAAAGTCGCAAAAACAGCAGCGTGAGCGACAGCGAAAACAGAGTCGGCCCCAGGAAAGTGAGCGGGTCAGCAAAGGGGTCATCGGCGGCGGTGACAATACCGCCCCGGCGCCATAGTGTGAACAGCACATACACCGCCGGGACAAACAGAATCACATCCAGATAGATGCGCTGCCACCATGCTTTTGAAGCGCGCGCGCTTTCCTGCTTAAAACTGGTGATGGTGCTGCCGGTGGTGCGCCATGCCAGAAACAAACCGCTGAAAGTAGCGATCAGCGCGGTAACCGCACCGGCAGCAATAGCCTGCGGCGTAAACAGAATCGTAAGCGGTGGCAGAGTCGGGTCAAATTGCAGGAAGGATGTCGTCTGGCCGACCAACAGCACGACATACGGTGACACGACCACCGCAACGGCCAGCGCAATCGCGGCCATCATCAGCCACATCATCACATGAATGCCTAAAATGGCGCTGCGGCTCATGCCACGGCTGCGCAACGTGACATCTTCCTGCTGCTGGCGGCTGACCAGTAATCCGGCTACCAGCGAAACGAAATACAGCACCAACCCGGCGACAGGCAGCACCATCGTGATGAGCTGTTGTGTCAATAAACTGACTTCGATGCTGAAGGTGCGCAGACCTTCGATAGGGGACAGATCCATGCGCGTACCGGGTAAAACTGTGGTGACGGTGCGCTCCCCGGCGATAATATTGCTGATGAGCGCATCTACATCCGATGTGCGGACTTCGCTGCCATCAAAAATGAGATACCAGGCGCTTTCGTCAACCGGGTTTTCGACGCCATCCAGCACAGCCCACAGATCATCCGGCTGCATCAGAACGCGCTCGTCAAAGAATTTGGGCGGGAAAATCCAGGCTGGGTCGTCGCTGTTGACCGGTTCCCATAACGCCACGACTTCCAGCGTGATCGGGTCGCGCCCGGAGGCCTGCCCGGTCAGAACATCCCCGACCTGTACGCCCATATTAAACAGCATCTGCTCCGAAATCATCACCGGGATGGCATCAGGTTCTGTGGCTTCCCCCGGCCATTCCCCAGCCGCGATATTGATCTGTTCTTCCGCGCCTTCCAGAATGCCGATGTTATAGGTGCCCAGCGCCTGATTCGACTCCAGCCTGACACCCCAGGCACCCCCACTGAGATAATGGACTTCGCGCAGCGCAGGCATCCCCAGCGTAACAGGCAGGGCATCTTCAATGGCGGCGGTGGCGCTGGTGACATCGGCGCGGCCAATATTGCCTTCCCACGCACCCAGATACCGGAAGCGAAAAGCATAGGCCGGGTCAGTCAGGCGCGATTCTAGCAGGCCGGTATTCACCGAATCGATATACAGGGTCAGACTCAGGGCCAGAATCGTCGCGGATGACAGCCCGATGAGGGTCCACAGCACCAGAACGCGATGCTGCCAGATGCGTTCCAGGCTAAACAGGAATGAATCGATGAAACGGAACATAAGCGCTGCGATCTTTTTGATGAACAGTGTCGTGATAAACAGGCCTGTGCTGCTGACCTGTGTTTACATAAAGCGTTATAACACAAACTTTAACAAACATTCAATGCTTATACTGAAATTAAATTAGTAATCCTGCCATAACCCAGTACGCAATTCAACACGGAATAGTCGCACAAAAAACACCTTATAACGGTTTCGTTGCACTGTTAATCTTTATACACACCACAGCGTGAAAATGTTCCATTGTTTATTCAGGCAAGGGGATGAGAAACCAGAAGCGACAGTCCTGACGATTCTCATCCCCTTATTCTAGCAATTGATTGTTAACTGTTAATGGTTGGATCTACCGCCGATGCGCACTCATTATACGCCTGGAATGCCTCGCGCCGGTCTGCCTGACTGGCGGCATTATCAATCGGTGGTAAGCCACTGGTACAGGCCATGAATTCCTGCGTGAAGGTTTGTGCCTCCAGCAGTTCGGCGTCCAAGTCAGCATCCTCGTTCACATAGCGATCAAACGCCCGGTTAAGCCAGCGTGTGACCATATTATTGATCGGCCCGCCACCGAAACCCGCCGGGAAATTGATGGCATTCCCTTGCGACAGCAGTGCCGCAAACTGATTGTAGAAGACGATGGTGTCCGGGTCTTCCGATGCGGTCAGCGAGGGGTCATTGATGAGTGAACGCCGTGCGGGCATGGTCGAGAACAGACTAGGCTGGCGCGAAACTTCGCTGATCCAGCGATAGCAGGCGTCCGGGTTCTCGGCATTGGCACTGATATAAGCGGTGCCAATATCGTAAGACACCGGGGCATACTGCGTGCCTGTCGGGTAGGTGGTCAGTTGATAGCCGTCATCGGCATTCTGATTTTCAGCATTTTGCCCCGGCCCACCCCGCCGCACAATGAAGTCATTCAGTCCGTTCAGTGAATAAGTCGAAACCGCCATTGGATTTTCATCGGCATCGGCATCGGCACCGATACCGGCCAGCGCAAAGATACGTCCGCCACCGCCACCCCCAACCGCCTGATATTCGATCAGTCCATTTTTGGCCAGGTCAAGTGTCTGGCGGACGGCATCGGCATTGAGCGGATCGCTGAAGCTGAACGTGGGCGGATCGGTACGATAATCAATCGGCAGGCCGCCATAAGCCGCAATCAGCGCCAGCAGATATTCATTGCCGCCACCCGGTTGGAAAGGTGCGCTGGTATCATCCATCGCCTGCAGGTTGCGCAGCGCATCGACAAAGCTGTCAATCGTCCAGCCATTTACGGGTGCTACCACCCCGGCCTGAGCAAACAGGTCGGCATTATAACGCAGGATATTCGGCTGCAAAGTGACCGGGAAGGCCCAGGTGCGATTTTCAAACTGAAGTTGCGACAACGTGTTGCCGATCACGTCTGATTTATCGAAATTCGGGTCCACATCCATGAACGGGTCGAGGCTGATAATCGTGGTCAGGTCGCCATCCGTCACAGCATTGGTCGGCATATAGAAGCAGTCAAAACTGGTTGCCATATCGCTCAGATTATTGTTGAAATCGCTGTCGAGGATAATCTGTCCGACCTCGGCATCATTAGCGACAAAATCACTGATGAGCTGATTCCACTCAGTTTGATTGGGCAGGGGCGATACAAACGAGCTAATGCCAAATTTCAAGGCGACTTCACCGGGGGCGAGAATCACTTCCGGCACGGGAGTCGCCACGTTGATCTGAGTAGTACCCCGTGCGGCCAATGCGGTATCCAGATTGGTGATCGCCTGAAGTTCGACTTCCTGCAGGGCGGTTGCTGCGTCGATACCGTCAGTCTGCATTTTTTCCAGCGCAATATCCAGATATTCGTAAAAGCTCATGTCGGTTACGGAAACGGCGCGTGACAGGGCTTCATCCACAATAGCCTGGTTTTCTGGTGAGAGCTGGATATTAAAGCCACCACGACCACCGCCACCCGGCCCATTGGTGTTGCTGCTTTCCATGCCAGCAAGGCTGCGACGTGCAGGTGTTCCGCCGAAAATA
Source organism: Aggregatilineales bacterium (assembly GCA_038258185.1). Classification (GTDB taxonomy): domain Bacteria; phylum Chloroflexota; class Anaerolineae; order Aggregatilineales; family Phototrophicaceae; genus JAIOHN01. The sequence goes on along the minus strand of JBBSQD010000022.1, from coordinate 4,929 downwards.
TTGCTGGCGATATCGGCATTGCTGGTGAGAAATTTGAGCAGGGTATAGGCCTGTTCGGGATAGAGTGTCCCGGCACTGATAGAGAAGCTTTCCACATTGATCCCGGCGACTCCCCCTGGTAACAGGGCGCCTGCCACGGGTTGGGCATTGTTGTTATTGCCAAAGCCGCCAAACGAAGCCAGCGCGAAACTCTGCTGCACACTCATGGCGGGGCCATCTTCGGCGCCGCCACCGATAGCGATCACGGATATCCCACTGCCGACACTGCCAATCACGCCTTCAGCATTAAGCTCTGTTAAGGTGTTGAGGAGTTCGGCCACTGCCGGGTTATCCAGATCGGGTTGAGCCGGAGCGGTAGTCGGATCGTAAAGGCTGGTGCCGAGCAGGCTGCGGAATAAAAAGTCACCGTTGCCGAAATCGAAATAACCGGTTTTCACCGTGCCATCGTCCTGGGTTTCGGTCAGGCGACGGGCGGCGTCGGCAAAGTCGGCCAGCGTCCAGGATTCGTTGGGGTAGGGGATGCTTGCCCGGTCAAACGCGGCGGGATTATAAACCATCAGCAGGACATTGACTGAAACCGGCAGCGCCCAGACACCGCGATCCCACTGGACAGACTGCCACGCCTGTGGGATGAAATCATCCGCGTTAAGGGTGCTGTCGGCATTTGTTAGCGGGCTGAGATCCAGCAGATAACCTGCCGTGGTGGCCTCGCGCGTGAGGGTATTGCTGGATGTATACAGGACATCGGCACTGGCGGCATACTCCGCCATTTCGCTCAGGTGCGCATCGACGTTGTCTGTCGGTGGGGTGAGGCCGAAGGCTCCATCGACCACCTGAACTTTGATACCGGGATTCTGAGCTTCAAAATCTGCCAGCATTTCCTCTGTAATGACGTCTTCCATGAAATCCGGTACGGTTAACGTAATAGTGACCGCATTGTCCTGTGCGGCTAAAGGCGCAATCAGCCCCAGCAGCAGCAGACTCAGGCAACCTAACATGATCAGTGTGGTACGAGATTTTGGCATAAATTCTCCTTGGTGTCATATAAGCGACCAGTGGTGATACAACAGGTGAGAGCGGGTGTAAGCCCGCTCTCAAGAGAAAACAGAAAACCACTGTGTCATCAATCGCCCATGTACGGGGGCAAACTTAGTATGATTCGGAGATGTTGCGCGTGTGTTACGTGTCGATTACAGGTTCGTAACCGCCATACCGCAAAATCAGGGGGCGGGTGTGGCCTCATAAATTGTCAGAGGCTCTTCATTGTTGGCGATGAGCAGTTCGTTGAGTTGCAGGCCAATATCCAGCAGGCAGGATGGCCGGGGACGCTGGGCAAGCCGCCACTCGGTTGAGGTGTAAATGGCCATGCCATAGATCAGGCGGCCTGTCGGGTTAGTGCCTAATGCCAGAATCATGTCTGGGGGAATCTGATTGGGCTGATACAGCCAGAAGATATGTTGCTGCATCTGCCCACGCCGTTCCGGGCTGTATTCAGCACAGGCCGTGACCGCATCATCAATCACAGCAAGGGCTTCCGCTGCGGGGCCGGTCAATGGCTCGGCACTCGGCATCTGCGTGAGATTGGCAATGATGGTGGGGTCAGGTGTGGCGATAATCTGTGATGAGCCACTGGTCGTTGGCGGAGTTGTGGACTGAAGACTTGTACAACTGGCGATTGTCAGCAGGACAGCCAGTAAGCCAAATACCTGAAAATACCGTAACCCATTCATAGGCGACACAGGGCGGATACGCAGAAGCGTGTCCATATACTTCATTGACAACCATCTTAGACGGTTTTTTGGAGTTGATTTCATAAATGGCTTATTCAGCACCTAACGAGCGCAAATACTGGTATAAATTCACAATGCCACTGTTGCTCAGGCGTTCAGACGGGAAACGATGGTCATTTCCAATATCGCCGCCTGTGCGCATAAAGTCGATGAAATCCGCTTCCGATGCAGCATAGCCGATTAAGGTTGGGGCTTCGCCACCCTCAGCATTTTCACCGTGACAACTGCCACATTCTAATGCGACATACCGCCCTTGTCCACGCTCAACAGTTTCCGGGTCGAGCACAAGTTCGTCCCCGGCAGCTTCCAGCGCAACAGCGGTTGCGGCGGCGGCTGTTGCCACTTGAGGCGCCTCAGTCGGCGGGTTAAAGGCGAATGTCGGGAACCCCGTTGGGGTAATCGTTGGCTCTGCGGGAGTCGCATCCTGCGAACTACACGCTACCATGACCAGAAAAACCAGTGCTGCGAGGCATAACGGGAGCTTGTGAGTCAGGTTTTTGTGCATGGTCTATTCTCCAATTAGTCTGTACGAGTTACATCTAATGCTTCTTGCAAACCATCGCCGATAAATGAGAAGCCGAGCATCGTCAGCGCGATCATAATCGTCGGCATCAGAGCCAGATGCCAGTAGATACGAATGGTCGTCCCAACACTACCGCCGACCATTTTGCCCCAACTGGCCGTCGGTTCGGTGATGCCGAGTCCAAGAAAGCTGAGACCCGCTTCGGCGAAAATAAAGCTGGGAATGGCAAGCGAGAAAGCGATTAATAAAGGCGAGAAGGCATTTGGGAAAACGTGGTTGATAATAATCTGGCGGTCAGTCGCCCCTAAAGCACGGGCAGCGGTGACAAATTCGCGGTCACGGGTGGCGATAAACTGCCCACGCGCGATACGTGCCGCGCCAATCCACGAGGTGATGGACAATGCCAGAATGACATTGAGCACCCCTGTACCCAATACCGTTAATAACAGCAGCGCGAAGATCAGACCGGGTATGCCGGTGCCGATCTCAATAATGCGCGAGATCACAATATCCCACCAGCCGCCTTTATAACCAGCGACAGCCCCCAGCGGCACCCCAATTGAAAAGGCAATGATCGGCGCAATCATGCCGATGAACAGGGATGTGCGCGAGCCATAAATCAAGCGGGAAAGATAATCTCGTCCGGCTGTATCAGTACCGAAGGGGTGATCCACATTGGTAAAGGGCAGCGCCGGATGACGTATGGTGAAGAACACCTTGTCATAAGGATAGGGGGATAGGAAATCGGCGAAGATCGCCAGGAAAAACAGAAACACGATGATCATCAGCCCCAACATCGCCAGCCGGTTGCGTCGGAAGCGGCGAACGGAGTCGGCCCATAACGAGCGGCGCTCAATCGTCGCATCTTTCAGATTGACCGGAGTCGATTGATTTGGAAGGGTGTTGGCTGCATCCATGTGTTTGGTTCCCTGTTCATTTGGCATAATCCGCTTACCTTGCCCCTGAGATACGAATACGCGGATCGATAATCGTATACAGGACATCCGTAATCAGATAAGTGATGCCCCAGAAGAAGGCAATGAGCAGCACGAGTGCCATCACCATCGGATAGTCGCGGGCGAAGATGCTGGTCACAAAAAACTTGCCTAAACCAGGGATGCCAAATACGGCTTCAATAAAAAGTGACCCGGTCAGTAAGTCCGGGATAATAGGCAGTAGAACGGTCACCATCGGGATCAGGGCGTTGCGCATCACATGACCGATCATAATGCGGCTTTCAGACAGGCCCTTGGCGCGCGCGGTGCGGATATAATCGGCACTCATCGCATCGGTGACGCTGGAGCGGGTGTAACGGGCGACAATGGCCAGTGGCCCCAGTGCATAGGTAATCACCGGCAGAAAATAATCCCATGACAGAATCGGGCTGCCACCGGGGACGACGGGGCCAATAATGGTTTTCCCCGGCTGACCCCAACCGGCCTGAAATCCAAAGATGATCAGAAACCAGGTTGCAATCACAAAACTCGGCACGGTAATGCCCAGTGTCGATACAAACGTGACGGTGCTATCAATCCAGCCATTGCGATAATAAGCCGCGGTGACCCCCAGTGTAATCCCCAGCGTGAAGGCCACCAGCACGGTATAAGCGCCGACATGCAGTGTGACCGGCCAGACGCGCTGAATCAACTGAGCGACAGGTGGGTTGCCAGCCGTGGAGAAGGAATAGCCAAAATCAAGCCGTACCGCATCCTTAAGATAGTTGATGTAGCGCTCAAGCGGGGGCCTATCCAGACCATATTTTTCGAGGATATTCTGATAAGCTTCCTCAGAAAACCCACGTTCACCCAGGCTAAAGGGGCCGCCGGGGACAGCATCCATGAGGAAAAAGACGATCGTCGCCACTGCCCACAGGACAAATATCAGGGATAACAAGCGCCGGATGATATAACCGGTCATATAAACTCCAAACCAGATTCCTTATGAAGAACCTGGGGAGCAAACTTTCTGCTCCCCAGGCCAGACCTGCAAAATGACCGGCAAACGATCTGCCGGTCACAGTATTCGATTATTCCTGGGAACGATAGGTATCGTAATTGGTGACCGTGTTGTCGATGTACAGGCTGCTTAACATCCAGTCATTGCCCCATTGCCAACCGGGCAGGCCCTGAGCATTGAGTTCACGGAAACCGCCCTGCAGATAGGGCTGGAACAGATGACCCTGAATGCGATGATAGAAGAAGATACCACCGACATCCTCTACCAGAATGCGCTCGGCTTCCTGATACAGTTCGGTACGACGGGCAGGATCACCCACCAGCGAGTTGGCCTCGACAGAGAGTTCATCGAACTCGGCATTACGCCAGGAGTGGCGGCCATCCGATGTCCACAGGGTACCCATCATGTTGGCAGGATCAAGGTAATCCATACCGTAGGAGACACCACCGAATTGTAGTGTAGTCGGGCGAGCCAGCAGAGCTTCCATGTAGGCGCTGAACTCCATGTTATTGACCTGGATGGGAACACTCAGGCATTCACTGATGGACGCTGCGGCGGCCACGTAACGGGCGACAATTGCTTCACCTTCACCACGCAGGTCAAGCGTGAGTTCCGGGAAGCCTTCACCACCGGGATAACCGGCATCAGACAGAAGCTGCT
>JBBSQD010000021.1:0-40409 GCA_038258185.1 Aggregatilineales bacterium | reverse complement strand
CGGATTCCAATCATCAAGGCACAACCCTGGCCTGCCTTCCCACCGGATTTGATGAGTATCGCGCTAACAGTGGCGACCCAGAGCGCGGGTGCAGTGCTGTTCCACGACTGGATGTATGAAAGCCGCTTCTTCTTTACCGATAAACTGGTGCGGATGGGGGCGCGGATTACACTGTGTGACCCGCATCGTGTGCTGGTGCAGGGGCCGACGACTTTCAGGAGCGCCGGGAATATCTCCAGCCCGGATATTCGAGCGGGGATGGCGATTTTGCTGGCCGCACTTTCGGCCAAAGGGGAAACGCATATTTTTAATATCCAGCAGATTGACCGTGGCTATGAGCGCGTGGATGAAAAGCTGGCTTCGATTGGCGCTCATATCGAGCGGGTAGAGGTGAGTTCGCTGCCCGTGCCGGAACTGAGCTAGATTAAGCGCGTGACCCGCGCACACGGGTATCATCCACGCGCCGGGTGATGCCGCGCTGATCCAGATGTTCGAGCAGGCCAATCGCATATTTGCGCGTGGTGTTGAAATGATCGCGCAGTTGACCGGTGGTGATTTCGCCATTCTGGTCGATGAGTTCCAACACGCCGTCGATCATTTGCTGATAAGTCGCCGCTGCAAAGATAATATCCGGCTGTACCTGAACAATTCCCCCCTGATCAATCAGCGCCAGCAGAACCTCTTCGCCGACCATTTGAAGTGCTTCCTGATACGACGGTGGCGTAAAAGGCTCGGCATCTAATTGGGCTTTTAGCTGATTGACTCCAGCCTGTTGTGCAGGCGTAAACCGGATTTCATGCCCCGCCAGAGACAGCAGAGTGCCATCAGCCAGTATGGCAGATTGAGAGTCCAGCAGGAGGGTCAGCGTCGCCTGTTTAATGTTCAACTGGCTGCGCAGTTGCTCACGCGACATGCCGCGTCGCAGCGGATTTGACGCGTGGAAAGCCTCAAGTTGCTGCCGCATGGCCTGTAATAAACTGTGATGTTGCACTGCCGCCAGAAATGTCCCATCACTGTATTCGATCAAATGGCCAGATTGCAAAGCTTCGCCGATGGCTGAATCAAGCTCGTCATCGGTCAGGTTGGTTTCTTTCTGGATAGCGCTACGCTTAATAGGCTGCGGCTGATTCGCCGCTTGCGTAACCCGTTCAGCAGAGGTGCCGGTGAGGCGCATTTCAAGCTGCTCAATCACGTCCGGTTGAAAACGCCGCCAGCGTCGTCCCGGCTGGGGATTGACTACCAGCCCACCGCCAATGGTTTCTGACGGGGATGGGTAACGCAGGATAAAGCGATCTCCCTGCGCGAGCGTTAAGGGCTGCTCAAGGCGGATTTGCAGCCAGCCTTCAGTGTTGGGTGGGAGGGTTTCTGCGTCCAGCAAACGTACATGCGCCATCGATTCGGCAGCACCGACGAAAACTTTGACCTGGGCGTTATGTTTCAGATTGCGCGATGCGTCCGGCAAATGGCGAAAATAGACATCGGCTAAAACGGTAGGTTGCAGTTGACGCGGATAGGTCAGCACCTGACCGCGTTTTAGAGCTGATTTTTCGATACCGCTGATATTAATGGCGACGCGGCTACCCGGTTGGGCTTGCTCTACTGGTTGCTTGTAACTTTGCAGCCCGCGGATTCTGCCTCGCAGGTTAGATGGCTGAATCTCAATTTCATCACCCACCTGCAAGGTCCCTCCCAGCAGAGTGCCGGTGACCACCGTGCCAAAACCGCTGACGGTAAAAATGCGATCCAGCGAGAGACGCGGTTGGTGATAATCCAGATTAGGGGGCATGGTGTTCAGCAGGTTGCCAAGCTGATTAATGAGTTCTGGTAATCCCTCACCCGTTTGCGCGGACACCCGCAAAACAGGGGCATTCGCCAGATTTGTCGATTGGATGATGTCCAACACATCCTGTTCGACCAGATCCAGCCAGTCGGGGTCGTCTACCATGTCGATTTTGGTGAGGACAATCAGGCCGTTTTCAATGCCGAGTAAATCCAGAATGGCCAGATGTTCGCGTGTCTGGGGCATCACGCCTTCATCGGCGGCAATGACCAGCAACACTGCATCAATCCCACCGACTCCGGCCAGCATATTCTCGATAAAATCACGATGACCGGGCACATCAATAATGCCTACGGTTTCGCCGCTGGGCATATCCAGCCAGGCGAAACCGAGGTCAATCGTCATCTCGCGCGATTTTTCTTCTTCCAGACGGTCAGGGTCAATCCCGGTGAGTTTGCGCACCAGGGTGGATTTGCCATGATCGACATGTCCGGCAGTGCCAATAACGCGCATCAACCACCGTTGCTGGTACTGCTGCCATTGCCGCCAGGGTTGTTGCTCAGGTTAACAACTGGCATGGTACTGGTCGATGTTTTAATTTTCCCACCCTGATTGTCATATTCCATCAGCAGGGATTGGTAAGTTTCGCGGTAGAGTCGTGCGCGTTCGCGTTCCAGCTTCCACAACCGTTCGAGTCCGTCCTGTAATGGTGAGAACAACCCCTGCATCTCGGAGATGCGCTCGACAAAGCGCTCAAACTCTTTATCGTGGCTGCGCCAGACTTCGTCGTTAGACAGGGTAAACTGCTTCCAGCGCTTCTGATCGTCGGATGTCCAGTCGTTCCATTCCTGCCGGAAACGCTCTTCACTCAGGCGCTGCATTTCGGCCACTTCGTTGATGCGGCGTTCCAGCCGGTCACCGATGCGTTCAAAGTCATCGATAATTTTCTTCATTTCACGGTAGGCTTCCGACCAGGTTTCGAAGCGCTCGATATTGCGCTGCATCTGGCCGTCCTGCTCACCAAATTTCTCAAGCAGTTCTTTAACCTGCTGGTCACGCTGTTGCAGAATCAGCGTTTGCTGGTCGATAAACTGCTGGATTTGCTCGCGGCGTTCACGGTCACCATTCTGGACTTCCTGTACACGGCGTTCGGTGCGCAGGGCAAGGTCTTCTAATAAAGCCATTTTGGGCTTGATGGTGTCGACCTGTTTCTGCACTTCCGGGATTTCCGATTGCGTCTCGGAGATACGACGGGCATCCTGCCGGCGTTGTTCTTCCAGGAAGGCTAAACGGCGGTCTGGATCTTCCAGTTTCTTGAAGAGATCATCCACGCGCTGCTGTAATGTGCCCACCGAGGTGGTGAAACGATCACGCTCGGTATTGATGGCGGGCATTTCCGTCTGGGCGCGTTCCAGCTTGGAAACTTTCTCCACGACTTCGCGTAGTGGACGGTTAATGTTCTCGCGCGCCAGTTCAGCGCGGCGCTCGACTTCACGCTCAGCGGTCAGTCGCTTGGACTCGGTCATTTCGATCAACTGCTGCATCTCTTTGCGAATTTGATCGAGAATATCATTATCGCGTCCGCTGGGGACGAATTGGGTGCGGGTGGTAGTGAGGTCTGATTCAACGCCATTGACTCGCCGAAGAATGGTGTCGATATTATCCTGCTGCTGCGCCAGCCGTTCCTCCAGCGTAGCGATAGTGGCTTTATCCCGGCGCCGTTCTTCGTCCAGCCATTCGATCATCCTCGCGGCCTGGTTAATATCCATCCCTTACGATCTCCAAATCAGCTTGCATTATAGAAAATCTAAACTACGCTATTATAGCATATACCGCTTGCAAACCTTAAAATTACACATCGGGTTAAAGTGAGCGGCTTATGTGGAAAAACAGTTACTCTAAAAGAGGCAGTTATGTTTATAAACCGGGAAAGACTTGAGCAGATCGAAGTTGATACGCTGGCACCCTATGCCTCGTTGAATCGTGCCAGCCAGGGGCGACGTTACCGCGAGTCCGAACCGGCTTATCGCACGGCATTTCAGCGCGACCGCGACCGTATCATTCACTCAGCGGCCTTCCGGCGGCTGGAATATAAGACGCAGGTGTTCGTGAATGATGAAGGGGATTACTATCGCACCCGCCTGACGCATACGCTGGAAGTGGCGCAGATTGGCCGGACGCTGGCGCGGGCATTAGCGTTGAATGAAGATCTGGTGGAGAGCATCTGTCTGGCGCATGACCTGGGGCATCCGCCATTCGGCCACGCGGGTGAGAGTATCCTGAATATGCTCATGAAGGATCATGGCGGGTTTAATCATAATCACCAGAGTTATCGGATTGTGACCAAACTGGAGCGCCGTTATCCCGACTGGCCGGGTTTGAACCTGACCTATGAAGCGCTGGAAGGGATTGCCAAGCACGAAACGGAATATGATATCAGCGATGTGGCTGGTTTTGACCTGACGACACGCGGCAGCCTGGAAGCACAGATCGCCAATGTGTCGGATGAACTGGCGTATAATGCGCATGATCTGGACGATGCCTTGCAGGCCGGATTATTTGGGCCGGAAGAATTGAGCCAGTTGGAAATCTGGCGCTTTTTATGTGACCAGATGCAATGGTCGGGCAGTAAGCTGGATGAAATCACCCGGCATATGTTTATCCGTGAATTGATTGGGGTGGAAGTCAACGATGTTTTGCAAACGTCTACCCAACGGTTGCAGGCGCTAAACCCGAATTCAGTTGAAGATGTTCAAAAACACAGCCATAATATTGTGGGTTACAGTGACCACCTTATCCAGATGAATCGGGATTTGAAAAGTTTCCTGTACGAGAATATGTATTATCAATTCCGGGTTGTCCGTATGGCGAAACGGGCTGAGCGCTTTATCTGCGATATTTTTGAGAGTTATATTGCGGAACCGCGCCAACTGCCGGATGAATATCAGGCCATGCTGGCAGATGGTCATGTACATCGTGTGGTGGCCGATTACATCGCCAGTATGACGGATCGCAGTGCGATGCTGGAATATCGCCGCTTATTCGACCCGTTGACGCGACCCTAAGCGCTGAAGACGGTATAACGGGCCAGAGATTAGTGAGAGATTTGGGATAATGGCAAGTAACAGTAATAACAACGAGACGATTTTGAACGGACGTTACCGTCTGGTGAACCAGCAGGGCTCTGGCGGGATGGCTGTGATTTACCGCGCAGTGGACTTGTCGTTGGGGCGGACGGTGGCCGTGAAAATTCTGCGCCCCAGCTTAATCACCAATGATGCCACCTTTTTGCGGCGCTTTAAGGATGAAGCGCGGGCGATTGCCAATCTGTCGCACCCGAATATCGTCACGGTGCATGATGTCGGTGACGATGGTCAGACCCATTATATTGTCATGGAATATATCGAAGGTCAGGATCTGAAGAAGATCATCCGCACTGAGGGCGTGCTGACGATTAAACGCACGCTTGATCTGGCGATTCAGATTTGTGACGGCATCGGTTTTGCGCATCGGGCAAATCTCGTACATGCCGATGTGAAACCGCAGAATATTCTGGTGACCGTGGATGACCGGGTGAAAGTCACCGATTTTGGTATTGCCCAGGTATTGACGGATACCCAGCCGATGCAGCGTCAGGAAGTGGTGTGGGGCAGTCCGCATTATTTCGCGCCGGAACAGGCCCGTGGCGAAAAACCGACTCCGGCATCAGACGTGTATTCGATTGGCATTGTGATCTTTGAGATGCTTACCGGGCGCTTGCCTTATACCGGCGCCAGTCAGCAGGATCTGGCGTTGGCACATCTGCGCGAACCGGTGCCGCTGGTGTCTGAATTTAATCCGAGTGTGCCGGAAAATCTGGCGAAAATTGTCTACAAAGTGATGAGCAAAGAACCGTCGATGCGCTACAGCATGGCGGATCAGTTGGGGAGTATCCTCAAGAGTTATCGGGATCGCAGCCAGCAGCATACGGCCTTTAATATTCCATCAGCCAGTCCATCGGCGCCGCCTCCACAGTCATCCAGTACATTGCCACCGCCGCCACCACTGCCCCAATCCGGTTTACAGCAGCCGCGTTCTGCGAATATACCGCCCGTTTCCCAGTCGCAGCCCCTGCGTCCGCCAGACGCAGCAGCATCCCAGCGACCACTGGGAATGCCGGCACCTTCAGGCCCACGCATTCCAGCGCAACCTTCGGACAATAGTCAGAGCAACGCAGCAGTGACGCAGTCTTATGGCCCACCGGTTGCGCCACAATCTGCCGCACCGATACGCTCTCCCGGTCAGCAATCCGGCGGATTCCAACCGCTGTCACCGCAAACGGGGGATAGCAGCCAGCTTTATCGTTCACGTCCCTTAAACGCGCAGGACAGCCGTCAGTATCAGAGTTATAGCGGTGCGGCAACATCCGGGCTGGATCTGGTGACGATTGGTTTAGCCGTGATCGCGTTCTTCGCGGTCGCCTGTCTGATTCCGCTGTATATTGCGGTTTTGCAGGCTTACGCCTAAATCAGCCTTCTTCGTCTGCGGTCATTGAGGGTGTTGTCTGGCTAACCGGCTCAACTGCGTAACTATCGACCCGTAGCGAGGCGGTGCTGCTGTTGGGAGTTGCCAGATAGATGCCCACATTGCCCATAGTGAGGGTTGAATCGGTGACATCAGCTACAAGGATGTCGTTAACATAACCGCTGAAATGCCCATCGTTAATTTCGATATGAAGCTGGTTGGATTCACCAATCGGGTGAACAGCTTCGGCGTTTGTCCAGTTTTCGTCAGCCTGTCGTAATTCCTGCCAGTTGCCTGCCTCGCGTACCCAGATGCTGTAGCGCCCCGCACCATCGACTGCAAACACATTGTAGTGATCGTCATCCAGATAATTGAACACGATCCCGTAACCGCTGGATCGCCCACTATCGGCATCCAGCACCGCTTCAAGTGTGATGCTGACGTTGCTGTATTGATAGGCGGGGTCGAAGATGCTGGTGGCGGCTGTGCCCGGTTGGAGATTGCTGAAACGGTAAAATCCGTCGGCTGTGAATTCCTGGCTTGTGGTGCTGTCATCGGCAATTTGCCAGCCTGCATTCAACTCAGAATTGGGCGCGAAATCCGCTGTGAAATAGAAGACTTCCTCGCCCGTCATACTGGGTACCGCGCTGATATTTTGCTCGGAAATAGACGACGCAGGAGTCATCCACACACGCCCAGTTAAAGCCACGGTCACAAGCAGGCCGATGACCACTAGCCCCACCACAAATATACCTTGAGGCGAACGGCGCAGGATCAAGGTGGGCTGAAGCTGGCTGGTGATAGCCGCCAAAGAAAGTGAATTAGTGTTGGCCGTTGAGGTTTGCTGGACGACTGAAACCGGATTATCAATCTTGATCGTGCCGGGAATTGAGCCAATTTGTGGTGTGATGAAGGCTTGCTGAACAGCGGTGACCATCTCCTGAGTGGAGTTAAAACGGTCGTCCGGCGCTTTGGCGAGGGCGCTGTAAATTACGTTATCCAATGCAGGATTTTCACTTTCGAGAAAATCCGATAAGCGCGGAATGGGCGCTTTGATGTGTTGCAGCATAGTCGAGATGTTGTTCTCTTCAACGTAGGGGGCGCGTCCGGACAGCATCTCAAACAGAATAACACCCAGCGCATAGATATCGCTGCGCGCATCAACAGGCAGACCTGTGACCTGCTCCGGTGACATATAAGTGGGGGTGCCGGTGGTAACGCCATCCTGTGTCAGATTGCTGCTGGCAACCAGCCGAGCAATGCCAAAATCGCTCAGAAGGGGTTCGCCCTGTTCCGTAAACATGATGTTGGCTGGCTTGACATCACGGTGAACCATGCCGCGATCATGGGCATAGTCCAGCGCTTCTCCCAGCTTGGAAATAATACTGAGTACCTCAGCCTGCGGCATCCGCTGATCGGATTTCTGGTAATTTTCGAGGACATCTTTTAGCGTATTGCCCGGAATATAAGGCATGACCATATAGTACACACACTGATTGCCGATTTCGACGACATCAAAATCATAGACCTGGATAATGTTGGGGTGGCTAAAGCTGGCGACAAAACGGGCTTCTCGCTGGAAACGCTCTTTGAAGGTTTCATCGTCGGCCAGATGGTCGTGCAGGATTTTGACCGCTACTGTACGATCCAGATTCGTATCCAGCGCGCTGAACACACGTGCCATGCCGCCAGTGCCGATGCGCTCTTTTAATTCATAACGCCCCAGGTGTATTTGGCTAAAAAAACTATCCGTCATTGAAGTCACTTCCACAACTCGGCATTATCCTTATGTTACAGCGTAGACGAGATTTATTGCGTTTTGTTTACGCTGACGTATGCAAATTGTTATCTGTGTATTGAATGTGCCGCTTTCAGCAGATACACTTTGCGCCATGACATATAAAATGCGCTTTTCCCTTTTACTCACAATTCTCCTGACGCTGGCCCTCGGTGTGCATCTGGTGGTGGGGCAGTCCATTGCGCTGGAAGTGGAGCTTTATGAACCACTCACGCTCCAGATGGAGATTGAACCGGATACCTATACCGACCCGTTCAATAGTGCCGATATTGAGCTGATTGGCATTTTTCAGGCGCCAGATGGTAATCAGCAGGTGGTTACAGGCTTCTGGATGCAACCCTATGACGCGGATTTGCAGCCAGACGGTGATGCAGGCTGGTACGTGCGTTTTACCCCGCAGCAGGTGGGGAACTGGACATACACCTTACAGGTGCGGGATAACGGCGCACTGGCGGAAATACAGGATGGTACCTTCAGCGTTGCTCCATCTGACCGGCATGGATTTATCCGCATTGGAGCCAATGAACGTTATTTTCGCTATCCAAATGGCGAAACTTATTTTCCGGTGGGACATAATCTCAAATGGTCATGGGATGGCGCTGGTGGTCTGGATACTTATCTGGACTGGCTGCGTGACCTGAACACATCCGGCGGGAATTATGCCCGTTTATTTATCGACGTGCCCTGGTTTATTCAACTGGATTGGTCGGGCCCGCCGGGGGATTATCGTCAGTCTCAACAGGCGGCGGCTCAACTCGATATTATTTTGGATACGGCTGAAGAATATGATATTGCGCTGCAACTGGTCTTGCTGTGGCACCAGTCGTTAGAGATTTATAATGGCCCGCCGGTTCTGATTCCCGAAGTGCCAGCCCGTCCCAACACGACCCTCGATTGGGACAATCACCCCTATAACATTGTGAATGGTGGCCCGTTGAGTGGGCCGGGGGTGTTTCTTTACAATGAGCAGGCCGAATCACTCTTGCAGAAGCGATTGCATTATATTGTGGCGCGTTGGGGCTACAGCCCGCAGATTTTCGCGTGGGAACTGATCGATCAGATTGACCGCGTGAACAACTATGACCCCGGTATTGCTGGCGATTGGTTACAGCAGAATATCGGCTACCTGCGCCGGATTGATACGCATGGTCATCTGATTACCGCCGGTAGCGAGAATTATGACCCTGTAATTGCCGAAAATCCCTATGTTGATTTTACGACGACGCAATTTTATCAACTGCGCCCGATTGAAACGGTGGGCGATCAGGTCACGAGCGTGGTGAATTTATTACGCCAGCAGCTTGCAGTCAATCCGATTCCGGTGCTGTTGACGGATTATTCGCTGAATCCCTGGTATGAGCCGACAGCCGACGATCCGCAGGGTATCCATTTTCAGAATACATTATGGGCTTCAGCTTTATCCGGTGCAGCCGGTGGGGCAATGAGTGACTGGTGGGATACCTATATTATCCCGCAGGACTTAAGCCGTTATTACGCGCCACTGTCCGCGTTTGCCGCCGGGATTGACTGGGTGAATCTGAACCTGCAACCCGCTGAGGCTGGCTTGCTGCTTCAGGGTGAAGGCGAATATCTGTCGGTGCGTCTGAGCGATTATGATCGGCAGTTTACGAGGCCAATCCGCGACGTGGTACGCCGCGACATTACGCCCGATGGTGTTTTTCCGGCCTTAAATCAGATGCCAAGTTATCTCTATGGCAAAGTGTTCAACAATCAGTTCAGTCAGGCGCAGTTATTCCGTGTGACGCCTTCCGTAGATACCTATCTGGAACTGGCGGTGCGCTCGGTATCGACTCAGGCCAGTGCGCATTTAGTCGTCACGGTAGATGGTCAGAACGCCGTCGAACTGGATTTACGAGCTGGAACGCGGGATGTGGCGGTACGGGTGCCACTTTCTGCCGGTGAGCACACGCTCAGCTTGGATAACACCGGTCAGGATTGGCTTGAACTCGATTATCTGGAAATCGGCCAACTGATTGCCCCGGCGCGGGTCGAGACATTGCGCGATACCACAGCAGGTGTTGCGCTGGCGTGGATTCAGCATCGCGATTATACGTGGGAGCAGGTGGCGGCGGGTGTAAATCGTGAGGCGATTAACCTGCGCTATCAGTTAAATCGCATGCCTGCCGGACGCTACAGTGTCGAAATCTGGGACCCGATTTCGGGCGGGGTGATCGGCGAAGAAGCGGTTGAAGTCGCTGAAGATGGCATTCTTGCAATTGATCTGGTGCCGATGGATAGCATGCTGGCATTGCGGGCTTTTCTGCAACCCGATGATACGCCTGCCGAAGTGACGATTCCTGCGACGTTTGCGCCGACAGACATTCCTGCAATCAGCGAAACAGCCGAACCCACTGCGACTCGGGCCCGAACAGCCGTGCCGCTGATCGCCCAGACCAACACGCCACGCGCCTCCGAAGCAGGCTCCTGAGCATCTTAATTATTCTTTTGGCAGGGCATCAGCACGTAAAAATGAAAACTGCTATACTGAAATCACCTCTTTGGAAACCACAATAAGCGGGTGAGGTATGGCTGGTCGTGTGATGAATCGAACAGAGCGCCTGGAGAATATTGAGCAGATTCTGCTGCGGCATGTGAATGGCCTGCGGGCGGTTGAGCTGGCCGCAGCCTGTGATGTTGACCGGCGCACAATTTACCGGGATTTGTCGCTGCTGGGCGAAAGTGGCGTGCCGGTTTACCAGAAAGAAGGCCGTTTCTTCCTTGACCGTGAGCATTACGTCGCTCAGGTGAGTTTAAACCTCAACGAGTCGGTTGCCCTGCTGGTGGCCGCGCGGGTTTTCGCCCGAACTGAGATGCAGCAAAATCCGCATATTGCGTCGGCCTTTGCCAAGTTGGGACGCGTATTACCGGAGTCGATGTCGTCTCATTTTGCCCATGTGGTCGATGCTTTTCGGCGTAATGCGGTGGATCGATCTTTTTTTAGTGTGTTGGAACTCGTCACCACCGCCTGGGCAAAGCAGGTGCAGGTCAAACTGTGGTACAGCCATGCTCATGCGCAACGCACGGATACGCGTGAATTTGCCACGTATTTTATCGAGCCGGGACGGATGGGCGCACTGTATTTAGTGGGTCTGGATTATTCTAACCAGCGGATCAGCGCACTTGATATACGTCAGATTCGACGGGCGCAAATTCTGAACGCCCCCTATAAAATTCCTGCCAACCTTGACCGTCACGCCCTGACCAATAATGTGACCACCTCGCGTGCCGGGACTGACACCCGTAAAACCGAAGTGATTCTGGCCTTTACCGCCGATATCCTCCCGGCCATTCGTCAGCAAATGGGGCGGTTGGGTGAACGAATAAAAGTGTTAGAAGATGAGCGCGGGTTGGTCAAACTGCGCGTGAATGACTGGCATGATGTGTTGCCGTGGGTACGCTCGTGGGGGGCCAGTGTCGAGGTCTTAAAGCCGGATGGCCTGCGCGAGCATCTGGCAAATGATGCCGCACAGATTGCCGCTTATTATCAGGCACGATCATAAAAGAGCCACCGTGTTTAAGGTGGCTCTTTTCTTTAGCGGAAACAGACGATTAAGGTGCTGTTGTGACTTCCGGAGTTAGCTCAGACGAGTCCGGTTGACTGGCGCCAGTCAGTGATTTGTCGAGCGCGGTCATCGCAGAAAAAGCCGGACGCGGACTGGCGGCGATATCGGTCAGGCTGTAGAAACAACCCTGCAAATCATAGCCAAGAATCGCCGGGCAGGCATTGAGGTTGTAAGCGAACATCGGCCCCACATAACCCAGTGTCTGCCCGATCTCAAAACCACGCGTCAGATAAATGGACTGCTGCTCCTGATTGATGTAACTGATGAAAATATTGTTGGCATCCGATGGTGGATTCGTCACCCCTTCATACGTACCCCAGCCGAACTTGGTCACCCATAAGCTGCGGCCTGAATCACTGTTTTCGTCGATGATCTGCTTGTAGGTTTCCAGTGTGTTTAAGAAATAGAAATGCTCATTCTCGAAATGCGTCGTGACACCCACCGCGGCCTCGCAGCAGCGCGCTTCCGGCGGATTTGCCCAGCCCATCGGATGTACGCCAATCGCGTCAATATATTGTGTGAAGCCGACGCTATAAAGGTCACGCAGGAAAACATGATCGTCCACAGCGTTCACTTGCAGATTGCCAGCCTCGGCATTGGCGGCATCGTTGTAACCAGTGGGTGCCAGTCCGGCGCTGATGACCCATGCTTGCGGGTCAGCAGCTTTGACGGCATCATAACCATGGCGCAGCAGATCAAGGTAACTGGCGGCGCTGATGGGATGCATACTGCTTTTCCAGCGGCTGCGTAAATTGGGTTCATTCCAGATTTCATAAGCCTGCACCCGTCCGGCATAACGGCTGGCAAGGGCGCTCATGAATGCGCCGAAGTTGGCGAAGTTGTCCGGTGGGCCGTTTTCTTCCTGAATGGTGCGCGACCAGGCGGGGGCATAAGTGACGGTAAAAAGGATGTTGATATTCTGCGCGTGGAGGGTATTCACAACCGCGTCCAGCGGAGTCAGGTTAATCTGGCCGGGGCTGCTCTCAAAATCGCTCCATCGCACTTCCTGCTTAACCCATGTCACACCAAGTTGCTGGATCTGATTAAAGGTCGTATTGGTATCACCCAGCAGCAAACTGGCATCCACACCAAAGCCAAAGGTCGCATCTGGTGTGGCGCTGATAACCGGTACAGTTGCTGTGATTTCAACTGCTTCCAAAGTGGCAGCCTCAATAGTTGGCGCGCTGGTCGCAGCCTCGACAGGTACAACAGTTGGTGTGATGATGACCTCCGCTGTAGCTTCTGTGGTAACTTCGAGAGTCGCTTCCAGTGTAGGTGGGGCAGTCACTGTCACTTCTGCGTTGATTTCACCCGCTGGTGCCGGAACGTTCAGGCTCTGTCCTGCGTAAATAAGATTAGCGCTGCCGACTTCAGGATTCAGCCGCAGCAATTCCCTGACGGTGGTGTTGTAACGCAGGGCGATCTGGTTGAGCAGATCCCCATACTGGACGACATAGGTGGTCGTTGGGCCGATAGGCGCCTCAGTGGGGCGCGGTGTGCCATCAATTGAAGCGGGCGGCGGCGGACTCCGAAGCGTCTGCCCCCAGTAGATGGTGGAACGGTTGACAATGCCGTTTTCGGCCATAATCGCGCTGACGGTAGTGTTATAGCGCAGCGCAATGGTAATCAGCGTGTCACCCGGCTGGATGACATAACTGAAATATTCTTCGGTCGGCTCGGCATCCTGAGCAACCGCAGGTAAAAAAACAAAGGCAAGCAGCATAAAACTTACTGCTGTTATTTTGCGAAAAGCCAGCATATTTTCTCCTCATAAATGTAAGTCATGTGTGATGTCCATCACAGCAGCTTCTGTTGAATAAAGTGATATTACACGCTTCAGGCCGGTTACGCTATTCGTGGAAATCGGGCTTGCGGGGCTATGCTAGGGATGATTGCTGAGAGGATTATATAAAAACTGTTAATTCGTCCCGGTTGGTTCGTGGCAAAATCAAGGTAATGCTATAATTCATGTTGATGAATATCCACAGGAGTGATAGATCAATAATGCGAAAATTTACACTGGCTGGACTTTTTGTCGCGCTCGCCATGTGTTTTTCTGTTCAACCGCTACTGGCACAGACACGCACGGTTTTCTGGCAGCGCTGGGATGTGTTGATTGACGAGATTGATACCCAGGCCAATCAGTTTACCGTCACCGAAACGTATGATGTCTATTTTACGGGGCGCTTTACGTTTGGCTCACGGGTGATTGAACTCAACAATCTGGATGATATTCATGATGTTGAGGTAGTACAGGGTAATCAGGCTTTGCGCCCCGCCTGTAACGAGCAGGCTGGCACCTACTGTGTCTCGAATACCAGCGACGGCCTGTCCATTCGATATTATTTTTTCCAGCCGATCAACAATGGCAGCGGCTTATTTGAAATCCGCTATATTGTGGACGGTGCGCTGCGCGTATACGAAGGCGGTGATCAACTGTGGTGGTCAGCCATTCCTTCCGATCATTTCGGCTTTTCGATTGGCAGCAGCACGGTCACTGTAGAGTTGCCGCCGGGATTTGGCCCGCGTGAAGGTGTGGATCGAGTTGACACTTATGGTGCACCGGGGAATGTTCAGGTACAGGGGACAACCGCGATAGCACAGGCTAGCGGGACGATCAGCGGCGATGAGTTTTTCGAGATTCGCGTGCAGTATCCGCATGACCCGCAGGCGCGAGTGCCAGCATGGCAGGCGAATTTTGATACCCAACGCGCCTTTGAAGAAAATGTAGCGCCGCTGATTAATCTGGGAGTCGGCGCGCTTTCGTTTCTGATTCTGCTGGGTGGGCCACTGACCGTATTGGGTGTGTGGTATACGCGTGGACGTGACCCTAAAGTCGGGCCTGTCCCCACCTATATTTCTGAGCCACCGTCTGATTTGCCACCTGCTATAGTGGGTTCGCTGGTGGACGAAAAAGTGGATGTGCGTGATATCATGTCCACGATTATTGATCTGGCACGGCGTGGTTACATGGTCATGGAAGAAACCCAGGAATCTGGCGTATTTGGCATTGGCGTGAATCGCTCGTTTACGTTTAAGCGCACCGATAAACCGCTGGACAAAGAACTGCGCGGTTATGAAAAACGCGTGATGAAGAAGATTTTCAGCGGTGGTGAGATGGAGCGTGAACTCGACTCGCTGAAGAATAAATTCTACTCGGTCATTCCCCAGGTCAAGTCTGATTTGTACAAAGAACTCGTCAGCGAGGAATTGTTCAAAACCGACCCGGAAACGACGCGTAAAATCTGGGGCGTAATTGGTTTTGGCCTGCTGATCGCGGCGGGTCTGCTGTTCTTTCTGATTGTGAGTAGTGTGGAAAGTGGCATGGCATCGCTGATTTGTCTGCCGATCTCGCTGCTGATCGCGGCGGGTACGACGCTGATCGTAGGCCAGTTTATGCCGGCAAAAACCCGTAAAGGGGCTGAAGATGCTGCCAAATGGGATGCCTTCCGCGAGTATCTGAGTAACCTTGAGAAATATGGCACTCTTGAAGAAGCCTCAGCCCGTTTTGATGAATATCTGCCCTATGCGGTGGCCTTCGGGATTGATCGCTCGTGGGTGAAGAAATTCAGCCGGGTAGATAATATGCCAATTCCCTACTGGTATTACCCGACATATATCGGTGGGCGGTATCACGGCGGTTATACGGCTGGAACGCCTGCCCCACGTGCGGATTACAGCGGTATGGCAAGTGCGGGTGATGGTGGTTTTTCGGCAGATTCGATGGCGAACAATCTGTCCGGTGGGTTGCAATCAATGTCGGATGGCCTGACCGAGATGCTGAACTCTGCTTCCAGCGTGATGACCAGCCAGCCACAATCGTCTTCCAGCGGCAGTTGGAGCAGCGGCGGTGGTGGTTGGAGTGGCGGCGGCTTCAGTGGTGGTGGTTCCAGCGGTGGCGGTAGTTCGGGCTTTGGTTGATGCTTAAACACGATAAGGAGCGAAAATAAGTGAATACAGGCCGTTTAATTGGCATGATTTTGATCGGTATCGGGCTGGGCGTAGCGCTGCTGGGCGGGTTATTTATCGCCGTGCAGACCAGCAGCGGCCAGCTTCAGGCTGGCGGGGCGGTGCTGGGGGCTGGGCTGGCATTTATCCCGGTGGCGCTGCTGGTCGGTTTCGGTATTTATATGGTTGTGCAGGGTGGGCAGGAAGCTGCGGAAGAATCCGTAATGCAGAAGCAGCGCCAACTACTGGATATTCTGAAAAGTCGCGGTCAGGTTTCAGTGTCGGATATGGCGCTGGAGATGCAGGTCAGCGGTGATACGATCAAAAATATGGTGCATCAACTGGTCGGTTTGCAGGTGTTCAGCGGTTATGCCAACTGGCAGAACGGTGTGCTGTATTCATCGGATGCCAGCCAACTGCGCGAGCTGGATAAATGTAAAAACTGCGGTGGCGAGATTCAACTGGTGGGCAAGGGCATCGCCACCTGTAAATATTGCGGCACTGAATATTTCCTGAGTTGAGGGACGTCCAACCAATCATTGGGTGATTTATAGGCCCAACCACCCGATAAAATTGTGCTATGCTTACTTTGCACGTAAATGAGGTGAACTATGTCTGATTTATACGATCAAATTGTCAGTCAACGCGGCACCATGCAGCGAATTCTGGCGCGGATTCCCGGCTTTCGGGGTTATCAGGATAAGGCCGAGCGCCGTGTGGCCGACCGCATGCTGCGCGATCATGTGGCTGGCGAGATCGCCAAGCGCGTGAACCGGCTGGCGACGATTGAAAAGTCGCTGGTTGAAAATGGCGGTTTGCTGTACATGAGCAAGACTAAAAGCGCCAAGACCAAATTCCAGACCTATCATGACCGGATTAAAGCGGCTGCACCGGGTTATTCCGGTTTCTTTGAGGCGCAGAAAATTGGCAATGAAGAACTGGAAAAGCTCTATAGTTTCGATGAGGCGCAGGTGCGGTACATTGATCGCTTCGACGAAGCGCTGGAAGCTCTGAGTGCTGCGGTAAAGAGTAACGAAAATATTGATGATGCGATTGCACAACTGGATGCACTGACGATTGAAGCGAATGAGGCTTTCTCACTGCGCGAAGACGTGCTGACCAACCTGGATAAATCACTTTAATAGCGAAAACAAGGAGATAAACTATGCCACGTATTATTGATGTCATCGACCATACCAATGTGATGGATGACGAGTTTGCCTATCGTGAGCCGCAGCAGGGCAGTGGTGACTGGCGCATGGGATCGCAGGTGATTGTCGGCGAAAGTCAGGCGGCTGTTTTCGTGCGCGGTGGTGAAGCGCTGGATACACTCGGGCCGGGGCGGCACACCTTATCAACCGCGAACCTGCCGATTCTGTCGGGCCTGATCGGGCTGGCAACCAGTGGCCGTACACCGTTTACGGCTGATCTGTATTTTGTGAATCTGAAGGATATGCCCCAGGTCGGTTGGGGGACAAACCCGCCGATTGTGCTGGAAACACCCGGCAAAGGTATGGGCGTGGCGCTGCTGATTACGCATGGCATTGTCGATATTGGTGTGGATGACCCGATGCGTTTCCTGAAACAGTACGGTGTGGGTAAGCCCATCACCCGTCTGTCGGATGTGCGTGATCGTATTCAGGCGATGCTGCTGGGTGAAATCGCCCAGATTCTGACGAAATCCGGCGCGCAGAGCATCCCCGATGCCAACCGCATTCTGGGCGAATTAGAAGGCGCGGCGCTGGCGGTGCTCAACGAGCAGTTCCAGGCGTTGGGTCTGCGCATCAAGGCGTTTGAGGCCAAGCCGTTTACGGCCAAACAGGTTTCCGAGGACGAACTGCGGGATTACGTCAGTCTGGATCAGTGGGAGCGCGTGAAGCGCCTGTCAATTGCACAGACCGCTGCTGGCAATACCGGTGTCGGTGGCACACTGGCTGGTGCTGGCGTGGGCCTGGGCGTGGGTCAGCAGCTTGGCGCGGCGATGAACCCCGATGCCGCGGCGATGCAGCAGCAGATGGCTCAACAGCAGATGATGATGCAGCAGATGATGATGCAGATGATGCAAAATCAAAACCAGCAGGGCAGTGGGCAGGCTCCGGCGCAACCGGCTGCGGCCAATACCAATCCGCAAACCAAAGAAGAAATTACCGCGATGATTGACAGCCTCGATATGAAGCTGGCGAATGGCGAGCTTTCCGAAGCGATCTATAACAAGCTGATCGCCAAGTGGCAGGAACGTCTCGACAATATGGGTTAAGGCAGGTCTATGCTGCCAATTGTGTAGCTATCAGCCCCGGAATCGGTCAGGATACGCTGGCCGGTTTCGGGGGCATACAGGCCGATGACGACGGTGTAATTTCCCGGTGGCAGGTCGCTCAGTGGGAGCAGATAAATATCGCGGTATAGTTGCCCCGCTGTCCAGTCCACAGTGCTGATGCGCCCGTCCTGCGGGAATTGATCATCCTGTGACCACAGCGGTGACCCTGTGGCGGGGTTAACCGAGCCTGTCAGATGCACAAACATTTTTAAGGGCGTATCGCTGGCCGTTAACGGCTGCCAGTAAGCCCGGATATTCAGGTCGGTTTCTGGCGCTAAAGGCTGGATAATTTCCGCGCCGCGCAGTTCGACAAAGTCCCCAAAAGTCGCCAGCGTTTCCTCAGCACTAAACTCCGCTTCGTTAACATCAAACGATAAATACTCGCGTATAGGGACGCTGCTGATCTGTAAGCTGCGCACCTGCTGCATGTTACCGTTCAGCCAGTTATCGCGCACAGGCGCGTTTTCCCAATCAGCGGTGGGATCACCAATGGCCCACAGGCTGTCAAAAAGCTGCTGGCTTTCGTCCAGAACCTGCTCGATCTCTACTGGTGGTTGGATAGGATTGGCAGGCAGATAGCGTACGGCTGTCGTATCGCCATAATACAGCTTGAAGGCAATATCCGACGAGGCATTAATGACCACGTCATTGGAGCGAACCCGACTGTGAAGATAAGCAGTGACTTCACGCCAGGGTGGTGACTTCGTATAGTCAATGTCCCAGTAGTAATTACTCAGGCTGTAGACATTGACGATTAAAATCAGTGCCAGAATGCCCCCGGCCAACCCTCTCAAAATTGCGCGTTTTTGATCCCAAAGGTAAAGCAGGAAAATCGCAATCAGCAGCAGCAACGCCGGGACAATGCCCAGAATATAGCGGGGTGTAAACACATTCAGCCTCAGCGACACCAGTGCCAGCAGCACGGTAGGGGTGAGGATCAGCAGAAACAGCAGAATGGCTGTGTCACGCTGCCTGCGCCAGATAATCACGCCACCAGCGACCACCAAGAATAAAATAATCACTGATAAAACCGGCATCCATGAATCGGGGAGGGTGCTGCCAAACGTTAATGTCGACAAAAATTGAGTCGCCAGCAGCGATAAGTCAAAACGTCCGGTTGTGCCGCCATAGCCGCTGCCCGTTAACAGGCGTTCCTGCAAAAACCACGGCACCAGCAGCAGCGCGATAGCGATCTGGCTGGCAGCCCACGGAATCAGCAATTGGCGTTGAGCAGGACGGCGGATAAAAATCCGATAAGCCGCATACAGATTGAGCGCAGCCACCACAAATAATTCGAGATAGTAGACATAAGCGGTCGCTGTCGCGGCGATGACATACAGCACCCAATCCAGCCTGCGACCTTTGCGCATAGCACGCAGGGCTAACCAGATTGCCGTCGCGCTGAATGCCCCCCAGATGGCGTAATTCCGCGCATCCTGCGAATGCCAGATTTCGAAAGGGTGCACCGCCCAAAACAATGCTGCTACAACCCCCAGGCGTCGTCCGTTTACAAAATGCCCCAGCGCATACATCACCGCGACACCCAACACATTCACAAATGCCGGCAGCACACGCATGCTGAATTCACTGTCCCCGAACAGCTTTCCCCAGTAGTGAAACAGGGCATAGGCCAACGGCGGCTGCGGGTCTGATGTGGGGATGTTGGTCTGTAAAACTTCGGGGAAGGGTTGACGCACCCAGTTGAGTATCGTAAATGCCTCGTCTCCACGAAACGAAACGGTGTCAATCTGGTACAGCCGCAAGGCAAAACCCGCCATCATCAGGATGATGACGATGGCGAGCGCCTGAGATTTTCGCATGGAGATTTACCCTTTTACAGTCGCGGCCTGGAAGGCTTCGATCTGCTCAACGGTGAGTGAGTCGTAAGCCTCTTTCGGGTAGGCTCGCATATACTCCATGAGATTGGGTTTTTGTTTGGGGTTGGCATACAGCACAGGTATAACCGGATTTTCAACGCTGATCTGCGCACGCGGATCGATAAACACGATCAGCGGCTTCACTTCGACATCCGGCGCGATATTCGCCAGCATCTTTTTGACATGAGCTGCCGCGTTAAGGGCATCCTGATTAGGGTTGCCAATGCCATCGCGGCGAAAACCCCGCATCAAAGCGGCCATCGTCCCGCCAGCAGTTGACCATTGATCACCATTGACGGTAAAGCTGCCATCCTGATAACGGGTAGTAATGGCAAAAACACCCTGCGGACAGATCAGGACATGCCGTGCAGGCAAGTGATAGTAGTTGAACAGCACGCTCTTGTTGCTCAGACCCTTAAACCCCTCGCGCAGCGCATCTTCCGGGCGTGGTTCGCGTACCCACAGGTTCGTCATGCGGACAGAGGCAAGCGTGGCGATCAGACCAACGGGCAGCGCAATTAAAGGTATCAGTAACTCCAGTGATGAGGTGGCTGACTGCGGATTAAAGTTAAAATTGAAGATAAATGCCGCAATCAACACCGCAAAACTGAATAAAAACAGGTATTGCGCGATTTGCTTGTTGCGCTTGACCAGCGCCGTATTGGTCTCAGTCCGCATGAAACACTTAATTCCTTTGGTGAAGCCCGGTTAAATTAGCTGGGTATAAAGTAAGACAGGAAACCGCCTTTTAAGACATCTGCACAGACCAGATCGCCATAACGAACGGTCGTCAGAATTTGCCATGTGCGCGGTGCTCCATAGGCGATGCCCACCACTGCGCGGTCAAGGTCTTCCGGGTTGGCCTTGATGCAATGGGTGACCGGGTTACGCAAGTCACCCGGCAGAATAACATTGCCGTATTGATCAAAAATGGTGATTTCGTACAGCAGTTGGCGGCGCACAAATCCCGATGGATTCGATGGCGCATAACCTGCCCAGCTCAAACGGCAGTTGAAGGACAGCGAGTTGTTATAAACCACGCGCAGATCTTCCGTGTCACGCGAAAGGGTGTCACAACCCGCTTCCGGATAGGCGCGCATGATATTCAGATTGGCTTCTCCGCCGGAAATCTGCGGGGATGAGCCAGTGTTAGCAGTGGGAGTGCCACTGCCGGTGCCATTAGCACCCGTGATTTCGGCGGTAATGCGGGCTTTGCCGTTCAGATTAATGTTGACCGGTGCAGAACCATCGGCTGGCCCCAGGATTTGCGCGGAACTGAGATCATTGACGCTGAAGCGTCCGCCACTGGTCCATGCCCAGTACGTCAGCACTGAACTGCCCGACGAATCCGCCAGGAAGCGGAAGTCCACCGGCAGATAAAAGCCAATCCAGACCACCGGTTGATTCACGACGACAGGCGTAGGAAATTCATAGGTGAAGGTGCCGGACTGGGTGATATTCACCTGTGTCTGGCTGACCAGACGCGCATCGGATGGCGAACCACCGTTGCCATCTTCATAAATCAGCAGGTCGATAGAGGTGCCGGATACCGGAGTATTCACGGCCAGACTCACCCGATCAATGGAGGCCGGGAAAGTCAGGTTCAACGGGCTAAGGTCAAAGCCGTTCATCACCAGTGACGGTTCGTCAGAGACAAACCACACGGTACTATCTGTGCCCGAATTGATATTGAGCACAACTTGCCCTGCTGCTGCGGGCAGGACAAAGACGCCTAGCATAACTGAGAGAATGAACAGCAGACTTTTGAATGTTTTCTGCATCGGAATTTCCCTGAATAAAATAAAGTTGTCTCTCGATGATACCACTTTCGTGTATAATCGCCCCGTTATTTTAGGGAGAATATGGTTGTTGGTCAAGCAGTATCGTGAAAAGTACGCCATTCCATTGGTACTACTGCTCCTGTCAGGGCTGATCTGGCTAGGGCTGATGGATACATTTCGGCTGGATGATAGCTTTATTACCTATCAGTATGCGCGTAATGCCGCCAGTGGGGTGGGTCTGGTTTACAACCCGGACGACGTGACCCTCAGCACCACTGCACCGCTGTATGCGCTCCTGCTGGCAGTTGGCAGCTTCCTCATCAGTGATTTTCATGTATTAGGCGGCCTGATCGGTACGCTGTGTATCGGGCTGGGTGGTGGCGTGATTTACCACCTGCTGCCGCGGCGTTTAGGTATCTGGCGTGCCGTAGCGGGTTTGCTCTATGCGCTGAGTACGCCGTTGTGGCTGTCGCTGGGCATGGAAACGCCTCTGTGGATTCTGCTGGTTCTGGCGGCGATTGCGCTGGCGAATACGCAGATATGGACGTGGTCGGGTCTGCTGATGGGTATAGCCGTGCTGGTGCGACCCGATGCCGCTTTGCCGGGGGTATTGCTCGGCCTGGTGGTAACCGCGACGTCTGTAAATCGCAGGCATACAGGTGTGCGTTGGTGGCTGCCAGTTGTTTCTTATGGGCTTGCCGGTGCGATTCCCGTGGTGTGTTTTGGCATTTGGGGCATGCTGACTTATGGCTCGCCACTTCCGGTAACGCTGGGAGCGAAAAGCGCTCAGGCGTTTTTGGGCATTACCGGCCTGGGTGCGAATATTGGCACATTTGAGGGGCTGCGGCTGATTCTCGACAGCCTGCTGGATCAAAGCCCGTTTTATGGGCTGTTTGGTTTGCTGCTGATTGTTGGTCTGTTTAATAAACCCCATTGGCCGACGGTACTTGTTGCGCTGTGGGGCTTGCTGCATCTGCTGACCTATGCCGTTTTGGGTATCGCGCCTTATCGCTGGTATTATGTGCCGCTGTTGCCGGGGGTGATTCTGCTGATTGCTTATGGATTGGCGGCTGTTCATCGTTTTTTCGTTCAGCGCTGGAATCAGTCCCTCGCTCCGCTGATTATGAGCGCCCTGACGATGGGACTGATGGCCGCGCCAGTAATGTCCTTTGTGCAAATTCAGACGTATTTTCAAAATGGCGGGCCGGTGCGGGTGATGCTGCCGATTGTCGATTGGCAGGCTTATCGTGAGGTGGGGGAGTGGATTGACCGTGAAACCCCGCCAGACGCCACCATTGGCGTGGCAGAGGTCGGCCAGATCGGGTTTTATGCGCGGCGCTGGATGACGGATTACCTCGGTCTGTTGCAACCGGATGTAGCCGAAATGCTTAAGCGCGGCGACCTTTATAGCTGGCTGGCAAAATATGCGCCGGATTATCTGGTTTTTCAGCGCTTCCGGGGCGCGCCCTTGGTGCTTTACAATTATTTGCTGGGGGATGATCCCTGGTTTCAGGCGAGTTACCGCGAAGTTACCGAAATAGATGATCCGCGATATGCCTCTGGCCCGGTGACGATCTTTGAACGGTTGACACCTGCCGCTGACATGATTGAGCAAGCGGTACAGGTGGATTATGACGGATTGCGTTTAGTCGGTTTCGCCACCGATGCCGATGCAATCACTCACACAGGGCAGACGATACGCGTCCGGTTGGACTGGCAGGTGACGGGTGATTTACCCGCGCAGTTGCATATGGCGGTCAAAGCGCTCGATCTGCCGGTGTTCCCGTCATTCGATATCGACTACCCGACAGATAACTGGCAGGGAGCTTTCTCGACGTGGCATACGATTGTCTGGCCCGACGAACTTGAAGCCGGAGATTATCCGCTGCATGTGGCGGTTGGCCCTACGGGTGGCCCCTATAATGGCCAGAATGTAGGGGCGTTTACTGTAAAACCGTGATTAAAGAGTTGTAAGGTGTCGATAGAGGTATATAATGATTGGCGTTTTGTGAACTTGAACTGAGGTTTGTTGGATGCAGGAAATTATCTTACTGGCATTCGTCATGGCGCTGGCGATGGGTGCTTATTGGAGCATGGTTATTTTTCCAAAACAGCGCGATTTTCAGAAACGACAGCGATTTGTACGGGCGTTGGCTGAAGGCGATGAAGTCATCACTGCCGGTGGTATCATTGGCCGGGTTGTTGGGCTGGAAGCAGAGCAGGGTATAGCTTACGTCGAAATTGCCGATGGTCTCGTTGTGCGCATGATCGCTGCCTCTGTTCTTACCCCGTATGATCCTGAAGAACTGGCGAAAAATGCCCGGATGGGCTTGCAGGAAGAACAATAATTCATTGGGTTTTGCTGAGGCAGAAATTTTGTAGCCTCGTTTATAGGAGGGGAAGGATTACTCATGAGCCGCCATTTTCGTTGGCTTATTTTTATTTTGCTGCTTTCAGCGTTTGCGCTGTGGGTCAGTTTGCCCGATACGGGTCTGACCAATATCGGCGCTGATTGCGAAAATTACGAACAGATCAGCGCGTTACAAGGTGTTCATCTGGATACCGATGGTGATTGTGAACCGGATATTGTGTTGGGGGTTCAGCAAAGCCTGGGTCTGGATCTGGTCGGTGGTCTGCGTGTGCTGCTGCGGGCAGATTTGCCAGCTGGCGCATACAGCAGTGAAGATTTGGCGCAGGCCGCCAGCAATGTCTCCAAGCGTGTCAACGCTTTAGGCGTTAGCGAACCGACGATCCAGGTTTTGCAGAGCAGCGGACGTATTCTGGTCGAATTACCGGGTATTCGTGAACCGGAACAAGCGATTGAAACGATCCAGCAGACTGCGTTGTTGGAGTTTGTGAACTTCTCAGGTTTGGGTGGGCAGGCCCGGCAGTTGGACGGTCAGCGCATCCTGACTACACAACAGGTCATTATTCAACAGCAGCGCGATCTGGCACAGGCGCAGGCCGATGTCACGCCGGATGCAACAGGAGATGGCGATCAGCCAGACGTTGTGGAGCTGCCACAGGGGATTCCTAACCCGCTCACCAGTCAGCCGTTTGAAACCGTCATGACCGGCGCGGGCTTGCAGGCCGCTGCGCCTCAGGTAGACCCTCAAACAGGGCAATGGTTGATTCAATTCCAGTTAACACCGGAAGGTGCCGAGATTTTTGGGCCGTATACGGCGGCGAATGTCAGTCAGCCGATGGCGATAGTGCTGGATGGTGTGGTGCTTTCCGCGCCGACTATTCAAAGCGAACTGACTACAGGTGGTGTCATTACCGGTTCATTTACCGAAGAAGAGGCCAGAACACTGGCGCTCCAGTTGCGTTCCGGCGCACTACCGATTCCGCTGAGTGTGGAGAGTACCGCGCTGGTCGGTGCATCACTGGGCCAGGAGTCGATCAATAAGAGTATTCAGGCCGGCATTATCGGTGTGTTGACCGTGCTGACCTTCATGCTGGTTTATTATCGCGTTCCGGGCATTGCGGCAGACTTGGCGCTGGTCGTCTTTATCCTGCTTAACCTCGCTGTGTTCAAGATCATTCCGGTGACACTGACCTTGCCAGCTATAACGGGTTTTCTCATCAGTATTGGTACGGCAGTGGATGGTAACATCCTGATTTTCGAGCGCATTAAAGAAGAAATACGTGATGGCAAAGGTCTGGACGAGTCGCTGACAGCAGGTTTTGACCGTGCCTGGACTTCCATCCGCGACTCGAATTTCTCGACGATTATCATCTGCGGTATTCTGTTTCTCTTCGGGCAGACTCCGGGCGCAAGCGTCGTTAGTGGCTTTGCGGTTACGCTGGCGTTGGGTTTGATTATCAATCTCTTTACCGCTGTGATTGTAACCCGTACGTTCCTGCATGTGCTGGTCATTATTTTGCGTCAACCACTGGTGAACCGTAAATGGCTGCTGGGTGCATAACAAAGGAGATCGATTGCCATGTTTAGTCTGATTCAAAAACGCCGTTTGTTTTTCCTGATCTCGGCAGCCGTTATTGTGCCGGGCATCTTTATCATGATTTACTCGACGATCACTACGGGATCGCCTTTCCGCCTCAGCATTGATTTTGTGGGTGGCAGCATTTATGAAATTACCTTTACTGAAGACGGCGCGACTGAAGCCAATATCAGTGAAGCCTTTGCAAATGTGGGTGACAATAACGTGCTGGTGCAGCAGGTGGGTGACCCTGAGTTTTATCAATGGTCGGTGCGGTCATCCATTCAGGATGCCGAAACCTCGCAACTGGTTTTGAACGAATTAAGCCAGATCGCGCCGATTAACCGTGAGCTTTCGCAGAATGAAAGTGTCTCGGCCACGGTCGGACAGGAAGTCACCCGGTCGGCATTTCTGGCCGTTCTGGTCGCGGCTGCGGTGATTACCGGCTTTATTGTGGTTGCCTTCCGTCAGGTGCCGAATGCCTTCCGTTATGGCGTGTGTGCGGTATCTGCCATGATTCATGATGTGTTGGTCGTATGCAGCGCCATGTCGCTGACAGGTCTGCTGTTTGGTTGGGAAGCTGATGCCCTGTTTCTGACCGCTGTTCTGACCATCGTCGGTTTTTCCATTCAGGACACGATTGTTCTCTTCGACCGTATCCGTGAAGACATCCCCAAGTATCTGGGTGAGCCGTACGAAACGATCGTCAATCGCAGCATTCTGGAGACGATCCATCGTTCTTTGGCGACCCAGTTGAACGCCTTTTTCATCATGGCGGCCATTCTGCTGTTCGGTGGTGATACCATCAAGCAGTTTATTTTTATCCTGTTTATTGGCTTGCTGTCGGGTACGTATTCCTCGATCTTTACGGCTGTACCGCTCCTGGTCGCCTGGGAAAAGGGCGAAATTCCTTTCCTCAATCAGGGTGGGATGGCCGCGGCTGCTGCGGCTGCCGAGTAGTTGGATAAAAGGATTAGCCATGCGTGCGCTGTGCTATGATGGTCAACTAAAGCTCAACACTGAACAGGCCAAACCGCTAATCAGTGATGATCAGACTCTGCTGAAAATGCGCCGGGCCGGAATCTGCAATACCGACCTGGAATTGATGGCCGGTATGTACGGCTTTTCGGGCATTTTGGGTCATGAATTTGTGGCTGAAGTGGTCGAAGGGCTGGACGCGCTTAAAGGTCAACGCGTGGTTGGCGAGATCAATGTGGCTTGTAATGCGTGTGACTATTGCCAGCGCGGCATCCCCAGCCAGTGCCGTAATCGCACCACCGTGGGGATTATTAACCATCCCGGCGCGTTTGCGGATTATCTGGCGCTGGCGCAGCGCAATCTGTATGTGGTGCCGGACAGCGTCAGTGATGACGAAGCCGTATTTGTGGAGCCACTGGCGGCGGCTCTGCAAGTGACGGAAGCCGTGCATATCTCACCGCGTGACCGGGTAGTCGTGTTAGGCGCGGGTAAATTAGGCATGCTGGTCGCTCAGGTGCTGAAGTTAACCGGCGCTGAAGTGCTGGCTGTGGTGCGCCGTGAAAAACAGGCAAAACTACTGAATGACTGGCATATCAATGCGGTTGCATTTGATGAGCTGGACATGCAGCAGGCGCAGGTGGTGGTGGATTGTACCGGTCAGGCCGAAGGTTTTGCGCAGGCGCTTGATCTGGTGGAGCCACGCGGCACGCTCGTCTTAAAAAGCACCTATAACGGCTTACCGCAGGCTGACCTGACCCGCGTCGCTGTGAAGGAGATACGCGTCGTGGGTAGCCGCTGTGGCCCGTTTGCAGCCGCTCTGCGTTTACTGGAAGCGGAGCTGGTAGATGTTAAGTCGCTGATTGAAGCGCGTTATGATTTTGATAATGCCTTAACGGCGATGGAGCAGGCTGCTCAACGAGGCGCATTGAAGGTGCTGCTCGATTTTTAAAGCGCGGATGGCAGGGTAAAGAAGAAGGTCGAGCCTTTGCCCTGTTCACTTTTTAACCAGATACTTCCCTGATGGGCTTCGATAATGTGCTTTGAAATCACGAGTCCCAGTCCAGTCCCCTGCGTAAAACCAGCCGTATCCGCCACCCGATAAAACTTCTGAAACATGTGCTTCTGATTCTCGTCGGAAATGCCATAACCGCTATCTGCGACGGACAGTTCGATAAAGCGGTTCGCATTATTTTTGCTGTACTGTGTGCCGACAGTAATCGAACCCTGCTCGCGGTTGTATTTGATGGCATTCGTCAGCAGATTGAGCAGCACCTGTTTCACTTTGCCACGGTCGCCGTTGACGGTGAAACCACCTTCGTTGACATCAATGGTGATCCTTTTATCCTCGGCCTGCTGCCGCACAATATTGATGCTTTCCTCGATCAGTTTCGCCAGTTCAAACTCGCTGACATCCAGATGCGCGCGGCCAGATTCCAGACGGGCGAGATTCAGAAAGTCGCTGGTCATGCTGATCAGGCGCTCAGTTTCCGACTGCATATCGCGGATAATATCGGCGCGGCGTTCTTCGGGTAATTCCGGGCGCAGCATCAGTGAGGTGCTGGCCTTGAGCGCGACCAGTGGTGTGCGCAGCTCATGCACCATCTCAGCGATAAAGTCACTTTGCTGGAAAAGCCGAGCGTTCTCGATAGCGACGGCGGCCTGACTGGCAAGGGTGGTCAGAATTTTGATGTCCTGCTCGTTAAAGCGTTTGGCATTGCGCTTATTGAGTGCTTGCAGTACACCAATGACTTTGCTGTGGGCGCGCATGGGAACACCCAGTAGATTGCGCGTTTCAAATGCCAGCTTGTCATCCACCCCCTGATAATGACTAGGCTCTTTGGTCACATCTTCAATGACGCGCGGCTCACCATGTTTGACGATCCACCCGGCAGTGCTGCCTTCCATCGGCACAATAATGGCTTCGGTTTCATTGGGCGTCAGGTTGGATGTGATTTCAAAACGCAGATCGCCTGTTTTGGGGTCAAGCAGCATGATCGACGCGGCTTCGGTGTCGGTTAAATCCTCCGCAGCGGAAATGATCTTGCGCAGCAAAGTATTCAGATCCAGCGTGGAATTCAACTGCTGGCTGATGTCAATCAGGTATTCATAATGTGCCAGAAGATCATTTTCTGCATCTGACCGGGAAGATGTATACAAGATGGTTCCTTCACTCATACTTTTGCTTTTAGCTGCCTCATAATCTGCGGTAATATTACAGCCGCATCAGCATGTATACAAATATCTGCCATATCATCAGCCCAGGTTGGCTCAAGATTGATGATGATCAGCTTCGCGCCATTGCGTACAGCCGTGAGGGGAATGTCCCGTGCTGGTGCGACTTCGAGCGACGACCCTATGATCAAAACAAGGTCGGCTTTTTGGGCTGCCTGTCGCGCCTGCGCCAGCGTGGTGGCAGGCAACTGCTCACCATACAGAATCACATTTGGCTTGATAACGCCCCCACACTTTTCACAGTGCGGCACCTGACGGTCTGCAAGAAACCGCTCTATGATTGGCTGTGCAGGATAGACCGTAAAACAGTGGGTACATGTCGCTTCGCGCAGGCTTCCGTGTAGCTCATAAACGGTTTTACTGCCCGCCTTCGTATGGAGTATGTCAATATTCTGGGTAATGATGGACCGTAATAAGCCCTCAGCTTCCAGGTCTGCCAGTGCGATATGGGCCGGGTTCGGCAGTGCGGCCAGTGTCAGACGCGCAAGAGGATAAATCCAGTCGTAAAACGGCGCCGGATTTTGACGGAAGCTATAAATACTGGCTACTTTAAGAGGGTCGGCATTTTCCCATAAACCACAATCGGGGCTGCGAAAATCAGGAATGCCGGAGTTGGTGCTAATTCCTGCCCCGGTGAACGCAATCGCATATCGAGCATCGGCCAGCAGTTGAGCGGCATGGTTAATGGTTGCGTCACTTGGGCTGTTCATAACTGCAATAAATAGACTTTCTTAAGTACTGCTGTAACGAGAAGCCTCGGGATTTTATGTCATCATCTGCCCGTTGGCGGTAGAGCGAATGCTGCTGTTCAGGTCCTCAGCCAGCTTCAAAAGCTGGTTAGAGACAATCGTATTCGGTTGGTACATGACGATTGGCATGGCCGACCGCGCTGCCTGATAAGCCAGCTCTGGTGCAGCGGAGATAATCGCCCTTAATTCACGGCCTAAAATATGCTCAACCTCATTCCAGGGTGTCTGGATATTGGTTTGTGACCGATTGACGACCACAATGTGAACCCGCCCACTGCCAGAACCGCTGGCTTCCAACTCCTGCAAGAGCTTCTGGGCCATTTTCAAGGCCACATCAAATGGCTCGACCACCAGCACAATCTGATCCATCTCACGTTGGAGACGGCTGACACTGTCGTCATAGCGATGACCCAGGTCAAAAACCGTTTGTTTGCTCATGGTGCGCAGGGTCGAAATCGTTGCTAAAGCGGTTTCAATTGGGAATTTCATCTGCGCTTCTTTAGGACGTGCAGAGGACAACAGGCTGCGTAAACCTGACGGATGGATGGCAAATTCTTTTTCGATGCTGCTGCTGCGAATTTCCGAAGCGGGTTTGACCAGTGTATTAGCCATACCGGTGGCGTTATCGAAACCCAGCGTAATACCCAGGCTGCCAGAGCCAAGTCGGAAATCTGCGAGTATCGGGTTTTCATTGGCGACGAAAAGTGAAGCTGCAATGTTGAGCGCGATAGTCGTAGTGCCGACTCCGCCTTTTGCGCCGATAACCCCGATGGTCATGCCTTTGCGATTATCCTGACGGCGCTGATTGGCGCTGCGCGCCAGAATAGCTTTTACACGGGAGGCGAGTTCGGCAGGGTGGGTGGGCTTGGTCAGGTAATCGTCTGCGCCCGCCTCAAACCCGGCCACTTTATCATCGACCAGTGTTTTGGCCGTAAACATGATAATGGGAATAGAGCGTGTTTCACTGTTACTGCGTAAGCGCCGACAGACCTCGTAACCATCCATATCCGGCATCATGATGTCCAGAATAATGAGATCAGGATGATCTGAGCTGGCCTTTGCAAGCGCTTGCATACCTGCATTAGCCGCAACTACCTCGTAACCATGCCGTTGCAGCATCAGTCCGATTAGTTTCAGACTATCAATATCATCGTCAACAATGAGTATTTTTTCCGACATGATTCCGCCAAGTTTGCGACTATTAATCATTATTTTGAGAGTCTAGCACGAAAGGATAGGTGGTGCAAGAAAGGTAGGCCAGAACTACCAGTGGCCGAAATGCCTTTTTTGTCCACAAATTTGCTTGCCAGTATGGCTATTTTACCACTTCGCAGGCTAAAAACGCAGGCTTAAGTTGTAATTAGCTACCTGCGCCAATGTGAAGTATGAGGAGGATTTGCCCCGATAGCAATTTGCAGCTAACTGTCTTTGTCGTGATGTGAAGGTGGGATCAGTTCCTGAATATTGTTTTTGACGGCATAAGCCGCTGCTTCGGCACGGTTGGCGACGTTGATTTTCCCCAGTACACTGCTGACATAATTGCGTACAGTGCCTTCGCCCAGATATAAGCGGACAGCGATCTGACGATTAGTTAACCCTTCGGAAACCAAAGACAATACAGCAAGTTCCTGGGGAGTGAGGTCGGAAAAAGCCGCTGCATGCTGGGCTTCGCTGGCTTTGCGCATCTCTGAAAAGACAATCGTGGTCATGGCCGGGTCGAGCATACCTTCACCCCGGCTGACCCGTTCAACTGCGTGAATCAGCTCATTATCCCCGATGCGTTTTAAGACATACCCTGACGCACCAGCCTGAATTGCGGCAAAGAGCAGCTCATCTTCTGCGTAGGAGGTCAGCATAATGACGCGGCAGTTAGGGACGGATTCCACGATCTGACGGCAGGCCTCGATGCCTGACAGACCGGGCATGCGAATATCCAGCACGGCCACATCTGGCTGATGTTCTTTGGCCTGGGCAATGGCTTCTTCACCACTGCCAGCTTCAGCGACAACCTGAAAATGTCCTTGCCTTTCCAGCAAAGCCCGTAGTCCAGCACGTACTACGGAGTGGTCATCGGCGATAAGGATCTGGACAATTTTCGACATGGCGTATCCATTTTTGTATAGTAAATGGTATTGTAATCAATGCATTTTAAGTATAGGTTTTCAAAAACGCAATGAATAGTGACAATCGTCCTGAAAAAAACGTGCAGATGATCTTGAACAGTCTTCGAGATATGAGTACATCAGTGATGCATGCGGCGGAAGCAGACTCACTGGAAGAAGTGCTGGAGCGCATCGCGCATGTGTCTAAAGAATTGGTACAGGTGCGCTATTCGGCACTGGGTATACCCGATAAAAAAGGCGGCCTGCGTTTTTTTAAGGTTGCCGGAATGACCCCTCAGCAAATCAAGCATGTCGGCCATTTACCCACTGGTGAAGGCCTGTTAGGGGTTATCATGAATGAGCGCCAGCCCATTCGCTTGACGAATATGCGCGATGATAGTCGCTCAAGCGGATTTTGCAGCCACCATCCCGCCATGTCCAGTTTTCTGGGCGTACCCATTCAGGTTGCCTCACGCCTGTATGGCATGCTGTATTTATGTGATCGCCTGGACGGCCAGCCTTTTAATGATGAAGATCAATGGCTGGTCGAGACGATGGCGGGTTATGCTGCTCTGGCGATTGCTGGCGCGGAGTTGAGTGAGCAGCAAAGCCTGGTCACCTTGCTGGAAGAACGCGAGCGGATTGGCATGGAGCTGCATGACGGCATTATCCAGTCTTTGTACGCTGTCGGTATGCAGCTTGATCTGCTGCGGCTGAATGGCGAAATCGCACCCAACGATTTAATGCCAACGATCAGCGAACTGAATAACGTGATTGAGGATATTCGCGGTTATATCCTTGATCTGAAGACGCGTACCGACAAAACAATTTTAGTCTGTCTGCGTGAATTGGTTGATCGCCTGTATGTGCCTGCTTCAGTCCAGATTCGCATTAATGCGCCAGACATCCGGCCTTCGATCTCTGCCCCTAAATTCGATGCCTTGTGCCAGATTACCAACGAAGCGCTGAGTAATGCCCTGCGGCATTCTGGTGGTAAAACAATCACAATCACTGCCTCGCAGACTAGCAAGACATTTGCGATTCGTGTGACTGATGACGGCCAGGGCTTTGACAGCGAAGCAGTGCGAGAAAGTCACTCCGGGTTGGGTTTATTGAATATGAAACAACGCGCGCTGCTGTATAAAGGCCGCATTGATATTCAGACTGCCGAGGGTATGGGCACGATTTTAACGATCTCTGTACCACTGTAAACCATGACATCTGTCTGCTAATTCATGTCAATAATCAGTGTCGGGGCAGGGCCGCAAAAGTGTATCCTGAGTACAAAGAGATTGCCTCCGGCCTGATTAGTGCTCGGAGGTGTATCGTGTGCAGGAGGATTGACCATGTTACAGGATGCACTGGTAAAGCAGTGGATGTCCAGCCCGGTGATCAGCATTCGAAAGGGTGAACGCGTGAAGCACGTTCATCAATTGATGAAAGAATATCACATTCGGCGGATACCGGTGGTGGCTGATGATGAGTTAATTGGCATTGTGACGATCGGTGATATTCGCGAGGCCAGCCCGTCGGACGCAACGAGTTTGAGTATCTGGGAAATGAATTATCTGTGGGAACAGATGACTGTTGAGAAAATCATGACCTCGAAGCCGCTGACGATCCGACCCGATATCACCATGATTCATGCGGCGCAGATCATGCTTAATCATAAAATCAGTGGTTTGCCAGTGTTGAATGACGTGGGCGAGCCGGTTGGTATTCTGAGCGAGTCGGATATTTTCAGATTCCTCGTTAAATCGTGTGATACCGTCCCCTCTGAGCAAGCGCAACTGAAGGTTTAGTGAGGCGCATGGAACACTCATGAATGTTTCAGACATGATGACTGCCAAGCCAGTCACGATTAATCAGGACAATACGCTGCGCGATGCCTTAGAGAAAATGGAACTCGTCGGATGCCACCATTTGCCGGTAATGGGTTATGACGACCATCTGATTGGTATTATAAGCGACCGGGACTGTCGCACCGCGTTGAATTCCCCCTATATCCTGCGTGACCGCTGGCAGGATGATGAACTGGTGACGACGCTCACGGTAAAAGCCATCATGACGGCTGCGCCGATTATTGTAGAGCCGGATACTTCCGGTGAGGAAGCAGCACGTTTGATGCTGAGCAATCACATCAGTTGTTTGCCAGTAATGCGGTCAGAGACGCTGGTGGGCATTGTTACAACCTCGGATATCCTGGTCGCGTTTATGCAGTTGCACCAGTATTATCAGCGTAAAACGGACATCAACCATTAGGCACAGTATTTTAAGTGAGCCTATTGAATCCACTGAACAACAGACCCGATGACCTTCAGCAATGAGGGTCATTTTGTTTATGCACGAATTTCACTTTGCGGTCATTTTATGTGCGGATTGAACAATAACTTTGTTGAAACGGTAAATAAATTGTGTTATGTTATCAAGCGCATTTACACCCCTTAAATGTGTGATCTATCGGGAAATCTGTTTCCCAAAATTGTTGGCTGGCACAAAACCAAAATAGATTCTATTGCGATTTTGCGCCGCTATCAGAGAAATATTTCTGTTTATGGAGGAAAATCAATGCGTAAAAAATTGAGCTTTATGTTAGTGCTGCTGCTGGTCGCTGTCATGCTGGCGCCGATCGCGGTGAGCGCACAGGAACCGGTATTTATTCGTTATCCAATTACGGCTGATCCGGAACACCTGAATCCGTTTACGGCTGATACCATCACTATTGGTACCGTAAACCGCAATATCTTCGAGGGTCTGACCCGTTATAACCCGAACTCCGGTGAAGTTGAACCGGCATTGGCCGAAAGCTGGGAAATCAGCGAAGACGATGAGGGTAATCAGGTGTTCACATTTAACCTGCGTCAAGGTGTTCTGTTCCATCAGATTGATGGCGTGGAATATGGCGAAGGTGAACGTGAAGTTACTGCTGATGACATCATCTGGAATTACACTACTGCTTTAAGTGGTGACGAAGAGGTGTCAGGTAAAGCCGGTGAATTTGAGGCTATTCTGGGAGCGGCTGCGTTTACCGCAGGTGAGGTCGAGACGGTTGAAGGTCTGGTCGAAGTGGACCCCTACACGGTTCAGATTACCCTGGAACAACCGGATCGTCTGTTCTTGATTAACGGCATGGTCTCGATCACTTCTCCGGTAGCCTACGAGCAACTGGGCGAGGATGTCAACAATAAAGCGGTAGGTACCGGGCCGTTCCAGTTTGTCGAATGGCTGCGTCAGGATCGCCTGGTTCTGGAAAAGAACCCGGATTACTGGCAGGCAGATGTGCCCAAAGTCGATGGTATCCGCTTTATCAATTACGGTGATGCCAATACCGCGCTGCTGGATTACCGCGAAAATCAACTGGATTTCCTGTTCTCGTTCCCATCCGGTCAGCGTAGTGCCATTATCGAAGAATTCGGTGACGAATTTGACGAGAAGCCCGGCCTGCATGTCCGCTACTGGGGCTTCAATATGGAAACCGGTTTCCTGGCGGAAAACCTGTTGGTGCGTCAGGCTTTGAGTCATGCGCTCGATCGTGAAACCGCATGGGATATCTTCTCTGAAGGGGCGCGTTTCCCGGCTGACCTGGGTATGCTAGCTCCGTCCATGCCTGCATCCACCCCGGCCACGATTTATGAATTTGACCTGGAAAAAGCCGCAGCTTTGTTAGAAGAAGCGGGTTATCCGGGTGGTGAAGGTCTGCCGACCATCAAGATTCATCTGCTGGAGTCGATCTCTGACGAAGCGCAGGTAGTCGTCTGGCAGGAATCACTGGAATCACTGGGCGTGCCGGTTGAGTTCGTGGTTGAAGAAGGCGGCACCTACTGGGACAGCATCGTGCAGGATGATGCCATGATCTTCCAGAATGGTTGGGCGGCTGGTCTGCTCGACCCATCAGACGTGTTCGACTTCCTCATTCTGGATGCGCGTGGTTCGATGCGTTACGACAATCCTGTCGTGAATGATCTGCTGCGCGAAGCCCGTGTTGAGCTGGATGAGGCTGTCCGCACGGATCTGTACCAGCAGGTACATGACATTGTGATGGCTGATGCAGTCGTTATCCCCTCGGCTTACAGCAAAGTGAGCTGGCTGCAAAAACCGTGGGTCGAAGGCTTTAATCCGGGTGGTGGTGGTACCTATACCGCACCCATGTGGGAAGTCAGCCTCGACACTGAAATGATGCCCTGATTTTAAGGGTGTGTAATTCCTCAGGGGCGGCGAAAGTCGCCCCTGTTTTGTCTTTATGCTTGCTACCAGTTTGGAGTGAAGTGCCGTGACTAAGTATATCGGACGACGTATCCTCCAGATGATTCCGACATTTTGGATT
Organism: Aggregatilineales bacterium; assembly: GCA_038258185.1. Taxonomy (GTDB): domain Bacteria; phylum Chloroflexota; class Anaerolineae; order Aggregatilineales; family Phototrophicaceae; genus JAIOHN01. The sequence continues at coordinate 4,492 of JBBSQD010000021.1, read as the reverse complement.
ATCTTTACGATCAGTTTCGCGCTGGCCTATCTCATGCCGGGTGACCCGATTCGCGCGACGCTGGGCGAGGAATATCAACGCCTTGACCCGGAGGAGATCGCCCAGATGGAGGAACGCTTAGGCTTGAATCGCCCCTTTATTGTGCAGTATGGTGATTTCCTGTGGCGGACAGTGCGGCTTGATCTGGGGCAGTCGTTTGTTCTGCGCGAGAATGTGAGCGATATTATCGGTTATCGCCTGCCGCGTACATTGCAACTGATGCTGGGTGGGATGTTCGTGTCGCTGTTGATTGGCATTCCAACCGGCGTTATCTCTGCGCTGAAGCAGTACTCATGGGTTGATCACGCGGTGGTATTTGTTGCGCTGATCGGCCTGTCGATGCCGGTTTTCTGGCAGGGATTGCTGGCGCAGTTGTTTCTCACGCAGTCCAAAACAGGCATTGCGCTGTTTCCGGTCGCGGGTTATGGCGACGGACAGATCATCTATATGGTGTTGCCATCACTGGTTTTGGGCACAAGTCTGGCCGCGGTAATCACGCGGATTACGCGCGCCTCGATGCTGGAAGTGCGTGGGATGGATTACCTCAAAACGGCGCATTCAAAAGGGCTGCCGCGTTATACGGTTTTGTTGCAGCATCATCTGCGCAATGCGTTGATCCCAGTGATTACAGTGATCGGTATCCAGATCAGCGGTTTGATGACCGGCTCTCTGCTGACCGAGACGATCTTCAATTGGCCGGGATTGGGCAGGGCGATTCTGCCAGCCATCCAGACCCGTGACACACCGGTGATTATGGGCATTCTGATTTACGGCGCGATCATTGTGCTGGTCGTGAACCTGGTGACGGATCTGATTTACGCGGTGGTAGATCCGCGTATTCGCTACTCATAACGGGAGTTAACTGGTGACGATTTCTGCACAGGAAAAGAAAAATAATCCAGATCCAGCCGTGGTGAGTCTGGCGGAAGTGGGCAGTACATCGCAGCGGCGGTTTGTACGGGCATTTTTGCGGAATAAAATCGCATTAGCTGGCCTGATTATTGTTGTGCTGATGATTTTTGTGGCGGTTTTTGGCCCAAATATTTCGCCTTATGACCCGAATGCGACCAACGCACGGGATCGTCTGCAACCGCCGGGCAGTCAGTATTTGCTGGGAACAGACGAATTTGGGCGGGATATTTTTAGTCGCTTGTTATATGGCGCGCGCATCTCGCTGGAAGTCGCGTTTATTGCCCAGGGAATTTCGATTTCAATTGGCATTGTGATGGGCCTGATTTCCGGCTGGTATGGTGGCCTGGTGGATGATTTCATCATGCGCCTGACCGATGCGTTATTCGCGCTGCCCAGTCTGGTTTTTCTCATTGTCTGGGTGTCGATTATGGAACCAAGTAAACAGAGTATTTTTCTGTCGCTGGGTTTTATCGGCTGGGCTTCTGTCGCCCGCATGATGCGGAGTCAGGTGCTGGTCTTAAAAGAGCTGGATTATGTGACTGCGGCGCGGGCAATTGGCGCACGGGCACCGGGTATTATGTGGCGCCATATTATGCCCAATGGTATCGCGCCGATTATCGTGCTGGCTTCGTTAGGCGTGGCGGGTGTGATTCTGGCCGAGTCCGGTCTGAGTTTTCTGGGTTTAGGCGTCGAAATTCCGAATCCAAGCTGGGGCAGTATGATTGATACCGGGCGTAATTACACCACCAACGCGTGGTGGTATGCTATTTTCCCCGGCCTGGCGATTATGATTACCGTTCTGGGCTTTAATTTTGTGGGTGATGGGCTGCGGGACGCACTTGACCCACGCCAATACGATTAAGCTATTCCCCTGAAAAACCCTGAACAGCCCTCCCACTGAGGGCTGTCTGCTCCAAATACGACCCTCGCACGTGAGAACTGGACAGGTATAATTACGGCGCACGTTTATCCGTAAAGCATCGAGGCTGTGTTCATTTGACCCATAAGATTTGCCCAATTTGTGGTACCCCAGCGCACCAGAACGCGGCGATGTGCAGCGCGTGTGGTGCATCGCTGCGGGCTGTGCCACAGATCACGAATGGGGATGAGAACGAGAAAACCCGTCCCAAGTCCGTGTCGGAGTATGACCAGCAGTATGGCGAAACTGACTTATTTGAAAGCAATCTTAACTGGCGTGGCGGCACTTATATTCTGGGTGTGTTGACATTTATCGCTCTGTTAAGTTGTGCAGGTATTGTATTTATGCTGGGATCGGGCTTTTATAATATGATGTTCAGCCCGATGACCGCAACCCCCAGTGGCGAGATGCCCGTAGAGGTGCAACCGTTGGCGACCAATACCGTCCGCCCGACGATTGTCCTCAACACTGTGACGATTGCGCCCACTCTTACCGAGACTCCTGCGCCCACCGAAACACCGGGCCCGTGTATGCAGGAAGTTCTGGCGGGGGATAGCCTGATTGCGATGGTGCAGCGCTGTGGTCATCGGGATCTGGCGGTGATTGATGAAGTGCTGGAGATCAATGGACTGGATGCGCCGGAAGTGATTCGCAGCGGTCAGATACTCGAAATCCCCTGGCCCACACCAACACCCGGCCCTGAGGAACAGTCTGAGGGGGATGGCAGCGAAGCCACCGCCGAGGCAGGTGCTGACGGTGAAACGGCCATATCGGTAGCGGCTGTGCCGACTAATCCGCTTTCTGGCTTGCCTGTGCCGCCGACCCCGACGCTTCAGCCCGGTGTTGCGTGGCATACTGTCACGAGAGATGAAAACATCATTATTGTGGCCTATGAGTACGGTGCGGATATCAAAATTTTATCGGAACTGAACCCGGAAATTACTTTTTCCCAGTGTGATTTTGGGCTTGAAACGGGTGGAGAGCAGTGTGTTGTGAGTATATTTGAAGGGCAGCGGATTCGTGTGCCAGCCCCGACACCCACGCCCACTTTATCACCCACGCCATCGGGTAGTGAGACACCCACGCCCACGCCGACTGCGACATTTAATGCCCCTAGCGCGATTAGCCCCGGGGATCGAACATTGTTTCAGCGTGATGATCTGGTGACGCTGCGCTGGGTGGCTTCAGGTACATTGGGGCAGGGGCAGGTGTATCGCGTCACGGTGAAAGATGTCACCAGCGGCCTGACGTATTCTGATGATACCAACGCTTTGTTTTTTATCGTCCCTAAAGTGTGGCAGGGCAATATTGAGCGCCGCCACATCTATGAGTGGACCGTCAAGGTGATTGATGTGGATCGTCCTGATGAACCCTATTTCACAACGAATGCGCTATCTTTTGAGTGGGAAGCACTGAACTGGGTGGCGACGGAAAGTAGTGGAGCATGATGATAGCCAAAAGAATCGCCGTGATGCTGGGTGTGGTGTGCCTGTTGGCCGCCTGCAATTTTGTTCCCGCGCCGCAGGGTGATGCGACCCCGACACTGGAAGAAGTGCCGCTGACGACTATACCCACAGAGTCCAGCCCCACGGTAAGCCCGACACCGACATTAAGCCCTACGCCCACAGTTGAGGAAGGCTTATTATTAGAGCCGCCAACTGAAACAGCTACTCCCGGGCCGCCCACGATGCCACCAGCCCCGACAGCGACCGAAGGGCCGTATGAATATACGATTCAGGATGGGGATACGCTGCTGTTTATTATCCAGCAGTTCGGTTATCGCGATTTCAATGTCATCCCTGAAGTGGTTGCCCTGAACGAAAATATCCCGAATGCCGACTCTTTACCGGGGCCGGGTTCGGTCGTGCTGGTTCCGCGCCAGACGGCCACGGCTACCCCGGATGGAATGGAATTGACTCCGACCACATTTATTGACTCACTGGCTGCACAGGCGGTCGCGCCGACCGATGAACTGACCGGAATGGGCGCTGATGCCAGCCTGATGGACGTGACGATTGAGGAAGGTCAGACGCTGGTCGATATCGCCTCGATCAATGGCACGACGCTGGAAGTTCTGGCACGGCTAAATCCCGATATTGCCTTCTTTGGTTGTAATTTCAGCATTCCCAGTGGTGGGCCAAATTGTAACCCGCTGATTCGCTCTGGTCAGCTGGTGCGCATACCGGCGCCGACCCCGACTCCAACTTTGTCACCGACACCATCGGGTAGTGAAACCCCTACGCCAACGCCGACCTATGCCGCGCCGCGTGTGGTATCACCGCCGCAGGGCGCGATTGTGCCGGCTGGTGTCTTTCGACTGGAATGGGTGGGTGCGGGGGTGTTACAGCAAGGCGAAGTGTATCTGGTGCAGATTACGGATACGCAGACCAACCAGAGTTTTAATGACATTACCGAGTCGACTACAATGCTGCTGCCAGATAGCATGATTCCAGCGGACGGGCAAACGCACATCATCAACTGGACGGTGGCGATTGGCAAGCCGAACGAGAGTGGCCTTTCTACGATCATCAGCGGTGCACCGGAGATTCGCTCGTTCCAGTGGCAGAGCCGCTATATTTATTTAGGGCCAAACTCGCGTGCAAGATTGTCGCTGCTCATATG
>JBBSQD010000020.1:0-40572 GCA_038258185.1 Aggregatilineales bacterium | reverse complement strand
TAATGAGTGGCAGGCGGTTGTGGTTTAAGGGATAAGCAGTGTGGCAAAATTAAACATTAGTCTCGCCCAGATGAATATCAAGCTGGGTGATGTCCGCAAAAATCTGAATACCATGCAGCAGTTGGCGGTGGAGGCCGGACGGCGCGGGTCGCACCTGCTGGTGCTGCCTGAATTATGGTCAACGGGCTACGCGCTCGACCAGAGTAAAGAACTGGCGAACACGCTCAATACGGGTATGTTCACCCAGGTCACGACCATCGCCCAACAGAACAAACTGAGCATCGTCGGCTCGATTCTGGAAAAGCGCGGTGTCGAGGTGACCAACAGCGCGGCCTTTTTCGCGCCCAATGGCCGCATGATGGGCGTCTACCGCAAAATCCATCTCTTTCGCCTGATGGACGAAGACAAGTGGCTCCAGGCTGGTTCCGCCCCGCTGACGATTGATCTGCCCTGGGGCAATACCGGATTAGCCATCTGCTATGATCTGCGCTTCCCGGAATTATTCCGACAGTACGCCGTTGAAGGCGCGAAGATGATCATTATTTCGGCGGAATGGCCGGCTGTGCGTGTCGAGCATTGGCGGACGCTGCTGCAAGCACGTGCGATTGAAAATCAGTGTTATATCGTGGCAACCAACGCGGTCGAGGAAACGGGCGACACCGTTTTTGGCGGTCATTCGATGATTGTCGATCCGTGGGGCAAAATTGTCATCGAAGGTGGGGATAGTCCCATGCTGCTGACCGCAGAGATTGAGCTGGATCTGGTCGATGAAGTCCGTCAGCGCATCCCGGTCTTTGATGACCGCCGACCGGATTTGTATTAATACACCCCTCAACCCCTGCCCTTCTCCCGCATGGGGCGAAGGGAGAAAGACGGTTTCAAAGTCCCTCGCCCCTTGTGGGAGAGGGATTTAGGGTGAGGGATAATTAGATTACCCCAACCAATCAACCAAAGCGGCCAGAGATATAATCCGCAGTTTCTTCCTGCTGTGGGTTTTCGAAAAGCTGTTTGGTCGGCCCAAACTCGATCAATTCCCCCCAGCGGATTTCCTTGTGATCAATATCCTCTTTGCGGATGTTATAGAACGCCGTATAGTCCGACACGCGGACGGCCTGCTGCATATTGTGCGTCACAATGATGATGGTGTAGGTTTTCACCAGTTCACGCATCAGTTCCTCAATACGCTGGGTCGCAATCGGGTCCAGCGCAGAGCAGGGTTCGTCCATCAGAATCACTTCCGGCTCCACCGCGATTGTCCGCGCGATGCACAGACGCTGCTGCTGTCCACCAGACAGCGCCAGCCCGGATTTCTTCAGATCGTTCTTGACTTCATCCCACAGCGCCGCGCCACGCAGGCTGTTTTCGACAATATCGTCGAGGGTTTTCTTATTGCGCACACCCAGCACTCGCGGCCCATAGGCCACGTTGTCATAGATGCTTTTGGGGAAGGGATTTGGCTTCTGGAACACCATGCCGATGCGTCGGCGCACTTCCACCGCGTCCACATCAGCGCCATACAGATTCTGTCCACGGAAAATGACTTCACCCTCAACCCGCGCACCCGGCACCAGGTCATTCATGCGGTTGAACGCGCGCAGAACGGTACTCTTACCACAACCCGACGGCCCGATAAATGCCGTGATTTTATTATGTTCAATCCCCATGCTGACATCATGCACAGCACGATAACTGCCGTAAAAAATATCAATGCTGCGGGTTTCCAGTGTGTAATTTGCATTACCATTCTGGGTCATTTAACTCATTCTCCTGTTTGAAGCACGGTTACGCAATAGGATGGCTGCCGAATTCATGGTGAGCAGCACCAGCAGCAGCACGAGAATGGCTGCGGCAGCTGCATTGCGAAATTGATCGTCGGGTTGGCTCGTCCAGAAATAAATTACATTCGGCAGCGCGGAAAAACGCGAGAAGGGGCCATTGGGGTTAACGGTGATAAAGGTCGCCGCGCCGATAACCACCAATGGCGCGGTTTCGCCCACTGCACGGGACATCGCCAGAATGGTGCCGGTCAGAATGCCGGGGACAGCCGCGGGTAATACCTGCCGCGAAATCGTCTGCCATTGGGTCGCACCCAGGCCATAACTGGCCTCGCGGATGGGAGTTGGCACGGCGCGCAGCGCTTCCTGTGCATTAACAATAATGATCGGCAAAATCAGCAACGCCAATGTCAGCGCACCAGAAATAATCGTACGACCGGTCGCGCCTTGCAGATAATTGCCATCAAAGCACTGGCCGCTTAAAAGGGGTTGTAACGTGAAATAACCTTCAAGTGACCCCATACAGGCGCCGCTGGTAAAAGGCACCAGCACACGCACAAAAATCGCCAGACCGAGCATACCGTAAATAATCGACGGGACACCCGCCAGGTTGCGGATATTGATCTCGATGATTTTATTCAGCCACGAGTTGCTGGCATATTCTTCCAGATAAATGGCCGCGCCCACACCCAGCGGAAAAGCGACCATGGCGGTCATCGTCAGCAACCAGACCGAGCCGAGTAGTGCGGGTAAGACACCTGTAAAACCAGCAGTCGCGGACAGGGGCGAACTGACAAAATCGCTGTTCACCCACGAGCGCCATTGCAGGTCGGCCAGCGGATAACTGTCTTCCGCTTCGGTTTCGATGGCAGCGCGGTTGAACAGGCTGTCCATTAGTGTCCAGCTTTTGGCAATCGTCTCCACCAGCACACGCTGATCGACAATCTGAAGCAGGCGATCCGCCGACAGATTCAGCGCCAGAATCTGCGCCATATCTTCGGGTTGAATTTCGGTAATCAGCTTCTCCGCCAGCGTGTCCGGCACCTGACCGTTAATCGCCAGCGACAGTGGTATCTTGGTAAACTGATCCGTGGCTACCGCGCTTAATTCATCGCGCACCGTCACCAGCAATTGACGCGGCTGGTTGACCAGCAGAATCGCGGCCAGTTCTTCCGCGTTCAGTTCTTCCAAAGGCCGGTCAGAGACTTCTTCGGGCTGCACGGTATAGGTGATTGCCACCAGACCAACCGCCTCATTGACGATGTTATACAGCAGAGCGACCAGCGCTAAAATAGCAAATAACAGCGAGGTCAGATACAGCATACGCATAATATTGCCGCGACGATGCCGCGACGCCACGATGCTGCTGTAGACACCGTCTTCGATAAAGTTGCCCATTAATATTTCTCCCGCAAACGGCTTGATACAAACGTGCTGATCAGATTTAAGACCAGCGTCAGCAGAAACAGCATCATGCCGATGGCAAACACACTGTTATAGTCAATCGAGTTATAGCTCAGGTCACCACCGCTGATGCGGACGATATGACCGGTCATCGTTTCGGCACCTTCAAACACGTTGAAGGTAAATTTGGGGCCGGAGCCTGCCGCAATAGCGACAATCATGGTTTCACCCACCGCGCGCGATGTCGCCAGAATGATCGCTGCTAAAATGCCGGAAATAGCCGCAGGCAGCACCACTTTGACCGTCGTTTCCTGCCGGGTCGCACCCAGTCCATAAGACGCTTCCCGCAAGGCACGCGGTACGGCGTTGATGGCGTCCTCGCTGATCGAGCTGATCAGTGGCACCAGCAGAATACCCAGCACCAGACCTGCCGACAGCATGTTATAGAACTGTACGTCTGGGCCAAAGAAAGACTGCAATGAAGGCGTGACAAAGGTCAGTGCGAAAAACCCAAATACCACAGTGGGCACACCGGCCAGAATTTCCAGCACCGGCTTGAGGATATTACGCACCCGGCGCGGCGCATATTCGCTGAGGTAAATGGCGGCACCCAGGCCCAGCGGGATCGCCACCAGCATACCCACCAGACTGGTCAGCAATGTCGAGAGCAACAGCGGCCAGATACCGAATTGACCGATCTGGGGCTGCCATTCCGTGCCGGTCACAAACTCAACGATGGAGACTTTCTTTGCCAGCTCAATGGTATGGCTGGGGTCGTGTTCGGCAATTGTGGTGCCTTCATAACCGCGCTCGACGCTGATCGTATCGCCTGCCACGCCAATCACGCGCATGACTTCAAGATCCACCTGAATAAGATCTTCGGCTTCAAATTCACGCCCGAAACTCTCGGGTAAGGTGATGGTGGTCGCATCCGTGGCAATCGCCTCCAGCGGCTTAATCTGGACTTCGGTCATACCGTAGACGGCTTCATCAGGGGTGTGGACGCTGGCAATACTGCCATCCTGACCGCGCAGTACCGTCACCGTGCGCCGACCGCGATCAGTCACCTGCATGGTTTCCTCGCCAATCTGGATAAAATGGCGATTATTAAACGGGATACGATCCCCCTCAAAGCTGAGCGAAATCACCGTTTCGTCAGGGGAAATCGACTCATCCAGTTGTGCGCTGGCTTCTTCCGCCGCCACCGGGGCTTTGGCCAGCAGCCATGCGCGTGATTGAAAAAACAGACTGGTTTCGCGCCCTAATACCACCACAATGCCGATGGTCGTGAAAATCGAAATTACGCCGCACAGCAATAAGATATAGCGGATAATTTCTTCGCCGAAACGGGTTTTTCGCTTTAGATTTGGCACTTCTTCTTTCGCGCGTATCAGCGATTCGCTGACTGGCATGGACGGTTGTGCCGCATCAATTCGTGTTTCCATCAGGTGTTCCTTGTTAGTAAACGATGCCGGATAAATGATAACTGAGATCGGCATTAAGTATCTAGGGAGGTACTGTTAAATCTTTGCTCATTAATCACATATGCACTAATTTATTAATATACATAAGGAGAGGGAGGCTGGGCCTCACCTCTCCTATAGGGAATTACTTAAACTTTTGGAGCAGACTACATCATCGCGGCGCTGATGGCGGCCAGGATCTGGATTTTAGCCAGACGTTCGGCGTAAGGATTGGCGGCGAAGTAACCCACCTGTTCCATGATGGCATCGGCGTTGGTCAGGTAGTAGCTGATGAACTGACCGACCTGCGGCTTCTCGGCAATGATGCCAGCGTCGCTGTAGATGAACAGCGGACGGGCCAGCGGGTAGGTGTTGTTATCGACATTGGCGGTAATCGGCTCCACACCGTCCACGCTCAGAATATTCAGTTCATCCTGATTCTGGCTGTAGTAAGCATAACCGAAGAAGCCGATGGCGTATTCATTGTTAGCAACGCCTTCCAGCAACACATTGTCGTCTTCGCTGGCCTGGGTGTTGCTGGCAGACAGGATCGGGCCTTCATCTTCGTCAAAGATTTCTTCCACGAAGTAGTCAAAGGTGCCGCTGTCGGTGCCGGGGATGAAGCGCAGAATGGGTTCTGCCGGCCAGCTCGGGTCCACATCAGCCCAGGTTTCAGCGGTGCTGAAGATGGCGGAAAGCTGTTCGAAGGTCACATCAGTGGCGAAGTCATTGGCCGGGTTGACCACAATCGCCAGCGCATCTGTGCCGACACGGAACTCAATCGGGGTACGAGCCGGGGTCAGCGCGGCGCAGGAGGCAATTTCGCCTTCGTTGATCGCGCGACTGGCGTTGGCAACATCAGTTTCGCCAGTTTCGCAGAAGCGTTCCAGACCAGCGCCAGAGCCAATGCTGTCGACAGTAATTTCGCCAGCATAACCTTCGCTTGCGAACTGATCAACCATCGCCACGCTGGCCGGGGCCACGGTGGAGCTACCCGCGGTGACAATGTCGCCGGAAACATCAGCAGGGATAATCATATCCAGCTCAACCGGCGGGACCAGCACGCTGTCAATCACGTGGATCACACCATTGCTGGCGACAATATCGGTGGCGGTGACTGTGGCGTTATCCACATGCACGCCCATATCATCAACCACAATATTCAGTTCGCTGCCTTCGACGGTGGCGGCCATCATGGTGCTGACATCAGCAGCCATCACGGTACCAGGGACGACGTGGTAGGTCAGCACACGGGTCAGAACTTCCGGGTGGCTGCCCAGGTAATCAACAACAGCAGCAGGCAGGGATGCAAAAGCTTCGTTGGTGGGGGCGAAAACGGTGAAGGGGCCTTCGCCACTCAGGGTTTCGGCCAGGCCAGCAGCCTGAACCAGGCTTACCAGGGTCGAGAAATCTTCGTTACCAGCAGCTACGTCAACAATCGTGCCATCCTGAGCAAGGGCACCACTAAAAGGCATGGCGACCAGCAGCAGCAGGCTGATCAAAATAACAACGGAACGAGCTTTCATCATTGTGGAAATCTCCTAAAATATAAAGCGGTAATGTTTTGAAAGTGATGTCAGGTTTTATTTTCACTTCCGTGTAGCATAGTAGCCGGGGATTATTAATAAAGTCGGCTCTCTGTGTTAAGAGAGTCAACGACTCCGTTTAAGCAACCGTTAAATCGTTAACCATCCTGAGCAGCAGGTAAATGAAGCAACATTTCTGCTCATCTGTTGCTCATACAAATCAGGATAGGCCACCGCATCTGAGTAGGAGGGTTTTAGTTTATAAACTTTGGCGCATCAGTCGGATTCTGACTGGCGACATCACAGAACTTTTGTGCTATATTTGAAGCCAGGTATGGCACCGATTATAATAAACCGTGTTCAGGAGCATTGTGTTGACAAAACTAGAACGTATCGGTGTACTTGCCCACCCGCTTCGCCCACAAACCGCACCCGTTGCGAAGCGTATCGCCCAGACTTTAGAGGAAAAAGGCATTCAGACCTGGCTGCATACCATCTGGAACGAGCAGGATATTGATATGCTCGATCAACCGGTCGATATGGTGATCGCTATCGGCGGTGACGGCGCGATGCTGCGCGCCGCACGCGTCTGTGCGCCCCACAACATCCCGGTGCTGGGGGTTAATATGGGGTTGCTGGGTTTTTTGACAGAAATCCACGCGCCCGAAGCCTGGGAGCAATATCTTGTTCCCCTGCTGAGTGGGGCCTACTGGATTGAAACGCGCATGATGGTGCATGCCCAGGTCCTGCGCGACGATAAAGTGATCGCCAGTGAAGATGCACTAAATGATGTGGTCATCAGCCGCGGGATCGTGACGCGCACCGTCCGCCTGGAGATGTATATTGATCAGGGCTGGACAACGACCTATAACGCGGATGCGCTGATTGTCGCAACCCCTACCGGCTCAACCGCTTATGCGCTGGCCTGTGGCGGGCCGATTCTGCCGCCGGAACTGCTGAATATTCTGATTGTGCCAGTCGCACCGCATCTGAGTATGGATCGCCCGATTGTGATTTCGCAGGGTTCGACCGTTGATGTCATCCCGGCGGCGGATATTCATACCGAAGTTGTGCTGACAGTCGATGGCCGCACTATCGAGGACTTACGCCCCGGCGATTGCGTGCGCGTCACCGCCAGCGAATATTCCAGCCGTTTTGTGCGCATGCGTGAGAAGAATTACTTCTATCGTTCGTTATTAGATCGCCTGGAGCCACGCACCACACGCCCCAAGCGAGCACCAGAGAATGATCTTACAGACGGAGCTTAGAAATGGATAAAAAGCCCGTAACTGTTAATAAAGCTATAAGACAGGCTGGTTTATGATTACAGTGAGAGGTTAGCATTATTTACATCAGATACGCTGGTCTCACTCGTTTATAGACCTATGAGGAACCCTACATGTCCGACTTGCCATTACAATCAGCCGGGGCAGCTGAAGATACCACCTACTGCGCAATCCATCCAGACCGCGAGACTGGCCTGCGCTGCAACAAATGTGACCGTTATATGTGCACTGAATGCGCGGTGCCGACTCCGGTTGGCTATCGCTGCAAGCAGTGTGTACGCCAGCATGATGACCGCTTCTTCAATGCGGGCCAAAACGATTATCTGATTCTGGCCGGGGTGACCACCGGACTATCCGCACTGGCCGCAGCTATTATCGGTGCGATCAGCCTGCCGCTGTTTCTGGTGTTGTTACTCGGTTTGCCCGCTGGCGGTGCGATCAGTGAGGCGGTGGTCAGGGCAACACAGCGCCGTCGTGGCCGACAGTCCGGCACAGTGGCCGCCGTCAGCGCCATCGGTGGCGGTCTGGCCGGTGCGCTCATCCAGATTTATCTGGCATTTCAGAGTCGCATTGGCGCGATTGCTGCCGCGAATGGCGTACAGCCTGAGTCGATAAGTATTCCGTTCGACCTGCTGCTGAGTGCCCTGTTTAACGACTGGGCAGTACTCCTGTTTATTGCGATGATCGCGTTTGCCGTTTATAGTCGGTTCCGTATGAAGATATAATCACGTTGTGTTGTGAGAAAATACGCGCAGGCGGGTAAACACGCTTTACCCGCCTGTAAACCGAATAAAGCGAGAGGTGCTATGACCATCAATCCCGCCATAGAACGCTACTGGCAGCAGTATCTGGATACCCTGTCGGCTGAGCATGCCCATCGATCCGAAAGTTATACCGCCTGGGGCTTTGGCGACACACCCCAAATGAGGGACGAATTGGGTCAGCTAGTGAAACAGGGCATTAAAACGGCCACGGCTTCGCTGGAGTGGGAGTATGAAGGCGAACAGCCACTGCCGCATGTGGGCGAGCTAAGTCTGATTGTAGACGGGAAAGAACAGCCACTGTGCATCATCGAAACCACCGAGATCAACATTAAGCCGTTTAACGAGGTCGATGCGCAGTTTGCCCATGACGAGGGCGAAGGTGACCGCACGCTCGCTTACTGGCGCAATGCCCATCAGAATTATTTTGTGCGGGTCTGCCAGCAGATTGGGCGCACACCGTCAGAGACAATGCCGGTGGTTTTCGAGCGTTTTCGCGTGATTTTTAATGCCTGACAGCCAGGCAATCAACAACAGAACCTGATTTTGAAAAATAGGTTAAAGCAAGAGCAGGACTCAGGAACGAAACTCTTATGTTAGAAGAACTGCGGATACGAAATTTCGCGATTATCGATACGCTTGACCTGACGTTTGCGCCGGGTTTTAATGTCATTACCGGCGAAACCGGCGCGGGCAAATCCATCATGATTGACGCGCTGGAGCTGCTGCTGGGGGGCAAAACCGACAGTGCTTTTGTGCGCGCTGGCACGGATAAAGCCCTGATTGAAGGCGTTTTCGTGGTGGACGGACTTGCTCAGGATATGGTGCGGCATGTGCTGACCCGTGAAGACCTGCTCGAAGACGATGATGCCAGTTTTGTCACGCTGGCGCGGGAAGTGCGCGATGGTCGCCGGTCAATCGCCCGCGTAAACGGCGTAACCGTCAGCGCGGATTTACTGCGTGAAATCGGCGAGATCGTCGTCGACGTTCATGGGCAGAGCGATCATCTGTCGCTGCTCAAATCATCCACTCACATTGACCTGCTGGATCGTTATGCTGACCTGATGGAAATGCGCGTGGCAATGGGTTCGCTGGTTGATAAAGTCCTCAATGTCCGCCGCGATATCAAGTCGCTGCTGGAAGATGAAGCCGCCTTAAAACGCCGTGCTGAACGGCTGCGGGCTGACGTCGAGGAAATTGAGGCCGCCCGACTGGAACCCGGCGAAGAGGACGAACTCCGCGCCGAACGTACACGGTTAGCCAATAGTGAACAACTCGCCACTCTCACCAGCGAAGCATTTATGCTGCTGGTGGGCGACGATGACAGCAGCGGTCAGATGAGCGCAGTGGATCAGTTGATGCAGGTGTCGGTGCTGTTGGGCAAACTCTCCAACATTGACTCCGACCTCACTGAACAATCCGAAATGGCCGATGTCCTCAGCCAGCAGGCGCAGGATATGGCCGTCATGATTCAGGATTATGGCGAATCGGTGGAATATAACCCGGATCGCCTCAATGAAGTCGAGGAACGTCTGGAAGTGCTCACACGGCTGCGACGGCGTTTTGGCCCGACCATCGAAGCGGTGATCGAGTATGGCGAAAAAGCCGCGGACGAACTGGAATCGATCGACAACAGCGATGAACGCCTGGTCGAACTGCGGGCCAGCGAAGAAAAGCTGCTGCGCTACATTGGCGAGATGGGGCATAAAATCAGCAATCTGCGCCAGCAGTTTGGTCAGCGCCTGAGCGAAGGTGTGGTCAGAGAGTTAGCCGACCTGCGCATGCAGAACACCAAATTTGAGGTGTCCATCGTCTATGATGATGATCCCGATGGCTGTTATGTCGGTGACCGTCGCGTAAAGTTCAACCATAACGGCATTGATAATGTCGAGTTTATGATGAGCGCCAACCCCGGTGAGCCGCTGCGACCACTGGCTAAAGTCGCCTCCGGTGGTGAAACGGCACGTATCATGCTCGGTCTGAAGCGCGTCCTTTCTCAGGCTGACCAGACTCCCACGCTGATTTTCGACGAAATTGATCAGGGTATCGGTGGTCGTGTTGGCGCAGTCGTCGGTGAGAAACTGTGGTCACTGGCAGGTAATCATCAGGTGCTGGTGGTGACGCATCTGGCACAGTTGGCCGGTTTTGCTGACCGGCATTTCCGTGTCCAGAAAGATGTGAACACCAAACATGCCCGTACCGAGGTGGTCGTGCTGGAAGGCGATCAGCGCGTCAGTGAACTGGCGGAAATGCTGGGTGCAGTCAGTGACAGCGGCAACCAGACCGCCCGCGATATTCTGGAAGAAGCTATCGAGAAAAAGCAGCATTACGCCAGTCTGCGCTCTGGTCAGCCCAAGTTGTTGTGACGTGAGCGTGCACCCCTGGGCAGCAGTCATTGGTAGCGCAATCATTTGGTTCATGCTTATTTTGAAGGTACCCCCTACTGGGTGAACTGGGTCGGCTGCTCATCCAATGCGCTGGCACATACCCTCAACTAGCGTTTTTAACTGAAATAATCTCAAAGGCCGGGTCAATCTGATCCGGCCTTTTGATTGGGGAGTCAGCCCAATGCTGAATTTTTTGTGAAGAAGGTTCAGATTATACAGCTTACTAATAAACAATCATATATGATCAAAGGAGATTAGTTATTCTTCCTCATCGAATAAAGGCAAGAAATATGCGCCCCATCAAATTTATAGTTCCTATGTTGGTATTTGGCCTCATCGTCTTTTTAGGCTTTCAGACATTAAATCCGGTTCTGGCGGCTACCGCTACCTGTGAAGGTGACGCGCTGGCAACCGTCAAATTTGATACCCCTGCTGTGAACCGCTATCGGTTGAATGGCACTGGCCCCGGTTTACCCACTGCTGAATATTTCTCTTCGGATACTCAGCCAGAATCCTTTGCCTGGGTTCTGCCCGGCCCCGGCAGTTGGGATGTCTCATTAGAATGGAGTCGGGGTGGGGCATGGGAAGTCTCCGCACGGGATAGCCTGGTACGCATTAAATGTATCGATAAGGAAGACGGCGCGCCCGCAGGCAATCTGCTGGATGGCCGCATCAACAATGATCAATCCAAAGATGTCGCGGCTCCTGTGGCAGTCTATTGCGCCGATGGCAATATCGATGTTTACAAAATCGACGCGGAAACCGGCGACGGCACCCGCATCATGCGTGTGGCGCAGGTCGAAGGTTCGCCCGAAAGCACCCAACTGCTGGCATCAGCCGAAGGTGTCAGCCTCTACTGGCTCGATACCGGTGAATATCACATCAACACGACCAATTTTGAAGGCAAACCCTACTGGATCAACTGGATCGGCTGTTCTTCGGATGCGCTGACGCATACGCTCAACTAAAACTTTATCCAATGTCTGAATCGAAAGACTGGCAAAAAACGCCAGTCCTTTACTGAATTTTCAGAATCACAAGCCTTATAAAGATGAGAAAAGAATCTTATAATAA
Source organism: Aggregatilineales bacterium (assembly GCA_038258185.1). Taxonomy (GTDB): domain Bacteria; phylum Chloroflexota; class Anaerolineae; order Aggregatilineales; family Phototrophicaceae; genus JAIOHN01. The sequence goes on along the minus strand of JBBSQD010000020.1, from coordinate 28,896 downwards.
ATAGTCTTCTGCTAAATTACCTTCTGCTACAAAACTCTATAAGGGGTTGTCAATGTATTACAAAAAGTTCTGGATTGTGGCTATTTTAATCGCGGTGTTAGCATCCAGTTTCACTATAGCCGGTACAGCCTCTGCGGCGGACGATACTATTTGCGTCGCCTTTGAGGTGCAGTTACAAAATTTTACCGGTAGTCCTGCGACGGCTACTATTTTCTTTAGCAGCATCTCGACTGGCCTGCCTCTGAGCCCTACCGTCAGTCTGACTTTACAACCCGGTGCCAGCGGCACTCTGAGTCTTTTCGCCTCTATACCGAATGTTCCTTTCGATCTCGGTGGTGGCTCCGGTGGATTAAGTATTACCAGCACAACGTATTTTGGTGACATCGTAGGCGACAGCAATTGCAGTGACGAGGCTGGCCCTCTCGCTGGCAATCTGCTGGATGGCCGCCTGAACAATGAGCAGGGCAAAGATGTCGCCGCTCCGGTGGCAGTCTACTGCGCCGATGGAAATATTGATATCTACAAAATCGACGCTGAAACCGGCGATGGCACCCGCATCATAAGTGTGGCACAGGTCGAAGGTTCACCCGAAAGCACGCAACTGCTGGCATCAGCCGAAGGTGTCAGCCTTTACTGGCTCGATACCGGTGAATATCACATCAACACGACTAATTTTGAAGGCAAGCCCTACTGGATCAACTGGGTCGGTTGCTCATCCAACGATCTGACACATACCAACAATTAGGCTTTCAGCTAAAGCAATTTACAAAAAGCCGGATCGTATTGATCCGGCTTTTGTATTGCTTCACAGCCTCCTGTAGCGCCAATCAATGACCTATGTTTCCCAATGCTGAATTTTTTGTGAATCTGAAGAACTTAATGTTTCGTTAGGGAAGTACAATCTATGATCAATACAATATCATATTTCAATTTGTGGGGGATCATCCCCGGAAAGTCATATCGTGTTCAAACTGGGTCATATTTTCTTCGGTTTTATATTTGCCTTATCAGTTATACTTATTTCCCAAACGACTACCCCGGTGTATGCGGCTGAGGGATGTTCCATTAATGTCTCAGGCACTACTCTGGGTACTAATGTCGACTTTGATAATATTTATGCTACCGCAGGCGACACGGTCACCATTGTCATGACCGCCGCTCCTGGTGATTTTTCATCTATACTTATGGAACCATTTTTGACACACATTTCTAGTAAGCATCCATATGTGGTCAGCTATACCTTTACCGCAGAAACCACATTCTATATTCACCTTGATTGGCAATTTGCTTCTCCCCAGAACGGTTACATGATCAGTTGCAGTAGAAATGGTGCTGGCCCGCTGGCCGCAAATCTGCTGGATGGCCGCCTGAATGATGATCAGCAGCGTGATGTCGCCGCGCCTGTGGCAGTCTACTGCGCCGATGGCAATATTGATATCTACAAAATTGATGCCGAAACCGGTGATGGCACCCGCATCATCAGTGTAGCACAGGTCGAAGGTTCACCCGAAAGCACCCAACTGCTGGCATCAGCCGAAGGTGTCAGCCTCTACTGGCTGGACACCGGTGAATATCACATCAACACGACTAATTTTGAAGGCAAGCCCTACTGGATCAACTGGGTCGGCTGTTCTTCAGATGCGCTGGCACATGCCCTCAACTAGCGTTTTTAACTGAAATAATCTCAAAGGCCGGGTCAATCTGATCCGGCCTTTTTGTATTATCTGTAGCCCTGCCAATCCCCACATTTCCCCACTTCTGAATTTTTTGTAAATGCCACACTCTTAAGCTCGAATCTGCTTAAACATGATTTAGCATAAACATACTGCAATATTTCAGTTTTAGAATCAATCTAACAGGAGTCATCAAGTCACATGTTTAAACTGCGTCACATTTTGTTCGGTTTTATTTTTGCCTTATCCGTCATGCTCATGACACAAACATCGAGCCCGATTTACGCCGCCGAGGGATGCTCCCTCAACGCGTCAGGCAACGGCGATACCGATGTCTTCTTTAACAATGTTCACGCTCTTGAGGGTGATACGATCACTATCGTGGTCACCGCCGCGCCTGGTGCTGGTAACGGTGTTGCGATCACAACGTTAAATTATATAAGTAAGTCTGTGGGTAACGGTGGTTTCACTACACCGACTGTGCTCAGCTATACTTTTCCCAGAGACACCACCTTTAATCTCCAGATTGAATGGGAATATTTAGGGGAACCAGAGAACACTTACAGCATCAGTTGCAGCAGCAGCGAAGACGGTGCTGGCCCGCTGGCCGCAAACCTGCTGGATGGCCGCCTGAACAATGAGCAGGGCAAAGACGTGGCGGCACCAGTCGCGGTCTACTGCGCCGATGGCAATATCGATGTCTACAAGATCGACGCCGAAACCGGCGACGGTACCCGCATCATCAGCGTGGCGCAGGTCGAAGGTTCACCCGAAAGCACCCAACTGCTGGCATCAGCCGAAGGTGTCAGCCTCTACTGGCTCGATACCGGTGAATATCACATCAACACGACTAATTTTGAAGGCAAGCCCTACTGGATCAACTGGGTCGGCTGTTCTTCAGATGCGCTGACGCATACGCTCAATTAGACTTTCAGCTAAAGCAACGAACAAAAAAGGCCGGGTCGTATTGACTCGGCCTTTTTATTTTGCGTCAGATGGGGCGCAGGCTGTTGAGGATGGTGTTAAAAATCGACTGGTCGTTAAAAGTGCGCATACTCAACTGGCGGGTATTGACGACCATAAAAGCCGCCACCGATGGCCCCGGATCACCGTCATTAAAATCTGCGCTGAAATCGACCCAGATACCGCTGATACCGCTGGGCAGCGTAAATGACTGACGATTGGTGATGGTGCGATCTCCCAGGCAAACCCGGAAATTCTCGCACTGCTGCACTGCTTCTTCGGCAGTCGTGCCTTCACCGGCGTTACTGTACATAATCTCGATCAGATTGCCATCGGGGCCGCTCAGTGTAATGTAACCGCTGTCCTGCGCTGACCAGTTGGCAGGTAAATCCAGCGCGATCCCCAGCGTGGCATTGGTATAGGTGCCAGTACCGATTCCACCCACTACAGGCGGCGCGCTGGAGCCAATCGGTCGCGGCACACGCAACGCCTGACCCACATCGATATTATCAGGATTGTCGATGCAGTTGCCCTGCGCCAGTTCGGTATAGGTAATCCCGACCTCATCGGCGATGCTCACCAGCGTGTCGCCGGACGCGATGGTATAGGTCGCTGTCCAATCACTGCGCGGGACACAGCCGGCGCTGAGGTTGCCGCCTGCACCAAACTGAGTCGGCGTGGCGGCCAGCGCACGGGTCACTGTCCCCAGCGGAACGACCACCGACGGACTCATAGTTACTTGCGGAGACGTATCCGTAGCAGTCACCACAATCCCCTCAGACATGCTCGTCAGGTTACACGCACTTGTGACAAAAATCAGCAGGCAAGCCAGCCAGAAACGCATAAGCAGTCCTTTAATGTCGTTCAGCAGAGGCAAGATAGGTGATCGAAAACGCGCTGACAAATACGCCGAGCCAGTTCGCCAGCAAGTCCATCAGAGTCGAAGTGCGGCTGCTGACAAACCACTGGAATAACTCGGTGGTCGTCCCCAGCAGCAATGCAGCAGCCATCGCCATTAAGAGGGCATGGCGCCAGTTAAACCAGCCCGCCAGAGCGCGCCAGCTCAACAGGGTGAGAATAGCAAACAGGCTGCAATGCCCCATCACGCTGGATGTTTCCGTGCCACCGATGGCATCCGCCAGCTCTTTGACCAGTGGCACATTCCCCGGCAGCGTGGTCAGCAGCAGGACAAATACGCCCCAGACCGCCATCGCCAGCCAGTGTAAAGGTGTCAGAACCGCATACCGTTTCATAGATCGTATCCTTTCGCGCCTGAATCGAGGCGAACTGTTATTCTACACCCTTCAGCCCTCATGTACCTGACGCTTAATCACTGGCTGCACACTGTTCTCAGCGCACATAATCTATCTATTTAACCTCAGATATGGATAAGAGAGCAAGGGACAGGGCTTTGTAGAGGCAGAGAGACGGTTTTTTTGGGCGGAAAGCAGTAAGCGAGCAGCCCAGCAGCCCCATGCACCATGAAGTTGACAGGACTGCGATGGCGCGTATGTCGATCTGGCGCCAGAAATTCTGCTAAATGCTCAAGGCTTTTTGCCTGTCGTTGCCGTCCAAGCTGATTATCTGCAATCCTGACATAATCGGCTCGTTATTATGACGATTTTCATTAACGCTCAATTCACGCTATGTGCATTATGCTGATACTAAGCATTTTATTCACTATAGTACACTGTCCTGAAAGGAACACCGTGCGATTTTCCAATGTTTATTATTTCGTTATTTTGCTTGCCTGTTGTGCTGGCCTTTTGATGCCTATGACGGCATCTGCCCAATCAGGTGATCCGGTCTGCCGTGATGCGGCGGGTGGTATTATCCCTTGCCCGGATGACAACCCCGGTGGCGGACAATCCGACCCGAATCCACCGAACAATGGGCCGGTTGATAGTGATGGCGATGGTACAGCCGACGATGTGGATGCCTGCCCGACTGAAGGTGGTCACAGTGCCAACAATGGCTGCCCGGTGTCGACCACAGGGGGCAGTATCCCGCCAACGGTAACGCCTGCTGGCCCCGAAGATATCACTTCGCTGCCCGCTTTGCCACAGAATTCAAATCTTTGCTATGTCGCAACCGCGACAAGTGAGGGCGTTAATCTGCGCGCTGAACCTTCACTGACTGCCGAGATTCTGACGGTGATCAGCCCACAGGATCAATTCGTTATCTGGTACGGTATCCAGAATTCAGAAGGCCTGTGGTATCGGGTTGAGGGCGTGAATGCCGAACAATGGTCCGGATATGCGTTTTCCACTACCATGCGCAAAACAGCAGAATGTGATGACATCCTTGAGATTATGGTGGTCGTCCCGTTGCCGCTTGACTTCAGCCTGGACTTAACGGCACCGCCTGAAGATGACGCAGCACTTAAATATAAACTGAAGGATGTGCTGATTTCGTCAGCGACTGATGGGAATAGCAATGACGAGGGAACGCCCTTATTTGAAGGCCCTGATGGTTTCGCTATGTGCCTGTATCATGCTGATTATGGGGCAATCATCTGTGACCCACACCCTGATGGTGTGGTAGATCCAGCGGCTGACCAAAGCAGCGATCCCATCAATCCACAAAGCCTGGGGCTGTGCTTCTATCACCCTGATTACGGCTATGTTGCCTGTAAGCATACGATTGATGATGGTTCAGGTCGGCTTGGTCAGATGAGCGTGGTTTGTGATACGAAGACCGAGCGCTGTACAGGCACAATTCTCACATTCCCTGATGAAGAAGCCTGCCCAACAGCTTTACTGCTGCCAGCCGTTCAAGCCGCACGCGAAGCTGCGGCTCGTCAAAAGTCAGCGAATAATATGAAGCAAATCGGCCTGGCTGCCTATCATCAATCCGATCCCTGTGATACGGTAATTTACGGAATTGAATTAGGGATTGACCAGGTATTGCTGGACTCTCCTGTAGAGCCTGCAGAACCTGATCCTGAGGCGCGTCCGGCTTCCCTGTTGATCTGGGATTCACCGACTTTCCCCAATCCAGATGATCTGGGCAGTACACCCGATGATGGCGCCACGGAAGGGCATTGTTCGTCCGGCGGCGGTATTTCTGGTTGCAGTGTTGATGTGGGACCTTTTAGTATTTCGGCTTGGTATGAAGACGGTGATGGCTGGCATGGAGCAGTTTGCCATAACAGTGATTCAGGGGTACAAACCTGCATTCCCTAAATCCAAATGCCTTACAGTAAAACCTGCTTTGAGAGATGCCCATTCATTTGGGCATCTTTGCGTTTGGGCCAGCAACCAGCGACCACCTTCCTACTCTTGCCTGCAGAGATGCGTTAACCAGAACTCACGTTATTTATAGGACGAAAAAGGAATTTGCGCGGCGTGGAATCAAAAACCGGGCTTTCACCCGGTTAGAACTTACTTACTTGATCTGTACGCCACCGCGTACCTGTGATTCTCGGCGATAATCCTTCAGCCAGCCATAACGCAGCGGCTCCGTGATGATCAGCTCATCGAGGGCTTTGCTGTCATAACTGCGGCGCACACCTTCACTGGTCAGGCGTGCATAGCCTTCGGTATCAGACCAGCTTTCGCCGCGTTGTTCCAGCAGTTCACGCAGTTCATCTTTGGCTTGTTGAATCTTATCTGTCAACGAACCAATGCGATCCTGCAAACCCCGGACATAATCGACACGCTCGGCAATTTCGTGGTCAAGCATTTCGCTGATATTACTCTGTGGAGGGTTGTAATTCACAGTAAAATCTCCTTACTAAACTGGCACTTTACCAGCCCTTTTATTATCGCAGATGACCGTAAGAAAGGGGTATGAAGATCATAAGTTCCAGTATAATGAAGGGGCATTTTCACCGAAACGAGGATTTATGCCTAAGCTTATTCTGAGCCTGCTCTGCGGCCTGCTGCTGACAGGGTGCACATTTGGTTTCGAGCCGGTGCCTGTCGATGGCAATAGCGGCGGCAATAATAATAATGGCGGCAGTGCCCCCAGCGGAGAAACCGCCACCGTCAGCCGGATCATTGATGGCGATACGATTGATGTGCTGCTGAATGGTCAAACAGTCCGCGTCCGTTATGTGGGCGTGAATACGCCGGAGCGCGATGAAGTCTGCTATCAGGACGCCGCCAATGCCAATCGCGCACTGGTCGAAGGAAAAACGGTGACACTGGTCAAAGATGTCAGCAATACCGATCGCTATGATCGGCTGCTGCGTTATATTTATGTCGGGAATGTCTTTATCAATGCCGAGATGGTGCGGCAGGGTTGGGCTGAAGTGGTCAGCTATCCGCCGGATACCGGCCAATTCAACAATTTCCGCAGCCTTGAAATCGAAGCCAAAAACGCCAATCGCGGTTGCCATCCCACCAATATCTTTAATGATGGGAGTTATGACCGCTGATGTGGATTGAAACCGAACGCTTAAAGCTGCGTATGTTCCAGCCAGAAGACGTGGATGAACATCTTAATCTGGTCTATGGTAACCTCGAAGCTATGCGCTTTATCGGCAATGGCTCGGTGAAAACCCGTGACGAAACCGCGCAGATTATTGCCGGATTTATCCGCTATGCTGAGACGCATCCGTTCACTATCTGGGCGGTGGAGCGCAAAGCCGATGGCGCATTTATGGGTCAATGCGGGCTGATAAATATTTCCAGAAACGATGAGATCGAAATCGCCTATGCCTTTGGCAAACCATTCTGGGGGCAGGGATACGCCACCGAGGCCGCCTACGCCAGCCTGCGCTATGGCTTCGAGCATGGCGGAAGCGATTATCTGCTGGCGGTGGCGTATCCCGACAACATCCCTTCGCAGCGTGTCATGCAGAAAATCGGTATGCAGCATCAGGGCATTACCGATCAGTATCATAGTCTGACGCTGGTGCTTTATCGCGTGGAAAAGGCAGATTTCGTGCCAAATGATGCACTATTTGTGATCCATAACGAGGTAGAACATGGCAATCATTGAAACTGAACATTTACTGCTGCGTCCGTTTACCCCGGCGGATGCCGACGCCTATTATGCGGCAATTCTGGCCGATGCCCGTGTGATGGAATTTTTACCGGGGGGCAAGCCGGTACCACCTCAACGCGCCACCGCTATTGTGCGCGGCATCATCGAGCACTGGGAGGACAACGGTTATGGCCTGTGGGCGGTAATCGACAAAGACACCGATGAACTCATCGGCTATTGTGGCTTACAGCAGTTGGACAACAAGCATAATGTAGAATTGGCCTACGCCCTGGCGCGCGCCTACTGGCGGCGCGGACTGGCGACGGAAGCCGCTCAGGCGACCCTGCGCTATGGCTTCGAGACGCTCAATCTTGCTCATATCGTCGCGGTGGTCGTTCCGGAAAATAAAGCCTCGCAGGCTGTGATTCGCAAACTCGGCCTGAAGTTCGAGCGACGGGCACGCGTTTATCAGGAGATTATGCCGCTTTACAGTCTGGAGCAGGGGACGTATCAACCTGACGAAAAGATGCTCTACAAAGTCACCGACTGAATTTCATTGCATGCGCCGGGGATTAAAGCCGCCAAAACCCTGCCAGGGAAACGCGGAAGAACCGACACACGGATCTGATCCGTCATAAATAAAAACTGAGGCCGTGGACTGATCCAATCGCCAGTCCGCCGCCTCGCGGATGAGCACAATGCCCATCACATACCCGCCATCGACTTGCCAGTAAATCGAATAAGTGTGCATGTCGGCCCCCATCAACGAGTCCTGTAGACACATCGGTGTACCGACCACCTCCAGAAGCTGCCACAGCGGCACCCGGAAATCCAGGCGCACGCCACCCACCATGCCCCGATCCTCAAACACCGCTCCGAACACTTCCCCACGCGCATCTAAAATCTGCGAGGTGGGCACCTCCGCTAAGAAGTCGGGGAATTGAAGTCGTATGTTGTCGATATTGGCGGTAATGGTCTTTTCAGCATCGACGTAACGGGTTTCACCCGGCACCACCCCCGCCCAACAGGGCAGATCACAGGCGCTGAAACCGGGCTGTACCAAATCCGGCACAGGTTGACGTTGCAGCACCAGCACCGCAGACACCACCAGCATACAGATCAGCAAGATGCGAATCATAACGTTCAGCAGAAGATGAATCATGCGGCTCATGGTAGCACATCCGCGCCGAAAACAGCTATAATGCAGCGTGAGTAAAATGGTCAAAGAGGCTTTGCAGTGTCCAACCGATCCCCCCAACAACCCCAGATCGAACCCGTCCCGCCCGATCATTTTGGCGTGATGATCGCCGCGCTGCTGATGGTGGTCGGTGGCTGGGGCGGCCTGTATCTGCTGGTGACCAGCACTTTACCGCGTGTCGGTGAGCGCTGGGTATTTTTCGCGCTGCTGCAAATCGCAGTCACCGGCACCGTGCTGCCGTTTGTGCGCTATCTCAACCTGCGGTTTACGCCACTCGCGCTGGAACTGCCGCCGGGGGGGGTGCTGGTGCGCCAGAGTGTGTGGATTGCCTTATTTGTCGTGACCTGCGCCTGGCTGCAGATCCCGCGCGTGTTGACTCCCGTGCTGGCCTTCTTTATCGGGCTGGCCTTTCTGGTGATCGAAGTTTTCCTGCGCTCGCGTGAAGTCGCCAATGAACGTTACGACAATGACTGAGGCTCTGCGCGCCTTACCTTCGGTGGATGCGCTGCTGAACACCGCCGAAGCCGCTTATCTGGTCACGCAATATGGTCGTCAGGCCGTTCTGGGCAGCCTGCGCGTCACACTCGATGACTGCCGTACCCACCTGCGTCAGGGTGAGGCTGTACCCTCGACTTCAGCCGCTTTGCTGGAACAGGCGCAGATCGCTCTCGAACAGCATTTCCAGCCCAGCCTGCGCCCGGTCATTAACGCGACCGGCGTGATTATCCACACCAATTTGGGCCGTGCGCCGTTATCGGATGCCGCCCAACAGGCGATTCAACAGGCCGCCGTACACTACAACACGCTCGAATTTGACCTTGAAACTGGCAAACGCGGTAGTCGTCTGCGGCATGCGGGTGATCTCATCTGCGAATTGACCGGGGCTGAAGCCGCACTGGTGGTCAATAACAATGCTGCCGCCCTCGTGCTGATATTATCCGCGCTGGCGCAAAGCCGTGAGGTGATTATTTCGCGTGGTCAGCTGGTGGAGATCGGCGGCGGTTTTCGCGTGCCGGAAGTGATGGAGCAGAGTGGCGCGATTTTGCGCGAAGTCGGCGCGACCAACCGCACCCGCGCGGCAGATTATGAACGCGCCATCAACGAACAGACCGCTATGCTGATGCGCGCCCACGCCTCCAATTTTAAGATGATCGGCTTCACAGAAGAAACTTCGCTGGCGGAGATGGCCGCGCTCGCTCATCGTCATAATTTACTAGTGGTCGATGATCTCGGCAGCGGGGCATTGCTGGATACCGTGCTGTACGGGCTGGAACATGAGCCGACGGTGCAGGAGAGCCTCAGCGCTGGCGTGGATTTAGTCGCATTCAGTGGCGATAAACTGTTGGGTGCGCCCCAGGCCGGGATTATCGCCGGGAAAAAAGTGCTGGTGGATCGGCTGAAACAACACCCGCTGGCCCGGGCCATCCGTGCCGATAAATTGTGTCTGGCTGGTTTAAGCGCCACGCTCGATCATTACCGCAAAGGCGAAGCCCTGACGCACATCCCCATCTGGCGCATGATTTCGCGTCCATTAGACGATCTTCAGCAGACTGCATCAGCGTGGGCGCAGGCGATTGGCGGCACGGTCATAGAGGGTGAATCAACTGTCGGTGGCGGCAGCCTCCCCGGCGCGACTTTACCCACGGCGCTGCTGGCACTGGATGTCGCGCACCCCGATGACTATCTGGCCGCGCTGCGTGCCGCGCCCATCCCCATCATTGCCCGCATCGCGGAACATCGCGTTTTGTTCGACCCGCGCACCGTCCTGCCCGGTCAGGAAAAAACTCTGCTGGACACGTTACGCAGTCAGCGCTAAAACCTCAGGCAACAACCCCGCGTGAGGTGGGGTTTTCAGCATCTGCAAAACACCGTATCATGAAACTGCATTTATATGTCTGGTTTACGGAGCGCTCTATGCAGCGACGCACAATCGCAGTCTGGCTCGTGATTATCGGTGTGGCATTAGGCTTAATCGGCACCATCTTTTTTTATCATAAAGCCCTCGGACTTTCAGTTCCGCTGTTTATCTTCATTTTTGTGCTGGCTGGTCTGGCGACTGCCCGCGCTGCTCAGGTCAACATCAACTTACGCAACTTGTGGCCGCTGGTGCCGCTGATCATCTTCGCGCTGATGACCGCCGTCCGCGCGGATGAATTGATTCGCTTTCTCGATCTGGCCGCTGTGCTGGCGCTGGGTGGATTGGTGCTGGGTTATCTCGCCCGGCCTGAACCGCTGGATGAGGCCACTGTCCCGCAACAGACTTACTCTGTGATTGAAGCCAGTATTTTCAGTATTTTCGGCGCCATCCCCGAAGTAGGCCACAGTTGGCAGGCGTTGCGCAACACAAGCTGGCAGGGACGCACGGTGATTGCAGTGGTGCGCGGTCTGGCGCTGGCGCTGCCGATTCTGATCGTGTTTGCGCTTCTGCTCGGCGCGGCGGATGGGGTGTTCGCCGGCTATCTCGAAGATATCTGGCAGATTTTCTCGTTTAATCCCTCGACGCAGCTCATTGATCAGGTGGTTTTAACCGGCGCACTGGCCTGGGGTGTCACGGGCACACTGGCCTATGGCATTAATCGCGGTCTGGCACCTGCGCCATCATCACCTGAATCCGAACCTGAAGCATCGGAAGAAGAGGAAGAAGCCTTTTTCGCCTATGGTGACGAAGAAGCGGTCGCGATGCAGATTACTGCCGAAACCAGCCTGCCCGAAAAACGCAAATCCCGCCCATTGTTTCAGTTGGGCATCATCGAGTCCGGCATTATTCTGAGCCTGGTGGATGTGCTGTTTGGCGCTTTCGTGCTGATCCAGTTCGCCTATTTTTTCGGCGGTGAAGCGACGATTGAAGCACGCGGCCTGAGCTTTTCGCAATATGCCCGCAGCGGTTTCTTTGAGCTGGTAGCGGTGTCTATCCTCACCCTGGGGCTGGTGTTGTTTCTGGATTACAGCACCCTGCGCGGGGAGCGCCGCGAACAGCGTATTTTTCGCGGTCTGGCTGTGCTGATCGTCGCCCTCACTGGCGTGATGCTCGTCTCTGCCGCCCAGCGTATGTATCTGTACGAACAGGAATTTGGCTTTACGCATCTACGCGTGTATACGCATGTCTTTATGTTGTGGCTGGGGGTGTTGTTTATCGCCTTTTTGCTGTCCCTGTTCCGGGTGAAGCGCCATGTGTTTTCACTGGGGGTGCTGCTGGTGACTACCGGTTATCTGCTGATGCTTAATGGCATGAATGTCGATCTGTATATAGCCCAGCGTAATATCGATCGCTATAGCGAGGGTGAAGCGCTGGATTTAGGCTTTCTTTCTATGCTGTCGGTGGATGCCTTACCGGTGATTCTGCCGCTGCACGAATCGCTGGCAGGCAGGCCGGAAGCGCAGGAATGGACAGGTCAGTGGCTGGCGAAAGAACTTAACGACCTGGACAGAGCGCAGCAGGACAAAACGATCTTTTCCGCGCACCTGTCCTATGATCAGGCCTGGTCACAGTTGGATGCCATGCGTGACAGTCTGCCGGATTATGATCCCAGATTCTTCGGCTATGGTTTTGACTATGGAGATGGCAGCCGCTATTACAATATCTACGAAACTGAGGAAACGCCACAAATCACACCAACTGCCGTTGCGCCTGCCGGGGACTAACAAGTACGGTATTGGCAACCGTTTTTGAGGAAATTAAATCCAGCCTGTTAGCGATTAACAGGCAAGAGTGCAGAATAGAGTTGTTGCCAGTGGGCTGCTGGCGTTAACGAACCTGACGCAAAACGGAAACAACCTTGCCCTGGATATGGCAGTTGCTCGCGTCTTCGTAGATCGCGTCCATATAGGGGTTGGCGGGCTGCAAGCGGATACGTACGCCTTCGTTATAGAAGTATTTGAGGGTGGTTTCCTCGCGTGACGCAATCCACACGGCCACCATGTCGCCATTGTTGGCGGTTTCCTGGCGGCGCAGCAGCACAATGTCACCATCCGCGATCATGGCATCAATCATCGAGTCGCCGTTGACCTGTAAAGCAAACACGTCTTTACTATCGGCTTTGCCCAGCATGGCCGGGGTGACCTCAATGGTTTCGTCCGTTTCGCTGTCATAAGCGGGAACCGGCTCGCCAGCGACGATCTTGCCACGCATCGGCACGTTAATCGCAGAGGCCGTAAACTGGATGGTCTTATCTTTGCCCTTTTTGGTGGCCTGCGTGGAAATCAGGCGCATACCGCGTGAAACACGGTCGGAACGCTCCAGATAACCCGCCTGCACCAGCTTATTGAGATTATAGTTGACCACCGAGGTCGAATTAATCCCGGTTGCCACCCCAATCTCGCGGATCGTGGGCGGGTATCCCTGGTCTTCGATGTACTTTTCCATAAAAGCCAGAATATGCTTCTGCCGTTTGGAAAGCTTGCTGAAGTCTTTCATGATTACACCTTGCTGTATAGCACTTAGTTTGTCGGAAAACATCATTTCAATCCGTTAAGTGTTCATTGTGTCACTCGCTAACCCTTAACAAACCGAATGATTGTTCTACATTATAAGCGAACACTCGTTCGGGGTCAAATAAACCGTTATTATTACTTTGCGGATTACGAGAATGCCGATTTCGATGATCCGTTCTATGAACCTGACCGCCTGAATTTGCTTCAGACATTTGTAACAGGTTTCAGGCAGGTTGTCAGATCGGTATGCCAATCGTGTTATTGATTATCCAATTTGAGGCTTTTTCGTTAAACTAGAGAAAAGCATCCACACACGCGACCCGAAGCGGCAGGTTGAAGCATTTTCAGCGATCACATTTTGTTTACTTAGCGCGATTGGGCAAAAACGGCACTTAACATCATGCGAAACCTCAAACGTACCCTCCAGGATCAAGACCCTGCCCTGCTGCCTGTTCTGGCAAAACGCTGGGGGGTGACGATTCAAAACCTCAGCAACCCGGAAATTATCGAAGCCCTGAACACTGCCATGCTGGAAAAAGAACGGGCGGAAACCGTCTGGGAGTCGCTGAATGAAGATCAGCGCGGGGCGCTGCAAGCCCTACTCGGCTCCGGCGGGAAAATGCCTGCGACGATGTTCAGCCGTCTGTTTGGCGAAATCCGCCAGATGGGTGCGGCGCAGATCGAGCGCGAAAAGCCGCAGCAGAATCCATCCAACAGCGCCGAAGCCCTGTACTATCGCGGCCTCATCGCCCAGTCATTTGAGCAGGCCGACGCTGGTGCACGTCCGGTCATCTATGTGCCGGATGATCTGATGGCGGTACTGCCCAGCCATAAAACCAGTTACGAAAATATCGCCATGCCCAAATCGCCATTAGGCGCTCCCGCTACCGAGCCTTACGAGATCGAAGCGCTGGAAGAAGTCGATAATATCCAGCAGGCCGACACCTCAATCGTTGACGACCTGACCACGCTGCTGGCCTATCTGCAACTGCACAGCGTCCTGCTGGAAGCAGATTCCTTCAGCACCGACACCCAGAACCAGATCATGCCTTATCTGTTTACCCACGGCGCAGACCGGCTGGCGTTTCTGATCGGCGTGGGCATCAGCGCCGACCTGATCGAAGTCGAGGCGGGTAAAGCCACACCCAAACGGGCGGAAACGCGCCGCTGGCTGGAACAATCGCGCGCGATACAGGTGCGTCAACTGGCCGAAGCGTGGCAGAAAAGTGCCACCTACCGTGATTTATGGCATGTCCCCGGCTTACAGCCAGAGCCGACCGGCTGGCCTTATGACCCGATTGTCGCGCGTGGTGGCGTCATCAATTTCCTGGGGGATATCGCGCCAGAGCAGGATTGGTGGTCGCTGGACGAATTTATCGAAGCCGTGAAACTGACCGAGCCTGATTTCCAGCGCCCCGGTGGCGATTACAATAGCTGGTACATCCGCAATGACGAAGGCGATTATCTCAACGGCTTTGAAAGCTGGGACGCGGTTGAGGGTGCGCTGCTGGAATATTACCTGCAAGGGCCGATGCACTGGTTAGGGCTGGTGGATCTGGCCGAAGATGCCGCCCGCCTCACGGCTTATGGTCGCGCGTTTGTCGGCATTATCCCGTGGCCTGCCCCGCCGGAAACCGAGGATAAAATCACCGTGCGCGACGACGGCACCCTGCTGATTTCGCGCCGTGTCAGCCGCATCGAGCGCTTTCAGGTCGCCCGTTTTACCTCATGGACAGCGGCCAGCGATCCGTATGAATATAAACTCGACGCACCCGGTATTACGCAGGCGGATAAGCAGGGCATCAATACCGGCCATATCAGCGCCTTTATCAGCCGCATTTTAGGCGAGGCACCCGTCCCGCCGAAAATCACGCAACTGCTGGACACATGGAAAGCCGGTCCGACTGCCGCTGTCACACTGGAATCGCTGCTGGTGCTGCGCACGACCGCGCCGGAAACACTCAACTTTCTGCTGGAAACCCCGGCGCTGCGGCGTTATCTGGGGGCGCAATTAGGGCTGATGGCGGTCGTTGTCCGTGCCGATCAACGCGATGCGCTGCAAAATGCGTTGGGTGAACATGGCATTGAGGCCGAATTTCTGGGGAATTAAACATTAAGCATCTATCCATAAATTCACCTAGTACGGCCACGGCATGCCGTGGCCCTGCATTGAATTCTATTTTCGGATAGATTCTGAGTATTATCACAAAGGAATAACCTATGACCAGCGCACCACGGCGTATTTACGACCTGCTCGACCTGCGTACCGGCAGCCTGACTTTAAACGCCGTCCATGTAAACCGCTGGGGCAGCGAGATCAGTTTTGACTGTGTCTATCGCTATCCGCCGGAGGAGAAACTTTTCCGGCTGGTATTCCACAACTGCCGCGGTATCGAATGGAGTGTGGTCAAAAACGATATTCCTGAAGATGAACCCGCGCAGGTACTGACCCATGACCTCGGCGCAGATCACTATCAGCGTCCGGCACGTTTCGCCACCGTGCTGGCCGAAATTCTCATCACTTACGAAAAACTGGTGCTGGAAAAAGACTGGTCATGAAGCGGCATCATCGGCGTCAGGGCCTTCCGGATTCCACTTTTCCTCAATGCGATAGATGGCTTCTGGTGGGCCAATGACAATCAACGTCTCACCTGTCTGAATCACGTGCTGGGTGTGCGGGTTCATGGTAAATTCGCCGTTAATCTTCTGGATCGCCAGAATCGAAACATGATGGCTCTGACGCAGATTGGCGTGGGCAATCGTCATCCCCGCCAGACTGGATTCGCCCTGGATATAAATCTGGCCGACTTCCATATCATCCACATCATCACTCACATTAAAAATCAGATTGAGGAAATCATGCACCGCCGGACGCAACAGAGCCAGCGCCAGCCGGTGACCGCCGATCTGATAGGGGCTGACGACGCGGTCAGCTCCGGCGCGGCGCAATTTGCTTTCCGCGGTATTGGTACTCGCACGGGCGACGATAAAAATTTTCGGGTTAATCTCACGGGCGGAAAGCACCGTCATGACATTATCGGCATCACTGTTTAACGCGCTGACCAGCCCCACCGCGCGTTCTATGCCAGCGTCCAGCAGAATATCATCCTGGGTGCCATCACCAATAATATACGGGATATTTTCTTCCAGCAGTTCCTCGCGGATGTCCTCGTTCATTTCGATGACGACAAAGCTGGCTTTACGCGCCCGCAGGTCACGGATAATCTGACGTCCCATGCGCCCATAGCCGCAGACGACATAATGTTTTTCCACTGTTCGCAAAGTTTCTTCCATTTTGCGCTCCTGAATAGATAGCCATAGCTGCGGCCCCAGTACCACACTCGCGGCGCTGCTGACCGCTGTCGTGACAATGGTCAGCCCCAGAATAATCAGTACCGAGGTAAACACCCGTCCCCGGTTGGAAAGGGGATGAATTTCGCCAAAGCCTACCGTGCTGACCGTAATTATCGTCATATAAAACGCGTCAATGATCGGCATCTGTTCCAGCAGTATATATCCCAGCGTGCCGACAGCAACCAATAACACCAGCATCAGCATCGCGATCTGGAAGTCGCGCACGGGGTCAGCGAGAATGGCACGTAAGCGCCGGTATACACCAAGGAAAAAAGAGATCACGGAATCATCGCTCTGTTGTCAATTGCATGTGAATAAGCCCTACTATAGAATGGTGCGAGCTTTTTTGCACGTTTGTTTACGGCAAATGGGATACGAGTTTTAATGCAATTACCGCCTGTCAGGATAATTTTCACCTTTATTATAATGATTATGCTGCTCCCTGCCTGTGCCGCAGCACCCACCCCCACCACTATACCACCCCCGCCAACCACCGCTGCCATCGAGGATAGCGAGAGTGATCAACCCGCTGAAGCCGACTCGGATTATGATGTGGATGCCGCCTTAGCTGCCGTGCCCATCACCATCAGCGCGGATGATTTTCAGGGCGAATGCTTGCCGCCGCACGAGGATTATCCCAGCAGCAATTACCGCGGCATCCTGTCCAACGATAATTGGCGGCTGGATGAAAATGGCGTCGTCATCCAGTTTATCGCGCAGGATTGGCGACACAACGCCCGTTCACTGTCGCGGGTAGGCTTTGCTGGTATCCGTGCCTGGTGTGAGCAGCAAGACCTGCTGGGTCTGCAACTGGCGGTGAACCAGGCCGAGTGGCTTATCCAGCATAGTGACCGCATTGATGATTTTGCCACGTGGAAGCTCGATTATGGACGCGGCGGTTTTCTGGCACCGGTCGGCTGGACTTCCGGGCTGGGCAATGGACTGGCTGTGGCTTTCCTGACTCAGCTTAATGCGCTGGCAACCAGCACGACAGACTATGGCGACATGGCGACCCTCATCGCGCACAGCTTTGCCGTCGATATTACTGAAGGCGGTGTCAGCGGCCAGTTACCGCATGATCGCGGTATTCTGTTTCAGGAGTCGGCGTATCCTACCGCTCCTTTGGCGCATATTCTGAATGGTCATTTAATTGGCCTGAAGGGTTTGGCCTATTATGTCGATCATACCGATGACCCGCGCATGAGCAATGTATTGCAGGCCGCCATTGATGGCACCCGCAATAGCCTCGACATATTTGACGTGGATACGATTGCATCCTATGCGCTGGGGCCGATTCCCTGGTCATCGTCACGGCTGCATTATGCCCATGACATTCACATCAATGGCCTGTTCTGGTTATACCAGCGTACGGCTGACCCGGCTTTTCTGGAATATGCGCTGCGCTTCCAGCGTTATAAATGGCCGGCAATCCCGGCTGATCTGTACCGTGACAGCGTCTCTGAAGACAATCTGATGGCGCATGAACCCGACAGGGTGCGCCATACCGACTCGCCAGTGGGCACGCAGGCGTTAATTCTCGACCTGCGCGAAGTGCTGCCAGTACGCTCGTTTGGCTATGATGCGGTTGGCCCCTATCCAGTGGATTATACCCTGTCCACTTCCGAAGATGGCGAAAACTGGCAGGAGATTGAACAGGTCAGCGCTTATCCTGAGCATCACAACAACCTGATGCTGGCTGATGTACCCGCCCGCTATGTCCGCTTGTCGCTGGACAAAATGGTCGATTTCGACAATCCCTATTATTTTGAGCTTTCCAATGGCTTCTACAAGGAACGGCTGATGTGGGGTGTGATCCGCGCCGATACAGCGGCTTACTGGCAAACCCCGGTGCTGCTGCTGACCGAGGCTAATACCGCCATCAATGACACCCAGTTTTTGCAGGATGATGACGCGGAAACCACGCTGAATATTCCCGCGAATGCTGTTATCTATGGCGATCTGCGCGCCAGCCAACAGATTGCTACCATCACCCTGACCGCCAGCGGTGCAGCGACTGAGCGCAATTTATGGCTGGAAGTATCGGAGGATATGCTGACATGGCAACCGCTGGGCGAACCGGTCAGCATCACGTTCAGCAATGCCCTGGATGTCCCCGCAGCCGAAGGGGATTATCAGTACTTCCGGCTGCATCTGGACGGTGCAGACCCGCTCACATTATCGCAGATCGATATCGCAACCCGAGATCGTTAAAGCTAAATCTCTCGTCGTCGCATTACCATAAGGAACGTCGAATGACACAACCCACTATTATTCATCTCGTCCGGCATGGCGAAGTCCATAACCCGCAGCAGGTGCTGTATGGTCGCCTGCCCACTTACCGTTTGAGCGAGCATGGGCGCAATCAGGCCCAGGCCGCCGGCGAAGCCCTGCGTGATAAACCGCTGGCAGCCGTCTTCAGCAGCCCTCAGCCACGTACACAGGAAACCGCCGCGTTTATCCGTGAGCATCATCGCGACCTGAAAATCATCATCGAGCCACGCATTGATGAAATTCATTCGCCTTATGAAGGCCACCCGCTGACCATTTTCGAGCAGCCGGACTTTGACCTGTACAGAGATGTTGAGCACCCTTTCGACACCCCGGTCACGATGCTTGCCCGCACGCTGGATTTTATCCGCTATGCGCGTGAAACCTACGCCGAAAAGGAAATTGCCGCGGTGACTCATGGCGATATTGTCGCCTTTATGTTTTTGTTCTCTAAAGAGACGTCACCAGAAACACGCCATAAAAAGCAGATGCTGGAGCTTGGCCTGCCAGAAGCCTATCCGGCCACCGCATCCATCTCGACATTCACGTTTGCATCCAGTGATCCCGACGAAGTACCTACTTACGACTATCAACGCCCCTACTAAAAAGCGCAAAATCTGTCTTCTGCCTGCTCACGAAATCAGTGTGAGCAGGCGGGGGGATTTATTCCGCCGCAATTCCCGGCAGATACTGCTCATAAACCACACAGGGGAACGGGCACTGATTCAGCCAGTAAGTCAGCACCGGCTTGAGCGCCGGCCATTCTTCGGAGCTACCCAAGGGAGCAATGGCGATACTGTGGATATTCTGCAAACGATAATCCCGCACCAGCGTCAGCAGAACCGACTCGACATACCGCAGCCGCGTCGCCCCTACCGCGCTTTCGCGCACGGTCATAAAACCGAGCGCAGGCTGACCTTCGCGCCAGACCCACATCGTGCCGGTTTTAATGCGATCATTGCGGCACTGCTTGCCATAGGTCGCAAACGCAGCCGGATAAAGATTATGCAGCACAGTCTCCAGGTGACCGAGTTCCGTGCGGCCTTTGGCATTGTGACCAAACGCCAGAATCTGACAGTGTGTCAGCAGCGGATCACCCGTCACGAAGCTCAGCGGCATTAATCCACCCTGACCAGTTCAAAGTCATCACAATAGGCGTCACCCGTCCCCGGCCCACGCTGGCAGTAAATAATCGCGCTGGTTTCATCCGAAGCGGTGGTGAAAGTAACCGCCGCCTGCGTATATTCACTATCGCTGATGATCTGCTCACTGTGACCGCGCGCACCAAATGCCAGCGTCTCACCTGCCTGATCGACGCGGCCCCAGGCGGTCAGCCTGTAAGTCGTATCGGGTTGCAGATTGCTGATCGTCTGCTGACCATAAGCACCCTCTACCGGGCGCAACCGTAAGGCAAGGCGTCCGCTGTGTGGGCTGCGCAGCAGGGGGCGCGCATCCGGCGAAACATCCCAGAAGGCAGGTTGCAGGCCAGCTTCAAAGCCCGCGTTCTGAATCAAAGGATAAGTCGCGGCATCGCGCTGATACACGCGAATATAATCCACATCGAGGTAATTGGGGAAAATCGTGTTCTCGTCGGGCACTCCGGCAGAACTCCGATCTGTGCCGACGCCGTTCTGCAGGATGATATACATCGATTCCGCCGGGATGTACTCCGCATTCAGCGTGCGATAGACCTCGCCATCCACCAGAAAACGCGCCTGACCGGGCAGCCATTCCAGCGCATACGTGTGCCAGTCCTCTGTCCATGTGTCGGAGATAAAACTCTGGCTGTCCCAGCGGACTTCCGGCCACGCAGTGTACATCAGCCCCATATGCATCCGTGACTGATTGCCAAAAAACTCGGCAATATCCCATTCCGGCCCCCACTGACCATCATCAGACATCATCCAGAAAGCCGGCCACATGCCGCTGCCAGCCGGGTAACGAGCGCGGATTTCCACATAGCCATATAAAAAGCTGAATTTATTACGGGTCGAAACCCAACCAGCGGTATAGTCGTAAGTGCGCGGTGGTCGGGTGCCGCGGACAGTCCGCTTTTGCGCCCGCAGACGCAGCAGGCTGTCACTGACGATCACATCGTCATCCATGATGTATTGGGCGTACTGATCATTGTGATGACGCGGTTCTTCCGCGCCAACCATATCGATAATCACGGTATTCCAGTCATCGGTGTTCAACTGGTCACCATCAAATTCGTCATGCCAGATCAACTGCCAGCCTTCAGCGGGAACGGGGATATCTTGATTTGTCTGTGCCATAAGTTTAAAGTCTAAAAGCAGGGTCATTAATAAAATTAAAATGTATTTTGTCATTGTCCACAGGAAACAAAAAGGGGCTGTTAAGCCCCTTGATTGTACTGAATGAATTAAACGGCCTGGCCGCCAACCTGCTCGATGCGGATACCCGGCCCCATGGTTGGGGTCACGGTGATGCGGCGGACGTAAATGCCTTTGACGGCTGACGGACGCACACGGTTCACGGCATCAATCACGGCCTGGGTGTTTTCGACCAGTTTGTCAGCATCGAAGCTGGCCTTGCCCACCGGAATGTGCAGATTACCGGTCTTGTCATTACGGAACTCGACACGACCAGCCTTAAGTTCCTGAATGGCGGTTTCCAATTGGTCGGATTGAACAACTGTGCCTGCCTTGGGGTTTGGCATCAAACCACGCGGGCCGAGGATACGCGCCACACGGCCAACCTTCGACATCATGCTGGGAACAGCCAGTGCCGCGTCAAATTCCAGCCAGTTGTCGCGCTGGATGCGGTTGATGATTTCATCATCAGCGATCACATCGGCGCCAGCGGCTTCCGCTGCACGGGCATCATCACCTTCAGCGAAGACCAGTACGCGGACGGTACGCCCCAGGCCATGCGGCAGCAGAACGGTGCTACGCACCTGCTGATCACTGTGGCGCGGGTCAATCCCTAAGCGAAAGTGAATTTCAAACATTTCATCAAATTTGGCGGTTGCCATTTGCTTGGCGATACCAATCGCCTCGCCCAGCTCGTATTCCTTTTCCTGGTCTACCAGCTTGAGGGCATTCAGATAACGTTTTCCATGAGCCATGTTTTATTCTCCGGTGGTACCAACGAGCCTAAGCCCTCCCACCCATAAAATTAACGATCAGTTTGTGGAACCACACAGCGCAAACCGGAGTTTACGCTGCGTCATTGACTATTCGACGATGGTCACGCCCATCTGGCGGGCAGTACCTTCGATTTGTCTCATCGCGGCTTCGATATCGAGCGCGTTGAGGTCACTCATCTTGGTTTCGGCAATTTCTTTAACCTGCTTGCGGGTCAGCTTGCCGACCTTGGTGGTCTGCGGGATTGATGAACCCTTATCAATGCCTGCCGCCTTCTTGATGAGGAAGGATGTGGGCGGGCTTTTGAGGTTAAACTTGAACGAGCCGTCAGAGAAAATGGTGATTTCCGCCGGGATAATATCGCCCATACGATTCGATGTACGTGCGTTATATTCTTTGCAGAAACCCATCAGGTTGATACCATGTTGCGCCAACGCAGGGCCAATCGGCGGGGCCGGATTTGCCTTGCCTGCCGCAATCTGTAAGGTCACGATTGCTTTAATTTTCTTTGCCATGAGAATATCCTTGTTCTACTCGCAAAGCTGCTGACCCCATATGGTCGCAGCTTAAGGTGTGTTTGCTATTATTTCGGACCAGTTTACACCAGCCCGCTGTGTCCAGAAAGATCAGGCTTTTTCCACTTCCAGGAAGTCCAGTTCAACCGGCGTATCCCGTCCGAAGAAATTCACCATCACCCGAACCTTGGATTTATCCGGGTCAATTGCGGCAACACTGCCGATAAAGTCATTAAACGGCCCGTCGATAATCCGGACTTTCTCACCAATCTTGAAGTTAACACGAATCTTGGTCGTTTCCTGAGACATACGATCCATGATTTGTTTCACTTCTTCCTGGCGCAGCGGGGTGGGGTCGTTACCCATACCCACGAAACCGGTGACACCCGGGGTATTACGGACGACATACCATGAGTCTTCGTCCATTTTCATCTCAACCAGGATATACCCGGGGAAGACCCGACGTTCAACTGTCCGGCGCTTGCCATCCTTGATTTCAATTTCTTCTTCGGTGGGGACAATCACATCAAAAATCTTGTCGCGCATCCCCATCGTTTCAATGCGCTGTTCAATCGCAAAGCGCACCTTATTTTCATAACCCGAATAACAATGGACTACATACCACAGCTTTTGAGTCGAGCTGTCCACCAGCTCGCTGTCATCGATGATGATATTGATGCCATCATCGTCGTCATCGGCTGAATCGCTGCCGGAATCATCCAGATAAACGGGTTCTGGATCGTAATCCTCATCTTGCAGAAAATCAGCTTCATCAGATTTCACGGTACAGACTCCTTGGTCTAATAGGGCGAACTATCATCGGTCTGGTTGCGCTGGTAAAACACAAACGCCAGTACACCGACAATGATAAAGAAACCCAGGAAAATCACCGGGGTATTCAAGCCCAACCGGAACAATTCGGTAAAGCCCAGGCTAATCAAGCCCAACATAATCGACGAGATAATAGTGACGACAATCACGATCACTGACAAACGCTGTGTTTCTTCACGGGTAGGCCAGGTGACTTTGGCTAATTCGGAGCGTACGCCTTCGACATACTCGCTAATTCCACCCGCAGAGCGTGTTACCACATTGCCGGTCACTTCTTCCTCACCACCACTGCGGCGGCCCGGTGTAGCCCGACCTTTGCCCGCGGTCACGCCGCGTTCGACTTCGCTCTCGGCTTCTTCTTCGATTTCTGGTTCACTACGCCGCAGCCAACGGCGTTTTTGTTTCTGGTCAGCTGCATTTTCGGCAGACATACGCTCGGTAAACTCCTTATAGCTAAAGCCTGTTAGAGGCCAATATGCAAGACACCGCCACAGGGACGGTGTCTCAGAAAGTTAGCAGGGGAGGCAGGAATCGAACCCGCAACCTACGGTTTTGGAGACCGCCACTCTGCCAATTGAGCTACTCCCCTAGATCTACAGCCCCTTACTTCGTCTCGCGATAGAGCACGTGACGGCGAACCAGCGGGTCATACCGGCGCAGTTCCATCCGACCAGTGTCATTACGGCGGTTTTTCTCCGTAATATACATATGACCGCTTTCGGTGCTTTTTAGCTTAACAATAATGCGGTTGCCTTTTTTGGCCATGGTGATTTTCCTAATTCCAACTTTTCATAAACGCACCAAAAAGCCTTTGACGGGATTCGAACCCGTGACCTCACCCTTACCAAGGGTGTGCTCTGCCAACTGAGCTACAAAGGCATTTATCTTACTACTGGTATTCTAGTGGGCCCGGTAGGACTCGAACCTACGAAGCTCTCGCAGCTGATTTACAGTCAGCCCCCTTTGCCGCTCGGGACACGGACCCATTTAGTTGTGAAATATTTTACAAGCCACTGATGGGATTTGAACCCATGACCTACTGTTTACAAGACAGTCGCTCTGCCAACTGAGCTACAGTGGCATTATCAGCCTTATTACTTAACGTCTGTCTCAGTAAGTCTGGCCGCTGGCATACCGTTTTCGACGCATCTTTTGCCTTGAACTGTTTTTGCCCACATTCGCACCTTTATAAGTTGCAGTCTGAGCATGGCAATTAGGGCAAATCAACCTCAGGTTATGCTCTTGGTTGTTATCTGCGTTACCGTCGATGTGATCCAGTTCCAACGGAATAGGGTCACTTCGCCAATCCCTTAAACCACATACTTCACACTGATGCGGCCTGTTTTCCAGTAAAATTCTTTTGCGAATTTTGTCGTTTTTCGCGTCTTTTAAGTCATAAACCCGACTATAAACACGTTTTTCGATGCAGTCAGAACAATACTGATTCTGGGACTTTTTAACATTCCCACAGGCACAGACTTTCGAGCCTTTGATATGTCTGGTTACGCCACGGTTATTATATGAAGCCGCGCATGACGCGTTACAAAACTTGTTGTAGCGCTTCTCATATGGAAGCAATTGCTCGCACTCTAAACAGTATTTGGGATTTTCCGCATACCGCTGCCGAGCGTCTCGACTTTGTTTCGTATGATGTGCTTCAAGCTGTTGCTTCGTTTTTTCGTAGCCCAGCCTACCCGCTTCAGACTTATCCATCATGCTCAGGTTTAGTATTTAATGCCTCAGCAATTATAGCATGTCTGGGCGCAATGGTTCAAGGTGTTTTTAAACTGCGTTTTACTCTCGCGCATTCTAGCGGAGGCGCGGCCTATTGTCAATAGCTTAAGCAGGCTCTACAATCAGCCGGCTGGCAGGTCAGCCAGTGCGTATTTCAGCTTCAGATCAATCAGCCGGGAGAAACAAAACGTGCGTAAATTATCCGCCGCTTGTGCCCTGTTAATGCTGCTGGCAGCATGCAGCGGGCAGCGTGGACAACAGCTCGAAGATCTGCCGACACTGGCTTCCTTTGATAACATTCAGGTACAGGCCACCACCGACTCGATGACCCAGAACGCCCCGCCACCCGGTTATCGGGAGCAGGTGTCTTTCCCTGAAGTCGATGCCAATCTGGAGATGCTCGCCGGTTGGCGCTATGTGGTCACGCTGGAATTTACCGGCGTTTTCGCCGGAACACCCCGCGAAACCAGCGCCTCCGCCCAGGCGGAAATCTGGTTTAATCAGCTCGGATCATCCCGGCGGCTGGTGGTCGAAACCTCCGGTGAGCTGATCGGCCAGACTGAGGATCAGGACTTCGAGGCGGTGCGCATGGGGCCAGACACGTTTGTCATCCGCGACAACACCTGCTTTAGCGGCGAAAATGCCGCAGCCGCTGCGGATCTGCGCGCGGGGACATTGATCGGCGGGGTGAACAGCGCCGCCCCCACCGGACGACGCGCCACTATCAATGGCGAAGAAGTATGGGAATATGCCTTTTTGCCGGACGAATTAAATCTCCCGGCGGTGCGGCTGGCGGATGATGGGCAGATTACCGCCAGCGGCGAAATCTGGGTGGCGCCAGCGCGGAACGCGGTTGTCCGCTTTTATGTCAATGTCGATGTCACCAACGCGTTCATTTTTGACCGCACCTTACCTGTGACCGGCCAGCTTTTATTACGCTATGATTTGTATGATATCGGTACAGCTTCCAATATCAGTGTGCCGTTTGGCTGTTGAGAATTGCTTTTGCATCACAATTAAAGGGGAAATCATGAAACTCATTCTGGTGGGATTTGGCACCGTTGGTCAGGGGCTGGCGGAAATCTTGCGCGATCAGGCGAGTTATTTACAGGACAAATATAATTTTGTGGGGGAAATTATCGGCGTAGCCACCCGCAGCCGGGGCATACTCTATCACCCGGACGGTCTGGATATTTCGTCTCTGCTGCAAGCCATTCAGAACGGCCATCTTGACCAGTATCCCGACCACCCCGGTCTGGAACGTAGCCGGAGCACCGAGGATTTAATCACCCACAGCGCCGCAGATGTGCTGGTCGAAATCAGTAATTCTGACCTGCAAACCGCCCAACCCGCTTTAAGCTACTGTTATGCGGCACTGGAAAGCGGCAAGCATATTGTGATGGCAAACAAGGGGCCAGTTTCACTGGCCTATAACGAACTGCGCAGTGCCGCTAAAAAAGCCGGTAGACAGGTTGGCTTTGAAGCCACGGTCATGGCGGGAACACCTGCCCTGCGGCTGGCGTTGGATGCACTGGCAGGCTGCCGCATCACTCAGGCACGGGGCATCCTCAATGGTACGACCAATTACATCCTGTCCCAGATGGAACTGGGCATGGATTATGAAGCCGCGCTCAAACAGGCACAGCAGTTGGGTTATGCTGAGGCCGACCCGGTGGCTGATGTCGATGGCTGGGATGCAGCCGGTAAAGCTGCGATCCTGTCCAATGTGCTGTTTGGACGCAAGCCGGGGCCGCTGGGTGCGATTGCCGTGCGTGGCATCCGCGAAATTTCGCTGAATGATGTCCGTTCAGCCCAGGCCGCAGGTGAACGCTGGCGCTTAATAGCAACAATTTCATCGGAAGGTGGCAGTGTCCAGCCGGTGCGCCTGCCACTGAGTGATCCGCTGGCGAATATCAGCGGTGCGACCAATGCCATTACTTATTCGACCGATCTGCTGGGCGATGTCACCCTGGTTGGCCCCGGAGCAGGACGTTTAGAGACTGGATTCGGCTTATTAGCCGATTTATTGGCGATTCATCAGACAAAATCATGAATTTATTATGATTTTTCACGACCTTAATGTTTGAAATACGTGGTTTCGACCCTATACTAAGATTCCATCAGTGCTGTATGTGGCATAGCTGATGTTGGCAGATTTTTACTGAATAGGGTGAGTACGGAAAATTGATAATGAATGACTTCCAGAAAGAAGAAACTGCTACAAAGGATCTTCGCAAGCAAAAAATTCTTGTTGTTGAGGATGAAATCAATCTTCTAGAAGGGGTTTGCGACATTTTAAAGCTGGAGAACTTTGAAGTTCTGACTGCTGAAAATGGTATGGACGCTCTGGAAATTCTGCGTCAGCAGGTTACTCCACCCGACCTGATTTTGTCCGACATCATGATGCCAAAGATGGGCGGCCTGCAATTGTTGCAGGAAGTCCGTAAACAAGAGCGCTGGCTGTATGTGCCCTTTATCTTCCTGACCGCCCGTGGCGAAAAAGTTGATGTCATCAAAGCCAAAGAACTGGGCGTGGATGATTACATCGTCAAACCGTATGACCCTTATGAATTGCTCATCGCAGTCCGGTCACGGCTACAACGTTATCATGTCCTCATGGGCAGCAATAACGAGAAGATGACGGAAATGAAGCGCAGTATCCTGACCATTCTCAATCACGAATTCCGTACACCGCTGACCTTCGTGGTGGCTTATTCCGACATGCTTAATCAATTTGTCACCGATAACCTCAGCGACGAGGAAGCCCGTTCATTCCTGCAGGGCGTGACGACCGGTGCGGATCGCTTACGGCGTTTGATCGAGAATTTCATTCTGCTGGTGGAACTGGAAAGCAAAGAAGCCCGAGAGACTTTCGAGTGGCGCAAATACAGCATCACCGACGTGAGCGATATTTTTGCCCAGGCGTGGAAAGAAGTTGAAACCCGCGAAGGCGTAACCCACACCTGTACTATGCACATTCCGACAGAATTTCCAGCGTTTGTCGGTGATCAGGAATATCTGAAACGCGCACTGGCGCAATTGATGGATAATGGCGTGAAATTCTCGAAAGATGCCAGCTCGATTGAAGCCGGAGTAACCAGCATCAATGGCGAGATTCGCCTGTGGGTGAAAGATCAGGGACGCGGTATCCCGGTCGAAGAGCAAAACAACATCCTGCAGAGCTTTTACCAGATCAACCGGCCACTCTATGAAGATCAGGGTGCAGGGTCTGGACTGGCGATTGTCAAAGGCGTGGTTCATCTGCACGGCGGCAAGCTGGAAATTGACAGCAAAGCCGGTGAGGGCAGCACCTTTACGATGGTCATCCCATGCACCACAAGCAGCAGCACCCCCCAATAAATCACCCAAAGGGGTAAGCATACTGTTTACCCCTTTTCTGATCCGCCCCACCAATCGATAATTGTGCAACAACTTTCCCCTGAATCACGTAAACTATCAGGGAAACCTTTGGCATAGCACAGCGGCTTTGTGCTACACTCATTTTATACATGTGGCTCGTAAAATAGGAGATAGTTCTCAATGGCCCCCTCATTGTTCGAAAAAATTAATACATTGATCAGTGCTAACTTACATAGCATTGTCGACCGAGCGCTGGAATCCAACTCCGTGCAGGTAATGGATGAATATATCCGCCAGGTCGAGCGTAACCTGGACGCGCTGGAAGACTCCGCCGCGACAGTGGGCGGCACGGTCAAAACCCTGAAACGCAAATACGACGAATTCGCCGCCGCCGCCGAAAAGCTGGATCGTGATATTGATACGCTGGTCGTCAAAGGCAAGGATGATCTGGCCGCTGCCGCACAGTCAGAACTGAACACCAAGCAGCAACTGGCTCAGGAATATTATGAGCAGTGGCAGGGTCAGGAAGG
>JBBSQD010000019.1:0-43717 GCA_038258185.1 Aggregatilineales bacterium | reverse complement strand
GGCCATCCGCGCCAAAATCGGCTTGCTCGTTTTCTACTGGCAGCGGATAGATAAACAGATTTCCCGGATGCGGGTCAGCATGGAAGAAGCGCTCCTCAAACACCTGCTTGAGATAGGTGTTCATCAGGCGTTGGGCGACAGCTTTGCGACTGATGCCCACCGCTTCCATCGCGTCATAGTCGTTGATTTTGATGGTCGTCACATCCTCAATCGTGAGGACGTGATCGGTCGAATGTTCCAGATAGACATGCGGCACATACACGCCCATGTCATTTTTGAACATCTGCGCGAAACGAATAGCATTGATCGCTTCCTGCCGATACGACAATTCTTCCAGCAGCACCTTGCCAAACTCATCAATCAGCGCACGCGTATCGGCGCGGCGATTGACGAAACGGAACCACATGGCGATGCGCCCGACAATCCGCAGCGCGGCCAGATCGGTATAGCAGATGACATCAATGCCGGGACGCTGCACCTTGACGACCACTTTATCGCCATTCATCAACCGCGCCCGATGCACCTGCCCCAAAGAAGCCGCCGCCACCGGGGTTTCGTTAATCCACTGGTAGCGGTCACTGATGGAGCCGAGTTCGGTTTCGATGACGGTGCGCAGCTTGGCGAAAGGCACGCTGGGGACTTCGTCCTGAAGTCCTTCCAATTCCTGCAAAATTTCCGGCGGCAGCACATCAAATCGCGTGGAGACAAACTGCCCCAGCTTAATCATCACGCCACCCATGGAGGCGGCAAATGCCCGAAACTCTCGGGCATAGATGCGCCAGCGCTGCATGTTGGTGCGCTCGACATAATCTGACATCCCCAGCAGATTCTCGACCAGGTAATACCAGAACACCAGGCGCAGCATCAGCCAACCCGACCAGGCCAGCGACCGGATGAAGCGATACTGCATCCGCAGGGAACGCCCACGATGATGCGGAATCGTATAATCCACATGGGGAAGTGTATATGAATCCGGCAGTTGCTGCACCGGTTGCAGCTCGGTTTTGGTCGAAGGGCTGTCTACATGATTCTCAACCTCTGGCGAGCGTTCCTCAACGGTTTTAAGATGTCCGTTGTGTTGCCCGTTCACCGCTGGCAGCGAAGCGGATGCGGAGGGTTGATTGATCGAATTTGGCATCGGCAATTTCCAGGTCCCATAAAGCGTACGGTAAAACAATGTTGCGGCGGTACGGACCAACGCGCAGCGTCAATTCGTCACGGGAACGATAAATATCCATGTCATCCTTGCGGGCAAAAGGCAGCGGCACCACCAGGGTATAAATGCCGTTTTCGTCGGTTTCTATGCTGTGGGTTTTGCCATCAAACATCTTTTCCGCCGGGCTGCGGTCACCATACAGGGCCTCGCCTAACTGACGCAGTGTATCCAGCCCGCCCACTTCCTGACCAAATAACGGCGCTTTGAGCAGCGGCAGTTCACCAAAAGCCTCGCCGATCAGATCCAGATTTTTGCGCTGGTTGTCTTTCGCCATCGCAAAGTACGGGTCGGTGACTTCATCAGGGATAATGCGGTTACACAGAATCGCATCGGTAGCATAACCATACAGGTTCAGATAGGTATAAGTACGCTGAGTTTCTTTGATGACCATTTTTTCCGGATTGATGACCAGTCGCATACTGGAAATTTCCGGGTCGGCCAGCAGGTCGCGCACCTTGTCCAGTGTCTTGAACAATTCCTGTACCTGTTCCCAGGCATCTTCATCCGGCACACTGTCACCGCGATTCAATATACGGCCAATCGGACGCAGAATTTTGGCCGCGCCACGGGTCAGCGTCATAATGCGCTCGAACCACCAGCGCGTGACATCCGGCAGACTGAGCAAACGCAGCGTTTCGGCGGTCGGTGCGGCATCCACCACCAGCACATCAAACTCGCCCTCTTCGACATATTTATTAATCCACAGCAGATGTGCGCCTTCTTCCAGACCGGGCAGAATCGTCACTTCTTCAGCGACAATATCCTGCACACCCTGGCGGCTGAACAGCGCCACCATATACTTCTGGACACGTCCCCAGTATTTATCCATGGAGTAACGCGCATCGACTTCCTGCGCCCACAGATTAGGATAAATCTCTACAGGTTCCGGGCCGATCTCTTTATCCAGCGAGTCGCCCAGGCTGTGCGCGGTGTCTGTGCTGATGACAATTGTCTTCAGGCCCATCTCCGCACAGCGCAGGGCTGTCGCGGCTGAAATACTGGTTTTACCAACCCCACCCTTACCGGTGTGAACGATAACTCTCATCGATTTCCTCTTTATCTACAATCCATGTCATTATACAACGGGCGGATCAACTTTCCGCTCTATACTCATATACGACTCAACTGCGGCATAGGTGACAGGGCATCTGTAAGAGTTGCATAGGATTTATGCCTGGAGCTGCATATTCTCGGCCATCATGCGATAGACTGTGCGCCAGGCAGCATCCATTTCCAGCGTAAACTGTTCCCCCATTTCCTGCTCAATTGCACATAAAAGCGCATCCTCCACCATCGGGAAATACTGAGCCTGAGCGCCATAGCTGTGATGCCGCCCTCCCAAAGCCTGAATGTCGGTTTCGACACTGGCGAGGTTATCAAGGTGATTGACGACCATCAGCAGCATTCGGATGAACTTGCGCCCCTGTACAGGCAGGTCTTCTTTAAATAAAGGTTTCAGCTCCGGCGCGGTTTCAAATATGTGTCCGTAAAAATTTCCAATAACAGTATCAATATTCAATGTGAGATGTTCAAAGCTGGTCTGTATCAGCCATTTCTGATGTTCGGTAAGTTTACCCATGAATTGCTCCTTATCATTACATTTATTATATGACCATATAGCATAAACCGGGCATGGAGATTGCTTGACAAAATGAACATTTGTTCTATACTTAGGGACACATCAAACAGGGGAAGGGTATTATGCCGCACGTCAAATTTACAAAGAATTTGCAGCGCTTCTTTCCATCACTCTCCGACACTGACATTGAAGGCGCGACAGTTGCCGAAGTCGTCACCGCGCTCGACCAGCGCTGGCCGGGTTTAGCTGCTTACATCGTGGATGAACACGGCAGGCTGCGCAAGCACGTCAATATTTTTATTGGCGACAGCCTTATTTATGACCGCGAAGCCTTGCAGGATCGGGTCGAGGCCAATAGTAAAGTCTTTATTTTTCAGGCGCTTTCAGGGGGTTGATAGAAAATTATGGACACGAATATGATTATTCTGGGGACGCATAAGGGTCTGCTGCTGACGGACTGTAACGGACGTGTTAAGCAGGAATTTTTCCCCGGTGTGCCAGTGCCCTATGCCATGCGTGACCCACGCACCAATGTCATGTGGGCCGGTCTGGATCATGGCCACTGGGGGCAAAAGCTCCATCGCTCCGACGATGAAGGCCAGACCTGGTCGGAAGTCCCCGCACCGACTTATCCTGAAGGCGAGGAAATCACCCCCGGCAAACCCGCGACACTCAGTTATATCTGGTGCATTGTCCCCGGCGGAAACGACGAACCACAGCGGCTGTATATCGGCACCGAACCGGGCGGACTTTTCCGCAGCGATGATTATGGCGAAACTTTCCAACTGGTCGAAGGTCTGTGGCAGCATCCGTCACGCTTTGAGCACTGGTTTGGCGGTGGCCGTGACTTACCGGGATTATGCTCGATTGTGGTTGATCCGCGTGACAGCCAGCATATTTATGCCGGGGTAAGCGTCGGCGGCGTGTTTGAAACCACCGATGGCGGCGAAACCTGGGAAGCGCGCAATAAGGGTTCAATCGCCTGTTACATGCCCGACCCGCATGTCGAAGTCGGCCAAGACCCGCATTTTATGATCGCCAGCCCGTCCAACCCGGATGTGCTATGGCAGCAAAATCACTGCGGCGTGTTCCGCTCTACCGATGGCGCCCAGAGCTGGGAAGAAATTTCGCAGAAGGATGCCAGTGTCTATTTCGGCTTTGCGATTGCCACCGATGCCAAAGACAGCAATGTCGCCTGGGTCATCCCGGCCATCAGTGATGAAATCCGCATGGCGGTTAATCGAGCGCTGGCCGTGTGCCGCACCGATGATGGCGGCAAAACCTGGCAGCAGTTCCGGACTGGTCTGCCGCAGGAAAACTGTTATGATCTGGTCTTCCGGCATGCGCTGGATGTGCGCGGGGATACGCTGGCCTTTGGCACCACCACGGGCAATCTGTATCTGTCCGAAAATCGCGGTGAATCCTGGCGCTGCCTGGGGAACGACTACCCTCCCATTAATTCTGTTCGCTTCGTGGAGTAACTGATGATCGCTCAACCGTTAATCCTGAACCCGACCTATTCCGCTGAAGATATTGACGCTGCTTTCCAGTTGGAAGACTCGTATGATGTGCTGATCGTCCTGCAGCGGCTGACCAATCGTAAATGTGTCGATCTGGGGCTGTCATTTGCTGACCTGTCCTACTCCGAGCGGCTGGTATCCTATATTCTGTGGTTTCACACCGATGTGGCAATTGGTCTGCTGGAGCCGTTTTTCGTGAGCGAACGCGGTACGCATGCACAGGCGATGCTGGAGGCTTTACAGCTTATTGGCGCAATAAATAACGCCAATATTTTCGAGTGTGCGCTGAGCGTCTTTCCGTTCAGCCGCCCTTCCCGTGAACATGCCCAGCGCCGACAGCAGTTGCACGATGCCGGACAAGGACGACGGATGTTATTCAATGCATTAGATCGCGCCTACGCTTATGAAGCCGAGGACGCGCCGACACTGGCTGTCGAATATCTCACGCAGCATCAGGACGATTTCGTCTAAACAACAGGCAAATCTTAGGGATAAGATATCGAAAATCACTGGCGCCTGACTAGGATGCAGCCAGCGATTGAAGGAAAGATATGACCTCCTCCTCAAAGCGCTCAGGTTGGTCATAGTGCAGCCCGTGACCCGCGTCTTGTATCTGTTCGACACGCAGGCGCGGGTTGAGATTCTGCAATTTTCCTGCCATTTCAAGGGAAATAATGCCCTTATCCCCAATAACCAGCAGAGTTGGAACGTCAACGGCGCTCATTAAGCGTTGATACTCAGGGTTGGGCGGGGTAAGAACGTCAAAAGCATGGATTGGCGTTTTCATTCTCGCCTCGGTTATGAGTTCGATAATTTCAGGGGTGCGATGCGGTTGTCGGGCTCGTGCCTGAGCCAGCACATCAGCCTTATCTAAAGTCAGCAGTCGGCGGTGTTGCTCGGCGGCATCGCTTTCATACACTTCGCGCTGGCGTTCAGGACTTAAGAAAGTCGGATCCGCCAAAATGACGCCGCTTAGAGTAACGGCATCTTGACTCGCCACAAGTGCCGCAGTCATGCCGCCCATCGAATGCCCCAGCAGAAACGGAGCGGTGAGTCCCAACCCATGGATAAGTCCAACGACATCGCGTGCGTGATCCTCATAGAGATAGTCCTTCAGCGGTATGCTCGAATCTCCGTGTCCTCTGGCGTCAGGCATCACGACGTCGAAATCAACCTCAAGCACACGTGCCAGAGGACTCCAGCAGGCGCCGTTTCCGGACAGTCCATGCAGTAGAACCACTGGAGGCCTGGAGCCGCCGGTTCTCAGATAGTGGATGTCGATGCCGTTTGCTTGGCAGGTTGCGCTCGTCCAGTTCGTCATTAACTATCTCCGGCGAAATCGCCTGAAAGCGCGGATAAAAGTTTCAAATACTGCGTTGTAGTGTGGTGAGTTAAGAATGCGCTAAATCTGCCCATCCCCGAAAGCTGGGCAGATTCATGGGCTTTGAGCCGCGATTAAGCCTCGTAGCGAAAACAATCCACCGTATGATCATTGACCATGCCGCACGCCTGCATAAAGGCGTAGCAGATCGTCGGGCCGACGAAGTTAAAGCCGCGTTTGCGCAGGTCCTTGCTCATAGCGCGGGATTCGTCCGTCTCGGCAGGGATTGACCCCAGACCTTCGGGGTGATTGTTAAGGGGTTTCCCGCCGACAAAGCCCCAGATGTAACGGTCAAACGAGCCGTACTCGGCCTGAATTTTCAAAAAAGCCTGCGCGTTCTGCACGGCGGATTTAATCTTCAGGCGGTTGCGGATAATGCCGGGATTTTCCCGCAGCGCTTCCATTTTCGCGTCATCGTAAGCCGCGACTTTCACCGGGTCAAACTGGCCAAACGCTTCACGATAGGACTCGCGTTTGCGCAGCACCGTGATCCAGCTTAAACCGGCCTGCGCGCCTTCCAGAATCAAAAACTCGAATAACATCTGGTCATCATGAACCGGCACGCCCCATTCCTCATCGTGATACTGCACGTACAGCGGTTCACTCAGGTCGACCCAGCCACAGCGTGTTACTTCCATTGCACAGCCTCCATTCGGCCATCCATCAGGTGCTTTAATAACCCCGGCTGCGATCCAGGCGGTTCAACAACGGACGATTGCTGAGGTAGCGCTGCAAATTCTCCGCGAATAAAGCGGCGGCTTTCTCGTGATAACGGGCGCTGTTGCCGGAAATATGCGGCGTGATAATCATGTTGTCGAGATTCCACAACGGGCTACTGCTGGGGAGCGGTTCTTCTTCAAACACATCCAGTGCCGCCCCGGCGATCTTTTCCGCTGCCAACGCCGACACCAGCGCATCCTCATCAATCACACCACCGCGCCCGACATTTACCAGCACGGCGTTTTTCTTCATCGCGTCAAAAACCTCTTCATTGAAAATGTAGTGAGTCTCCTCGGTATGCGGCACCGTCACCACGACAAAATCACACACGCTGACCATCGAAGCCAACGCTTCTGGCGGATATAAACGGGTGGGAATATCGCCAGTCGGATCGCCGACACCGGCTTCACTGTAACCGTCATCATCGGCGGTCTGCTTGACGTTGCGCTTGGTCGCCACCACAACCATCCCCAGCGCGTCGGCCATCCGGGCCAGTTCACGGCCAATGCTGCCATAACCGACAATGCCGAGTGTCTGCCCGCGCAAATCCAGCGGACGAAACACATCGCCACGGTCAGCCGGCCATTCGGCTTTGGCCTGTAAGCTCAGCGCTTTTGGCAGTTTATAGGCAAAAGCCAGCATCATCATCAAGGCATATTCCGACATCTGCGTGGCATGAATGCCGCTGGCCGAGGTCACATCCACATCTTCCGCTTTGACAATCGACGCATCCATATAATGATCCAGCCCCGCGCTGTGTGCCTGAATCCAGCGCAGACGCGGTGCCTGCGCCGGGTCGGGCAGATCGCGCCCCAGTGTATACAGCACTTCCGCATCCGCCCAGGCGCTGTCCGGCACCGTCGGGAAATGGCGTTCAAACTTCAGGCGCGGCGAAATCTCGCGCAGTTGTTCCATAATCTCATCGGAGAAGTCAATTGCTACAATCACATTTATCGTATTATCTGCGTCGCTCATCGTGTCAACCTTGTCGTCTATGCACAGTAAACACAGAAATATTAGGCCGTTGTCCGCGCGCGCGCAAGTTGTTCACCATAGCTTAAGACCCCCGCCCATGTTAAATTATGGGATATTTACGGTACGCAGCACCTGTTCACGAGACGATCTGAAAGCCCACATCCAGCACACGCTCTGCAATCGGCGCTGCACATTTCAGAAGGGATCACACTATGGGACTCATGGATGGCAAAATCGCGCTGATCTTCGGCGTGGCCAATAAAAATTCAATCGCCTGGGGCATTACCCAGCGCTTACATGAAGAAGGCGCGACCATTCTGCTCAGTTATGCTGGTGAAGCACTGAAGAAACGCATTATGCCGCTGGCCGAAGAAATCGGTTGTGAATTTGTCGAAGAATGCGATGTCAGCAGCGATGAGCAGTTGGATCAGGTTTTCGCCAAAGTGCAGGAACAATATGGCCGCATCGATACGCTGGTGCATTGTGTCGCCTTTGCCAACCGCGATGACATGGGCGGGCGCTTTGTCGATGTCAGCCGCGAGGGTTTCAAAATGGCGCTCGATATCAGCGCCTTCAGCCTGATCGCGATGGCAAAACGCGCTGAACCCATGATGCCAGAAGGCAGCAGCATTATCAGCCTAACCTATTACGCCGCCGAGAAAGTCATGCCACGTTATCATGTCATGGCTGTGGCTAAGGCCGCGCTGGAAACCATCACGCGTTATCTGGCGAATGACCTAGGCGCGAAAAATATCCGCGTCAATGCCATCAGCGCCGGGCCCATCAAGACCCTGGCCGCAGCCGGTGTCCCCGGCATTCGCATGATGCTCAAATATTCCGAGAAAGCCTCACCATTGCGCCGGTTAGTCTCGCAGCGCGATGTCGGTAATTCTGCGCTGTGGCTGGCCTCTGACCTCAGCAGCGCCGTTACGGGTGAAGTCGTGCACGTCGATGCTGGTTATCACATCCTCGGCCTGACGGCTCCCCAGGACGAACTCGACAATCTGCAGATGTAGTCCTTTGTCAGGGCGCGGCCATGTCGTGCCCTGTATCAAACGCTATTAAATGTATGGGGTTAAGTTATGGCAAAATCCACGCTTAAGCTACGGGTGATCTGCCTTCAGCCGCCACCATTGTCTATTCAGGGACACATCCTGCAATTTGGTTTGCAGGATAAAAAAGGTCAGGTATATCCGGCGGTGTCACAGACTCACAACTCTGCCACATTTGAGTGCAGCGTCGATGTACAGGATGTCAGCGCCGAGCAGCCCAATTTTTTAGGCGCGTTCACACATGGCACCCCCACCGTGCGCTTTCTCTACCTCACCTATCAGCATGGCGACAGGGACGACAAGCACATCATTAAACGCCTGAAAATTCATCTGAAGTCCATTACAAGCCAGCAAATTCAAGAGGCGATTGCACAGGGTAAACATTTACAGGTAAGCGTGGATGGTCAGGAAGCGGCCAGCGTGCATTTATCAGGTGAGGGCTGGCAGGTGGAATAATTAAAAAGCACAGCCCACTTCACAACCTGAGAAAACGCAGGGTGCAGAAATGGGCTGATAGCAGATAAATTGATTTAACGCGGACGCTGTAAAAAGGCGCGTCCGGTTTCAGCCACACCTGCCGCGATTAATGCTTTCAGCAGATCGGGCAGCAGAAATGGTGCCGCTCCAGCGTTCCAGGCGGCGCTCAAATCCAGCCCCAGATAAGCCTGAAGATGCAGCACCCCCAGCAGATACATTACGGCGATACCAGCGACACCAGCCAGCCAGCGCTGCCAGACGCGATTCGCGCCACGCTCCATCAGCAGGCCAGCGACAAAGGCCGCCGCTATAAAGCCGATGAGGAAGCCGCCGGTTGGCCCAAAAAGTGCCGCCGTACCGAGCATACGCGAATCCAGTGGCATACCAGATGCGATCAAAGCGACATACGTCAACTGGCTCAAGGCACCATCGCGCGAGCCTAAGACCAACCCGGCCAGCAATACCGCCAGCGGTTGCAGCGTAAACGGCACCGGCCCACCCCACTCAATCGAGACACGGGCGGCCAGCGCGGTCAGCACTGTAAACAGCGCCACCCCGGCCAACCGATAAGCCAGCCCATAATCGCGGGTTTGCGGCATAGTGCGAAACATAGTGTGATTCCTTTCTGTGCGGATTCTTCAGCAAAAGTCTGAAGAAACCCTGCTTATAAACGATTGTCTGGTGTTGGGTCGACCTTGACGTCCACCAGCCCAAATTCAGATTTCATACGGTTCGCATTGGCCGTGGCTTCGTCGAAATGCTTCTCGATGAGTGTCACGCGCGTGCCTAAGCCCACCAGTTCGTAGCGCGTCCACCATTCATTCACATGCTGTGCATTACGATAAAACGCCAGCCGCCCCTTTGGGTCTATGCGTTTTAACTTAAAATTGGCCGCATTAAACGGCATATCTTTAAGCTCGTCTTTAAGTTTATTCCGCTCTTCTTCGGTTAAATAAGCCATCAGTTGATTGCCCTTCTATGATTACCCCAAACTCGACCTTA
Source organism: Aggregatilineales bacterium (assembly GCA_038258185.1). Taxonomy (GTDB): domain Bacteria; phylum Chloroflexota; class Anaerolineae; order Aggregatilineales; family Phototrophicaceae; genus JAIOHN01. The sequence goes on along the minus strand of JBBSQD010000019.1, from coordinate 33,795 downwards.
TTGTATAATGTTCAACGCAGCAAGCCAAAGGTCAGATATCATGTTTAACCCCTATAGTGTGGCAGAAGTTTCGATATACATCCGCGACATGTTCGATCAGGACGCGCGGTTGCAGGATTTATGGATCACGGGTGAGATTTCCAACATGACGCGCGCCTCGTCCGGACACTGGTATTTCACGGTGAAGGACAGCAAGGCCCAGCTCAAATGCGCCATGTGGCGTTCCAGCGCGGAGCGTCAGAGTTTCATCCCCAAAAACGGTGATGCGGTGAATGTGCATGGCCGCGTGAGTGTTTACGAACCGCGTGGTGAATATCAACTGTATGCCGACAGCATTCGTCCGGCAGGTGTTGGTGACCTGTACGCGCAATTTGAGGAACTCAAAGCACGTTTGCAGGCCGAAGGTCTGTTCGATGTAGAGCGCAAACGGCCGATTCCGGCGTTCCCCTTGCAGATCGGCGTAGTCACATCACCGGAAGCGGCGGCTTTCCAGGATATTCAGAATGTGCTACGGAGACGTTTTCCGCTGGCGCGCATTATCCTCAGCCCGACGCCGGTACAGGGCGAGATCGCCCCACCGAAGATTGTCGCGGCGTTGGAGCGCTTAAACGCCTATACCGATGTCGATGTCATCCTGCTGATTCGCGGTGGCGGCAGCATCGAAGACCTGTGGGCGTTTAATGATGAGCAGGTCGCGCGCGCAGTGGCGGAAAGTCCCACGCCAGTCATCAGCGGCGTCGGCCATGAAACAGACTTTACGATTGTCGATTTTGTCTCGGATTATCGCGCCCCCACGCCATCCGCCGCAGCAGAAGTCGCCACGCCGAGTGTGGATGATCTGCAGCACAACGTGCGCGTACTCAACGAAACGCTGCGTGTGCTGATGGATGAACGCATCAATACTGATCGGGCGAATCTGATGGCCGCACAGCGCACATTAGGGCACATCTCGCCGCAGCGCCAGATCGCCAATTTACGCCAGCGCGTGGATGATCTCAATCTGAGGCTCTTACGCCAGCAGCGGCAGGATATCGCACGCCGCCGTGAACGTCTCACCAGTCGTGAGGCGGCGCTTCATGCCGCCAGCCCGCAAGCCCTGCTGGAACGCGGCTACGCCATCGTCAGCCACAGCAGCGGCACCCGCATTAAATCAGTCCATGACGTGCAGCCCAATGAACAGCTCACCGTCCGCCTGCATGATGGTCAGCTGCAAATCCGAGTAGAGGATAAAACCAATGAGTGAAACCAACGATATGTTGTTTGAAGCCGCTTATGGCGAATTAGAGTCGATTATCATGCAGTTGGAAGCCGGTGATCTCGCGCTGGAAGATTCAGTCAGTTTATATGAACGTGGGCGCAAGCTGGCGATCTACTGCCAGAGTCTGCTCGATAAAGCCGAACTTCGCGTGAATCAGATCAGCGAAAACGGCGAAATCAGCCCTTTGAGCTAATATCGCAGGCGACAAAAAAGTTGTCCAGCACAGCCCTATATCGCAAATTTTATCCCAAGTTTGGGATAATGTGGGAAATAGGATGAGATTAGATGACCACAATCCAGGGGCATTGTGCAGTATAATCAGCATAAGGAGACGCTAATGAACCTGAAGCCCGCTCTTAAAAATAAACGTGAAGAAATTCTGCGAATTGCCGCTCAGCATGGCGCGAAAAATATCCGCGTTTTTGGCTCCGTCGCACGGGACAAAGCCAAAGAAGGCAGCGATATTGATTTGCTGGTGGAATTCGAACACGACCGAAGTATGTTCGATCATGTAGCGCTTATTCAAGATCTTGAAGACTTATTGGGCTGCAAAGTAGATGTGGTCACCGACCAGAGTTTGCACTGGTATATCCGCGATAAAATTCTTGCCGAAGCGATAAATTTATAATCTCTTCTCCGAGTCTTGGCGGTTTAATCATCGGCGTAAACGCCGCAGAACCAGCTGCGGCACAGCTTTGGCTTCCTGTAAACCGAGCGCGATACTCAGGCCGAAGAACACCGCCGCACCTATCAGCCCACAAATCACCAGCACAACCAGCGGATTGAGGCCACCCAGAGCACTCAACAGACCGAACAGCACCACGCCCATCACCAGTGACGCGATCAAGGTGCGCCCCGCGCCGTCCAGCACATCACGGTCATTGATGCCACTCAAGCGCCGACTGAGTAGCCACCATAGCGCCGCTGCTTCGAGCAGAGTCGTCAGCGAATTAGCCAGTGCCAATCCTGCAAATGGCCCCCGTGCCAGATCTCCCGGCACGCCGATAAACTGCACAAACAACAGACTGAGCACAATGTTCGACAGCATCGCCGCCATGCTGACTTTCACGACTGTCCAGGTATCAGCCAGCGCGTAGAATGCCCGCGAAAACACTTCCAACAGCGCGAATCCGGCGATTCCGATGGCATAGAAGGCCAGCGCCCACGCCGTCGCCTGCGTGTCCTGGAGCGTCCAGTTACGGCGCTGGAAAATCAGCCCGATGAGGGGCTCTCCCAGCAGAATCATGACGACGGTAGCCGGCAGCGCCAGAAACAGCACACTGCGTAGCGCATTGGCCAGTCGATCTTTGTAACCGTCCATATCATTGGCGGCAGCTAAGGCGGATAAAGTCGGAAACACTGCCGAGCCCACACTCTGGCCGATGACGCCCAGCGCGAAAAACATCAACTGAAATGCGATGGTCAGCGCCGACAAACTCCCGGCCACCATGCGATCCGTCAGGATGATATTCACGATAAAATTGACCTGCACTACCCCCAAGCCCAATACGCGCGGCCCCATCAGCGCCAGCACGCGCAGCACACCCGGCACACGCCAATCCGGCAAGGGTCGCAAGCGGGCACGTATCGTCCACAGGCCGGGGAGTTGCACAATCAGATGCAGCAAGGCGCTCAACACCGCGCCAATCGCCAGGCCGTAGATATTGGAATTTTCCACCTGCCCCAGACCGTCCAGCGGGGGCAGCACCGGGGCGATAAACAACGCGCCGATGATAATGCCGATGCTGTTCATACTGATCGCCAGTGATGGCAGCAGGAAAATGCCGTGTGATTGCAAAATGCCCATCAGCAGGCCACTGATGCTGAAAATAAACGGCGTGACCATCATCAGGCGCATCATGTTGGCGGTGAGCAGTTGCGCCTCTGGTGACGATTCTGGCAGCAGAATATGCTGCACCAACCAGGGTGCGGTCAGCATGACCACCAGACCGAGCAAACCCGCTGCGATAGCCGCGAGGGTCATTACCGCACTGGCCAGCCGCCACGCCTCTTCCTGATTTTCATCGCGCAAACGGGCATAAATGGGGATAAACGAAGAACCGAGCGCACCACCGGCTACCAGCGTAAACACAATTTCGGGGATGCGCTGCGCCGCCAGAAACGCATCTAACGCGCTGCCGGTGCCAAACTGCGCGGAGATAATCGCCGTGCGCACGACTCCCAGCACACCGCTGGCCGCAAATCCGACCAGCACCACCAGCGCGGCACGGGCGATCTGTGTATTGGATAATGCTTTGGATGGAGTCATCAAATTCCAATGTCTGAGAAATGAAATTTGCGCGATTGTAGCACAGGTTTCATTGCAGGCCAGCCAGGTCATCCAAAGCGACATTTACTCGCTGCTCCTCCAGCAGTTCATTGACGCCATTGGCATCCAGCCGGTTGAGCAGTTCATCGGTGCCTTCCGCCAGCTTGAGATCCATCTCCTCAGCATACAGCGGCACCAGCGCCAGAAAATGAATCGTCTTGTCGGCACTCACCGTCACCTGCGGAAAGTCCGGCCCATAGAGCAACGGCGGCATACACAACACCCCGGCCAGCAAAGTCGAGGGTGACAGTGCTTCCGGCGGATCCCCATTGGGGACGGTGTGACCTTCTCCCAGCCATGTCTGGTACAGATGGGGAAAACGCGCCATATATTTCAAGAGACGCACAGGCCAGCTAAACACCTCATCATCCAGCGTACCTTCGGAAAATTCCCAGATAGGCGGCAGCGCCATCACCAGCTCAGCAAACTGTACAGCCTCCATGCCCGGCGGCACACTCATCGGCAGATCGCTCATGCCGGATGTGACCAGCGTGTAATAATTACGCTCCGTGGTGGGATAAATAATATAGACATCGACATGCACCAGCGAGGATGCAATCTCGTGAAAGACCGATGTCGGCGTGGCGATGTAACGGGTGAGATGCCCCTCAATCGCCGCGATAGTTTCTTCCCGACCGGCCGCATAGGCAAACGAGCGGTCAGGTTCGCCATAGCGGAAAATCGGCACACCACTTTCTGAGCGTTCCGGTTTGTCGTAGTTCATGTCATCCTCCTTGCCGTATAGCTTTTAGAAAGACCAATTATAACGAATCAAAACCGGGTACAGCACCCTGTACCCGGCTGATGGAGTCAAGCTGTTACGATGTCTGTCAGCTGACTGGTTGGCTGGCAGGCTGGATATTGTAATTCATATGGAACAGGTTATCGGGGTCGTAATGGGCTTTAACCTGCTGAAGCCGCGCCAGCGTTTCCGGCGGGTACGCCCTGTTGATCTGATCCGACCCGCCACCGCTCATAAAATTCACATACGCGCCGGTATGGGTCTGCTGTAAGGCTGCGGCAACCGTGTCGACCCAGGCTTTACTCTGCGGCTTGTCTTCGTCAGTGTCAAAAAAGGCAGCGATATTCACCATAATTTTCGCATCACGGTGAGCGTAAGCAGTCGCATCCGGGGCGACACGGGCGATCGCCCCACCCAGTACACGAAGCTGCACGGCACAAAAAGAGACTGGCGATTGACTCAGACGCTCAATGACAGTTTCCGCCAGTGACTGATCAAAGTGGTCGATAAACATCGTATGAGATACGGCCTTGGGGTGATAGCCCTCTTCGATGTCCTCATACATCTCGATATAACGCATGGGCTTCAGCATATCATTGATGGGTTCTGCCAATGACCGGAACGGCGCAATGGCCTGCTCCCCGGTTTTGATATCCCCCACGTAGACGAACGAGCCGTAAATAATCATCTGACCATGATGCTCTTTCGGTATAAATGGCATCGGCGGTGCGGGCATCACATTGAAAATGATCGAGAGTTCTTCCGGTGCGGCCTCCGATGCCGCGACAAAACCGGCGACCGTGTCGACAGTAGCTGGCAGCACAAGCGTCCCGCCCATAATTTCATCCACCGGATGCAATTGATATTTGAACCGGGTGACTACACCAAAGTTGCCGCCACCACCGCGCAGCGCCCAGAACAGGTCGGGGTGATTTTCAGCATCCACCTGCAACACCTGCCCATCCGCCGTGACCAGTTCCAACGCCAGCAGATGATCAATCGTCAGCCCATATTTGCGCGAAAGAAAGCCGACACCACCACCTAATGTGATACCGCCAAGTCCGACCGAACCGATATCACCGAAACCCGTCGCCAGTCCATGTTCGGCAGCGGCAACGGTGTATTCACCCGCTGTGAGGCCCGTTTCAGCCCAGGCGGTACGCGCCTCCGCATCAATGTCCAGCCTGTTCATATCGCGCAGATCCAGCACGATACCGCCATCAGACGTGCCGTGTCCGGCGACACTGTGTCCACCACTGCGGATAGCGAGTTCCAGCCCACTTTCGCGCGCCAGGGTGACAACGCGGACGACATCGGCTGTATTGGCTGCGCGGATGATCAGAATGGGGTAGCGGTCAATGCCACCATAAAAGACTGTTCGCAAAGTGTCATAGTCCGCATGGCCGGGTTGAATCACCTGTCCTTCGATGTCGTGGAGCGCTGGGTATGCTTCTAGCTGCTGTTGTTCATTCACAATGCGATCCTTTTTTTAAATTTCTATGCCTGGGTGGATACGTGCCGCGATGCACTAATGTTCAGAATAGAACGAATGTGCGTTGCTGTGAATGTCCCTCCGGCCAGATTCATAACTGTACTTCCGGTCAGGAACGATTGTTCTATTCTAGATCATTTGTTCTTGTTTTGGAAGAAGGAGCAGGGATTTTGAGGAATCAGAAAATCGGGCACACTTTATCACGTACCCGATTAGATAAATTTATGCAGCGGCGGTTGGTTTTCGCTTTAGAACCTATTCGTAAATTCGTCTGGTACGGACATGGCATGCCATGTCCTCTACAATAAATTCTATTTTACGGATAGATACTTAATCCATCGCGCCAGCGAGAATGGTCGCGGGGTCAGACGGCTCGGCCTGCGCCAGATCAGACTTGAATTCATCCACATGCACGCGGCGCAGCATATACAGCGCCACCGCCAGACCGATCACCTCCAGCACGAACACCGCGCCATAAGCAATCTGCGGATTGCTGGTCAGCGCATCGACAATATCGCGGACAATGCCGCCGCTGGATACGCCAAAACCACGCGCAAATGTCACCGCCAGTGTCCAGAAGCCGAGAAATGTCCCGGCGCGACCTGCGGGACTCATATCCATCATCAGGCCGAGGGTGCCGATATTCCACAGCCCCAGTCCCAGACCGAGTAAAATCAGCCCGGGGGTGACCAGTGAGCGCACACCCATCAGCGAAGACACGCTGAACACCACAAAGCTGATCACCAGCACCACCACGCCGATATACGACATATTGGTGTTGTTCAGGCGTTTGGTACGCCGTGACAGCCACAGGAAAAAGATCGAGCCGAGGATCGACATGCTGCCCCAGTAAGCGGCAAAACGAGTGGTCACGCGCACATCCATCGCGAACACATCCCCGGCAAATGGCTCCAGAATCGCGTCCTGCGCAAAAGCGAAAAACATCGATAGCGTCAGATACCAGAAGAAGGAGCGCATCCGTCTGTCCTGCCATACCAGCCGCAGATCGGCCATCACGGAAATTCTGCCTTCGGCGCTGTCCACATGCGGCAGGGATTGACCGCGTTTTTCCTCACCCAACAGCGAGAAAAACCAGAGCGCCCCCAGCAGTACACCCGCAACCATAAACAGGGTTAAGAGGGTTTGCGGTGTAAAGCCAATTCCGCTATCGCCAGCGCCATCCGAAGGCAACAGCACGCCGAATAAAATCCCGGCGATGGTGAAGCCTACCAGCAGGAAAGTCCACACAATGCCGACAGCCCGTCCGCGCTGCTGCTCCGGCGTAATATCATAGATGAGCGCCAGAAAGGTGCTGCCGGAAATCGCATTACCGAGGCTGAACAACAGCAACGCCAGCGTGATCGCCGCCCACATGACGAGATCAGCCGGGGTGCCGCTGGCAAGGCTGGCCGTCGACAGACCGAGCATGAACAGGCTGATGACCATCATCAAGCGCCCTGCCCAGATCCACGACAGGCGACGATAACCACCGACCGCGCGATCATCAGAGATACGCCCGACCCAGATCCCCAGCGGCGACAAAAAGTAGCGCAAACTAATCAACAGACTGACCGGGGTTGCACTAAAACCCAGGTCGCTCACCATAATACGATTCCAGACACCATTCACGATCACATCGGCCATACCAGAGCCAATGTGAAACACGCCAATTTTCAGATTTCGGCTCACCGATAGATTTTGGGGTTGTTTATCAGCCATTCTTTACTCGATTTATATAGATTTACTAAGATTTATGTGAGAAATTATAACCTTGTAAATCCATTAAGGTCAATCGAGAAATCACTTTTTCTAATCAAGCTTATAGATGGTACAATCCAGCGCAATATTATGAGGGGGGAAAATATGAGCAACCAAAACCGTTACAAGAAAATCACTGTGCCGCTCGATGGTTCTGGCTGGGCAAAACGGGCATTACCCCATGCGGTGGATATCGCCCGCGCAAATGAAGCCGAACTGATTTTGCTGCATGTCCTGCGACCACCCGCCTATGAATATACCGATCAGATCGCCCTCAGCGGGCAGGATTCGCAGCTTAATCAGCTCCGGGATCAGATGAAGCAGTATCTCATCGGCATCCGCAATGAACTGCGCAGCGAGGATATCAAGGTGCGCGGTCAGGTCATTGAGGGTGTGGGAGTGGCGCATCTGGTCTGCGATTTTGTCAATAATGAGGATGTGGATCTGGTGGTGATGAGCACCCACGGTCGCAGCGGCATTACAGAATTTCTGTTTGGCAGCGTCGCCAATAAAATCGTCCAGTGCTTAAAAGTGCCGGTGCTGCTGATTCATCCCGACAAGGAATAGCACTAACGGCATAGACCCCGACAGGTTAAAGTTGCAGTGTTCCCGTATCCGGGCGAATCTCGTTAAAAGGTGCCATGCGGTTGGACACATCGTGACGAATACTCTCAACTGCCCGTAGCGCAGCGATGCGTTCGTGGGCTGGTAGGTTTAATGCGGTAAATTCCGCTTCATCCAGCACAATCAGATTGCCATTGGGCAGCACATAAACATCAAGTTCGAGGTCATCAGCACACACGCTGTCGTCAGTAATGGCTGCCGGACGCGTGATATTGCAGTACCAGCCTTTCAGATGGCCGGTATGAACATCCTCAATGCGAAACACGTTGTACCAGCGTTCACTGTAAAACCATTCGGTAAAGGTATCCCCGCGCCGTAAAACCACGAAACCCAGGTCGGATTCATCGCGGTCGAAAATCGCGGTCAGGCAAATCCAGCCCGCGCCTTTGTCCGCCACAATGGCCGGATACTCCCACACCACCGCGCCGGTATGATCGCATTTATACACTACAAAGTTACTCAATCTCGCCCCCTTACTCAGGCTCGTCCGGTGGTATGAACCGCCAGCAAACGCCCTTCACCCACCCAAACGCAGACTTCATCCGCCTGCAACACATTACTCATGCCCCGCGCCGGGCCAAAGGTCAGCGTTTCATCTTCCAGCGGATAATACAGATGCTCAGTTCGCACCCCATGTACCGTATCGCTTAAGGGGATCAGGGACAGCGTATCCCCGACAGCACCCTGAATGCGATTCTCACCTGTGCGCAGCAGCCACGTTTGCTGGTTTACGGCCACGATGCGCACATCGAGGTCGGCCAGTTGCGGCAGCCCCAATAAATAGATATTGCCTAATGTCTGATCAATGCGATTGCCAGCCGCCCCCAAAATCCGAATCCAGCCGGCACCCTGCTGAGCGGCAAACATCAGCGCCAGTTCCAGATCAGTCTCATCTTTTTCTTCAGGATATTGCTGGATCTGGGCACCTTCAGCGCGTAAAGCGGCCAGTTCAGCGTCACTCAGCGAGTCCATATCACCGATCACGTACTGGACGCTAAAGCCAAAAAAATGCGCGATCCGCGCGCCTCCGTCGGCAGCGATAATCAGCGCATTATCCGCATGGGCCAGAGCCTGACTGACCATCGGCCCATCGCCCGCTTCTCCATTCGCAAAAATCAGTGCACCCTGCAAAAAACCTCTCGCTCTGCCCGGTTATCAGCGCGTGCGGCGCTTCCAGCGCTCTTTAATTTCCAGCTTGCTCACGTCCGGTGTATCCAGAAAATCAGTCACCAGCCGGATAAAACGCTCGTATTCCAGCATGGGAAAATGACGAATCCCCGACAGCGGAACGGGCAGCACACTATCTTCCTTATCCGCCGTCAGATAATTCCAGACCGGGTCTTTCGGTGGCGGGATGAGTTCATCATCAGAGCCGTGAACCATCACCACCGGCATCGCCAGCAAACGCAGTTTTTCCAGCAATTCGCCCGCGTCAAAAGCTGTCATGCTCATCGTCACGGCTTTATCATCTACCTTGGCGATGTCAATCTTGAGCTTATCATAGGCTTCTTCGCTGGGCTTAAAGCATTTGCGTAGAAGCTCGTCCAGTGGCAGCACAATCTGCTCCTGCAACTGATTGGGGCCGTGATGGCTGCGCGGTGTCGGGGTACTGGTACCGCCGAGACTGGCCGCCGCACCCGGACGCGTCCGGGCCGCCTCTAACAACGCCGCCCGCATGGCAGAGCTGGCATTCATAATCGTGGCTTCCGGCGCATGGTCGGATGTAACCGTTGGTTGTCTGCCCACAGTAGAGACGACATTCGGCATCACCATGCGGCGCTTATCCAGATCACCGGGGTCAAATAACGGCGTGCTGACCAGCAGCATGCGCGGGACTTTGTCCGGATATTTACGCGCATATTCCACCGCGACCATCGAGCCTAAACCATGCCCGATCAGCGCGGTTTTGGAGATGCCCAGCTTGACGATAAAATCGTCCAGCATCTGCACCTGATGCTCCAGCGAATAGCGCTGTTCATTTTTAACAGAGTCGCCATACCCGTACAGGTCTATCGCGTAGACTTTGTACTTCAACTGCAACTGCTGCATCGTGGGAATCCAATAGCGCCACGAGCCAACCCAGCTATGGAGCAGGATGACCGGGCGACCTCGCCCCAGGACTTCGTAGTGAATAAGATCGCTACCTAAACTAATGGCGCTCATCGGCAAAACCTAACCATGGGCGTTTATTCTACGCCTATCTGCTGCAAAATTTCGGAAATACGACGAGTTAGTTCTTCGGGTGCAAACGGCTTCAGGATGTAATCCACCGCTCCGACTTCCTTGCCTGTCTGGACTTCTTCGTCCTGACCTTTGGCGGATAGAAAAACCACCGGGATATCCTTAAGACTATCAATCTGTTTCATCTGGCGGCAGGCCTCATAACCGGTCATACGCGGCATGCGCACGTCCATCATGATTAAGTCCGGCTTCACTTCTGCCGCTACCGCAATCTCATAGGCTTCGGCTCCATTGGCCGCCTGTGTCACCGTATGACCGGCATACATCAGGGTAAAATTAATCAACTCACGGATATCCCGTTCATCTTCTGCTACGAGGATATTTGCCATATCGTCCCCTGTTAATTATTCGCTGGATTATGATTGAGCTGTTCGATGGGCAGCAGGACAAAAAAGGTCGTTCCCTGGCCTTCTTCGGTCTCAAACCAGACCTTGCCGTGGTGCATTTCGACCAGTGTCCTGACAATAGGCAGCCCCAGCCCTGTACCAGCGACTTCCATGACCAGGGCATGTTCTTCATTGCGTTCAAACCGATCCCAGACTTTTTCGCGGAATTCCACCGGGATGCCAATACCGGTGTCTTTGATCGATACCAGCACATGATCCGCATCCTGTGCGTGTGCCTCAATATCTATACTACCACCAGCATAAGTGTAATTAAAAGCATTATCGATGATGTTCGTAAAGATTTGCGACAGCTTTGTAGGATCACCGGCCACACTGGGCAGTTTCGGCTCCACGTTCAGCGAAACCGTGATGCCCTTGCTCTCATGTTCCAGCCGCGATTCCATGCTGGTGATGGACGCCTTGAGCAGCGGCCCTAATTCCACCTGATCAATATTTTCCGCGTTGAGTTCACTTTCTTCATCCAACTCGGAGATATTCAACAGGTCGTTCACCAGTACGTCCAAACGATCCGCATGGGATTTAATCGTCTTCAGGAAGTTCTCCTGATGTTCGTTAATCTCACCCGCAGCCCGCAGCAACAGCAGATCGGTATAGCCCTTGATGGGAGTCAGCGGCGTTTTCAGTTCGTGCGATACACTGGCGACAAAGGCGCTTTTGGCGCGGTCAGCCTCGACTTCACGGGTGATATCACGCAGTACCAGTACCACCCCCAGGAATTGTGCGCCGATATACACGGGCGACAAACGCACGTTCACAACCTTATTCTTCAGGTCAAGTCGCTCGGAAATAAACTCATCCGGGCTGTAATGGCTGGCGGCCTGCTGCCAGCCTTCAATAACCTGCATCCAGCTTTTGCCGGATGTGCCGCGAAGCCCACCCAGGCGCGAAAGCGGATGTCCCATGACCTGTTCTTTGCGCACCGCCAGAATACGTTCCGCCGCGCTGTTAAAGCGGATAATGCGTCCTGAGGCATCGGCCAGCATCACGCCATCGGCGATACCTTCAAGGATAGCCTCGCTCTTTTCGGTTTCTTCCTGCTGGGCCAGCAGTAACATCCCCAGCCGCTCGGCCTGATCACGGATGATGTAGTACAGGTCAGAGTTGTTGATGGCGGCAGCGACCTGATTGGCCGCGGCATTCACCAGCCGGACATGCTCCTGCGTAAATGCGCCTTCCACAGTCGACAGCAGGACCATCACGCCGTGAATGTCATCATTGATTTCCAGCAGGACAGCAATCGCGCTGTGCCATACCTGTCCATCCGACGCGCTGGCGTCCCAGTATTCCGTCTTCAGTAAATCCGCTTCCAGCACATAGTGATCTGATGGATTCTCGATGAGCCAGTTGGCGAGAGTTTGCGCCGGGTGGCTCACAATCTCGTTGTCTTCAATGACCCGGCGTAACTGCGCCCGCACATTGAGGCTATCGCTGGTCGGGTCGATCTGCATGATCACGCCGTCTTCAGCGCCCACCGCATTCGCCACCATATCCAGCGCGCGATTCAGCACGCGACCCAGATCGAGCGTCCGCGCCAGTTCCGAAGCGATGCGATAGAGCGTGTCAATACGGTCACGTTCCTGCTGCAATTCTTCGGTACGGCTGGCAACCGAGGCTTCCAGGTTTTTATTCAGGGAATTCAACTGGTCGAAGAAGCGCGCATTCTGGATGGCCGCGCCAAGCTGTGAGGCAATCGTGGTCAGAATACCCTGGCTGTTCACCCCAAAAGCACGTGTCCGCTTGGAGTCACGCACGGCCATCACACCGACGACCTGATCACCGGCAATCAGCGGCACACCCAGATAACTGCGCACTTCGCCTTCACCGGCGGTAATACCCAGACTGCGGCGCAGTTCATCCGTGCTGAAGTAATCGCTACCGATACTCAGCGGGCGGCGGTTACGAATCACGTAGGAAACTTCGTCCGTGTTCAGCACACGATCTTCCATCGTGATTTCCTTGCCCTCACGCAAAGCGAGCGGGAAAGTAATCCGCTGATCTTCCGGATGATACAGGGCCAGATACATTTCTTCGACATCCACCACATCGGGTACACGATCGCGCACAACGCGAATCATCTCATCAATATTAATGGTAGCCGAGATTGTCTGACTCAGATCATTAATGATATACAATTCTTCTACACGATTGGATGTTTCAGTGGAAAGTCGTGCATTTTCAATGGCCGTAGCGGCCTGTGACCCCAGCGCCTGCGCCAGCCGGATCTCACTGTAGCTGAATGACCGGAAATGGGATTCAAGCTCAAGCTGGATTAAACCAATCGCCTGATCGCGCACCACCAGCGGCACCAGCATCTGGGCGGCATCCCCCAATTCAGTCATTTCGGCGAATTCTCTGGGGAATTCATCGGCGCTTTCCTCATTGATGACGGTGACTTCACGCTCACGCAGCGTGCGTAATCTGGCCGGGTAATTTTTAAGCGAGATCTGCGTACCGGCAGGAGTCATGCGGTCAGGGTTGGCATTACGGTTCACAGCAGCCTGAACCTGCAAAACATTATCGACATCATCCCACAACATTAACGAACAATCGTCCATGTCCAGTGAGTGCATCATCAGCTCAACGACACTCTGGAAAACTTCCTGCAGGTCGCGCGTCATGGAAGTGGCCTGTGATGCTTCCAGCAGGGTTTCCAACTCGCGGCTGCGCGCCAGAGTCTGTTCCAGCAGATTGGTATTCTGAATAGCAATTGCCGCCTGATTGGCGATAATCCGCGCCAGATCGGTCTGTTCCGGCAGGAAGCGCACCGGATCACCCAACACCTGCATCTCAAATGCGCCGATGACCTGTCCACCAATCGCCATTGGAATGAGGATATAGGATTGCATACCCCGTGGCAGAAGTTCCAAGCGGAATTCCTCTGGCACATCCTCCAATTCGTTCACATTCGGGATAATGATCGATTGCACCGTCCGGCGGATATACTGGTAGAGTGAGCTTTCGCGCAGTTGCACCGTTTCGTCCGGCGGCGTATCACCACGCGGATGCTCAACGACGACGCGTCCCACATGCACATCACGCTCGATCAAAAGCGCACGGGCGTAATCCACATTCAGCACCTGTGAAATTTCCCGCAGCGCGATTTCCAGAATATCTTCACTATCCAGCGACTGCCCCAGCGACACAGACACGCGATTGAGCAGGCTCAGACGTTGCGTACGGCGCTCTGCCTCGCGGAATAATTCCGCATTCGCCAGCGCGACAGTCACCTGATTGGCAAAGGCAAACGCAGCCTGTTCGGCCTGAGCGTTATAAAACCCAAGTTCGTTCTTGGTGACCGAAATGACGCCGACGACATCCCCCTGATTCACCAGCGGCACACCCATCCAGCTTACTGCTTCATCTTCACCCGGCAGTTTGTCCCAGCCCTGAAGATCGCTGATCGAGTACACACGCTGCGTCTCGACCACACGGCTCAAACGCTCATGCGAGCTGATGCGGATGCGCACTTTGGTGGGGATGGTATCGTCCTGATAATCCTGCGCGCCTTGCAGCAGCAACAGGTCACCCTCGCGCGTCCAGAAGGTCATGGTGTCATAAGCAATGACGCGTTCCATCTCGCTCAAGGCCAGCGCGACGACTTCGTTATAATCCAGCGAAGCGGTAATCCGGCTGGAGACTTCGGTCAACGCGGCCAACTGATTGGCACGCGCCTGCAAATCCTGCTCCAAACGGGAGCGCTCGGTAATATCCTCGACCATAAGCACGACGCCACGCACGTTGCTGGCATCGCCACCCAATGGATAGGTGTAAAAATTGCTGGTGCGGCGTTTTTCCAGCGCAGTATGATGCTGACCGCTGCGTTCCTGCGGTTCACCATTCTGCATAGTGTGATTGACGTGTTTCATCAGGATGGGCATGAGCTGCGGACGATAGACAAACAAGTCCTCGCCAATCGCTTCATCAGTCCAGCCATAACGTTTGCGCATAAAATTATTGATCGACATCACGCGTAAAGACCGATCCAGCACGACAATCCCCTGCTGAATCGATTCGACACTCGAGCCGGTGAAGGATTGCAGGTTCACCGCATCGTTAAACAGATTCGCGTTCTGGATAGCGACTGCGGTCAGGCTGGCCATACGTTGAATCAGCGGCATAAATTCGCTGAAGCCAAAGGCTTCGATCAGTTCACTGCCAAGATGCATCACACCCAGCGTGGTTCCGCCGGTAATGAGCGGCACAATCATACTGGTGCGTTCGGTCGCATGGTACCAGTCGGACAGATCCGCATAGGTTTCAATTTCAGGCGTATCGGCGTGGTAAATATACGATTGACCATCGTCGAAACTGCGACCCATCGCGGTATTCTGCAAACCTGTCCAGGTATCACGGGTCACCGCCAGCGAGCTATCCACCTTGACGGTAATCAGCACGACATCAAAATTCTCATTTTCGCGGTTCCACAACGCCGTGTGCATCTGGCCGAAAGGCATCAGACGCAAAGCGCCCTGCGCCACCGCCAGCAGAATCTTGGAGACATCCAGTGAGCGCGAAACCGCTTCCATCACGGCGTTGATCTGTGCTTCCTGTTCGGCGCTGTTCAGGCTTTCCAGATACAGGCGCGTATTTTCGATGGTAGCCGCGGCCTGATGCGAGAAAATTTCTAATACCTCGATGCGATCACGCGTCGGACGCAGATTATCCTGCGGCCCGTCCAGCACCATCATGCCCAGCATTTCCCCGCCAGAGCTTTGAATCGGCACCAGCAGTTGATCGCCTTCGTGCCAGTCCTGCGGTGTTTCACCCAGGGCGTCACGTTCACTTTCGTAGTGTGTATCCAGCGCCTGCCAGTCCTGATTGTGATGCGGCGAATCGCCATCTTCCACTTTGAGCAGATACGACTCGCTCACGCGGTTTTCTTCGTGCAGCAGCAGGTCTAAGCGCTGACGTGGCAGCACGTTATCCTTACTTTGTTCAAAAATATCGAGTGGCAAGCCAGCCTGTGCTACACGCCGCAGCAATCCGGCTTCTTCGTCCAGCAGCAGCATCAGCACCACATCAAAACCGACACTCTGCTGCACACTGTAAGCAATCGCTTCCAGCATCGTGACCGGGTCGGTGCCGGTTTGCAGCATATGACCCAGTTCAAAAATCTGATTCAACTGTTCGACACGGCGCTGCAACTGCCGACTGCGCACCATCTGTTCATCAAAGCGGACGGCGTTACCATAACCCAGTGCCGCTTTGGATGACAGCATCAGCATAAAGCTGGCGGCACGTTCATCAAATGCGTTGGGTTCTTCATGATAAACATGCAGCACACCCACTGCTTCGTCAGAAAACAGGAACGCCACGGCAACGGCTGATGACGCCTGCAGCGGTAGCGGTTGCAGAGCATCGTGCATGCTGTAATCTTCCACAATCAGCGATTGTGACGGATTCAGCGTGGCTGCCCGTTCAATATCGGCCAGTGTCTCAAGCTGTCGATTACTGCCGATACGGCGCAGCAGTTCAGGCGTATTCTCATCCGCCCAGTCGACACGCGGTTTCAACAGGGCAATCGTCGTGCCCATCGCGCTTGTCGCACGGGCGGCTTCCTGACGGATAATCTCTAATACGCGATCCAGATCAAGGGTCAGCGTCAGTTCATTGCTGACACGCGCAATCGCGTCGAGTTCCTGAATACGCCGATTCAGGTTCGTATCTGCCGACTGATACAGCATAATGCGGTCAAGCGTCGCGGCAATCTGGATAGCCAGCGCGTTCAGTAACTGGCGATCGGTTTCGTCATAGGGCACACGAGACCGGTTCGCCACGCCCACTTCACCCAGGCTGCGCTCACCGACGACCAGCGGCACCATCACAACACTGTTCAGGCCAATTTGCTCGGCAATGTGCCGGTAACCCTCTAAAACACTTTTGTCAGCGGCCAGATCATTGCTGATAAACGGCTGCTGTGAAATAGCAACGGATTTGTCATAGCCCGAAGCATAAGAATCCTGCACAATCGGCTGGCCTAATTCCACACCATAGGTATAGCGCGGATGCGTGATCAGATTAGCGGAATAATCCCCCAGCAGATTAATAAAGACAATCGGGCTGTCCAGCAAACGGGCAATTTCTGCCAGTACCGGCGTAAAAGGCTCGTCGGCTGTCAGAATGCCACCGCACAACTCAGCGATGCGCCGCAGGCCCTGGGCCTCATCACGCAGCAAAACGGCCTCATCGGCGCGCTGCTGCATCTCACGATAGAGACGCGCATTCTCGATTAACGCGGCGGCCTGCGCGGCGAAAATCATCAACAAGCGCGCGTCCTGCTCGGTGAAGTCCTCACCATTGTTTTTGTTCGAGACCTGCACCACGCCTAAACGCCGACCACCCACTGTCAGGATAGCCAGCATCGTTTTGGTCACACCGACAGCCAGCGCCAACACCTCTAAACCGGAGACAATCGCCAGTCGGTCGGTACTGACATTATTGGTATACCAGTAATCCTGCTCTGTCCAGATTTCGTAAAGCGGGGTTTGCGGCTCTATCGGAATGACATAATGTTGCAGCAGGTCATTTTCCACGCCAAAGAATGGCAAACGTGCGACCAGCGCTTCCTGACTTTCGTCATAAAGCAGCACACCGCACATCATAATATTCATCAGATTGGCAATACGGGCGGTAATTTCCGAATAAAATTCGTCTTCCTGATTAAACGACCCAATCGCGTGGGTGATTTCCTGCAGGCCGATCAGTTCAGTTTCGCGGCTCTTTTCGCGCTGATAAAGGCGCGTGTTTTCCACCACAATCGCCGCCTGTGCCGCCAGAATACGCAGATCCTGCATATCGCGCACAGAGAAGCCGCCTTCAGAGCGCTTGTTGCTTACCTGCAAGGCGCCGAAGCGCCGGTCACCCATCACCAGCGGAATCAGCGCGGTGTTCTGCACACCGGTCAGGTCTGCCAGTTGCACCAGTTCCAGCGCTTCCACCATCGGATCATCAATGACATCATTGGTCATCCAGTATTGATGCTTTTCCCAGACTTCACGCTGTTCACTACCTTTAGGCAGCGGCAGGCTGTAACTCAAAACGATCTGATCCGGCAGCCCATAGAAAGGCAGTTCCGGCACCAGGGTTTCCGTCGCGTCGTTAAACAGCAGAATGCCGCACATCTCCGCGCCGGATAAATTCGCCAGCCGTTCAGTTAAGGCTTCATAAACCGCGCGCACATAATGTTCATCCTGGTCGCTGGTCTTCTGCTGAACCACCTGCTGCAAACTCGCCATATCGTCAATATGCTGAACCTGCACGGCATACAGTTCGGCATTATGAATGGAAATGGTCATCTGGGTGCTGACAGCCTGAAGCAGCGCCATATCCTTCTGGCTGAAAAACCCCTTTTGCGTGGAGGCAAACTCAAATGTGCCCATCAGACGCTCACCGAGCATCAGCGGCACACCCACGTAACTCTGATACAGGCCGTTGTTGAGTTTGGGCAGAATCGCAGCACGATCCTCGACATCGGTCACCAGCACCGGTTTGCCATAACGGGCAATCCAGCCGGTAATGCCTTCGCCCATTTCGTAGTAACCGCCAGCTTCCTGTAAGTCCAGGACATAGGCGTAATCACCAATCCAACCGCGCGGTTCCAATTGTTTTTTGGCTTCATTCCACAGGCAGATTTCGCCGGCATCGGCATGGATGGAGGTCTGCACAACGGACAACAGCGTTTGCAGCACCTGTTCGACACTCATGCTGGCATTGACGATCTCGCCAATGCAGTTAATAACCTTCATGGCGTGAGCCAGATCGAGCGCATCGGGGTTATGGGTGGCCGCGCCTAATTCGCGCATGACCACGACGGTACGCATCTCGGTACCATTGGGGATACGATGTGAAGACGCCTCTACCCAGCGTTCGCCCACCTGAAATGAGGATTGCACTTCGCCGCCGAACAGGCTCAGAAAGCTGTCGGAGGGATTCGCCATACGGGCGGCATACTCCAGATTCGGCGTTTCACCGTTCATATTGAGCCAGGTGCGTGCCCGGTCATTGATATATACCAGTTGACCATGCTCGCGCGAAACCAGCAGCGCGTCATCACTGGAAGCCGATGGGATGTGATCCAGCATATCGGCAATTCCAGGTGCATCGCCCAGGCTTTCACGCTGGCGCGACCACAGGTAGAACCAGGCGAAGATGATCGCCCCACCCAGAAAAAGTATTAACGCCAGACCCATCGTTTTTTGACCTTATATGGTTACCATGAAGTCGGAATTTTTGATCCGGCAGATTCCCCGCTCAGGCCGCGCCGACGATCTTCGGCTGCAAGCTCCGTAATTTCGCGGATGTCGGAGAATTGATGAGTCTCCGTGGAGACGGACCCGGCGGAAAGTGTCATCAGCGGGGCTTTACGCTCGCCATTGTCTCCGTCAGGCACCATGATGTAACCGAGGTCACGATCCACAAAGGAGTAATGCTGCTTGACCTCATCATCGAAACGTTCGACAATGCGCTGCTTGATCTTGTCCGCTTCGTCAGAGTGCGTGATGATGACGAAGTTATCGGTACCGGGGTGACCGATGAAATCCTCCGAAGAGCCGTGTTCTTCCAGCACTTCGTTAATCAACAGCGCCATAAAGCGGATCACATCATCGCCAGCGGCGAAACCGTAGATCTCGCCAAAGGGATCATACTGATTGATTTTCAGATCAAGATACGTCCAGGATTTGTTGGACTGCATCAGGCCGCGCAGATGATCTTCGATCAGGCTGCCTGTGGGCAGGTTCGAAACCGGGTTGATCTGCCGCTGACGATCTGCCGCGTTGATCGAGTTTTGAACCCTTAATTTCAGTTCTTCAATATCGAAGGGTTTGGTGATGTAATCATCCGCCCCCAACTCCAAGCCTTGAATTTTATCACTACGCTCATCTTTTTGAGTTAAAAAGATAATCGGGATATGGCTGGTACGGGTGGTTTCACGCATTTCCCGGCACACATCATAACCATTCATATCCGGGAGCATAATGTCCAGGACGATCAGATTAGGCAACTGCTTGCGCGTCATCGCCAGGGCATCGCCCCCACGTGGGGCAACTTGGACCTCATAACCCTGCCCGGTGAAGTATATGCGCAGCATGTTGGAAATATCAGAATCGTCTTCGACCACCAGAATTCGACGTTTGTTCATAAATCGCCCCTCACCACTCCGTAAAACAGGGTGCCAGAAGATTAAATTTTACGTCAACTATACACTATAGTACCTGTTTATGCATCTAGGACAGGCCAGCCTGTGTACCGTTAACATGCACTGATCCCCTTAAGTTTGCAGCAAACCAGGGACTTGAATCAACACCATATATATACTATCTAACAGTATACGTCAGAATTGCGTCTCATTTTATAAACACTTGAGAAAAAATCAGTAGAAATCCCAAACCGAGTGTTTGAATTAACGAACTAAGGGACTCCACAGCTTCCGATTTTTCACAGCTTTTTCATAAACACGCCCGATTGCATCCGCCGAAACCTCATGGCCGAAGCTGCGAAACCCCGCCAGACGAAAGCCATGACGGGTGGCAATCTCGTCAATTTCCAGCGTTCGAGCGATGCCGATGTCCTTGCCGACGGTGTAATCCTCGTAGCGGCCTTCCAGCGCCAGCGCCATCGTCTCCGCCATACAGGCATAGGCCATGCGCGGGGGGAAGCCAAAATCAAAATGAAAATCCGGCACTCCCGGCACTTCGATCATGCCACCTTCAATCACCAGCACATCGTCGCGTTCTGCCGCCACCGTGGCGGAGACATCACGCGGACGGGCGACATCACACACCACCGCACCGGGCTTTAAGTGGCGCGGCTCAATGACGGCATGGACGGCGCTGGTCACGGTTAAGATCAGGTCGGCATCATAAATGGCGCTGATATCCGTACTGGCCGTAACCAGCGCGCCTTTACCGTCGCAGCGTTCCCGCAGCTCGGCCAGGGCAGTTTCCCGTTTGCCTACCAGCACCAACTCGCCGGTTTCGCTCGCCAGCAGTTCCGCGCAGGTTTTGCCGATTGCCCCTGTCGCGCCCACCACAGCGGCTTTCGCTTCACGCATGGGAATATCCATCATAAGTGCCGCTTCCCGAACCGCTTTGACCGCCATAATAATGGTATAACTATCGCCATTGGTCACCGGGATGTCCAGCCGATCCGCGATGGTGATTCCCGCATCGCCGACTACGGAGGTATACGCCCCTAAGCCCAGTATCCGCGCTCCCAGTTCTTCGGCCATATGCCCACAGGCGACAATCTTCTTATAGACCGTCTCGGTGGATAGCGACAGCATGGTCGGCGGCGTAAATGGACAGGCGATCAGCCAGCCGTTTAATTCACGCCCGGTGGACTGTGAGCGAATGCCGGTCACTTCCGAGATATACAGCGGCGGAAAAAAGCGCGAGAAAAAATTGATCTGACCTTCAGACAGATAACGCGCAATCGGCACTTTGCGCATGGCATCCTTTTTGATCTGAATCGGATGGATAATAAAGGCAAACGTGTCTTCAGCCATCAGACTACCAGCCTTCCTCAACAACCTCATCTTTTTCATTCGCACGGGGATAAAAGCGCTGCTGCACCTCACCGCCGCGCACGTGCAGATGATCGCTTTCCTCATAGCGGACATTGCGCATAATCACACGGCGGCTTTCCGATGCCACCAGCACCACGTCCGATTCGATCATGCGACCGGGGTAAACCACCAGCCCCGAACCAATGCGGCAGTTATGGCCGACACCACTCCCCATCACGATCTGTCCGGCTTCAACCAGTTCACCATGAATATTGGTTGCGCGGATCGGCTTTTGGGCAATCAGATTGAAATCGGTAAAAGTATTCCCCGCACCGATGAAACTGTCGCGGCCAATGGCGCACATCTGCAGGCAGGTGTTCTGCGCAATGATCGTGCTTTCCATCACTGAAGTCAGATAGAGTGCGGCGCGAAACGGCAAAAAGCAGTTATTCGCTACTGTACTGAGCATCAACTGGCAGCCCTGATCAATACTGACATTGTTGCCAATGGTACAGTTGTCGATCACGACGCCGGGGCCGATAAAACAGTTGTCGCCTATCGTCGTCGGCCCGCTGATCTGCGCTGTGGGGTGAATCACGGTGTCCTTGCCCACTTTGACCACTACCGACGTGCTTAAAACCTGCTTCTGCTCGATAATGCCGCGCCACAGCAGATTGAGCGCGGTAAAGTTATGCTGCTTGATGTGTTCCTCAAAGCGACTGCCACGGGCAAACACGCCGAAAATCACACTGGCAAAATAGACGTGTACCCAGCTCTCAATCGACATCACCGCCCGCATCGGCAGGTAATGGGTCAGGTCGCCCTGCTCCATCGACATAAAATCAGGGACGCTGTAAAAGCCCTTTTCGATGTAATCACTGGGCACTATGATCGGCGTGACCTGATCGCTATACCCATTAGGGAAATACCACATATCCAGCACAAAAATGTCTTCACCATCTTCGCCCACCGCAGACTTAAATCCGGTGGAAAGGGGCAGCGTATAGGCTTTATAAGCACGGTCATCCACTGGCAACGCGGCGCGACAGGGACGGTTAAGTTTCAGCGCGCGTTCCATGAAATAGCTCAGGAACTCTTTATCAAACCACAGGTTATCGCGGTAAACAAAAGACTGACCCTCAACCAGCGACAGATCATCTTCACTTTCAAACGGCTGCCCAAGCTGGGTGTTCTGTTGAAAAATCTCCGCCACCAGATCCTGGTGATGCAATTTGAGCGGGCGAATCCCAATCGTCAGATGACTGGCCGGTTCATTAAAGGGCGGCACATGCGCTTTATCTTCGATCACATAAATATTGGTGGGTTGCATCACTTTACTCCTCAGTTGCACCAGAGGTTTCTGCTCGATGACGAAGCTAAAAGGGTCATCGCCCATCGCAGAACAACTTATCTGATCTACATTCTATATCTTATCACTGCTTCAGCGTGACAACGTTAACACAGAGAAAATCCGGGACTTCCAGCGTTTTTGATATGACGCCACAGAAAACGTCTGTATCAGAGGTTAACACCCATTATATACTGACTATTGTTCGGTGAATCCATCGAGTATGAACAAAACATGCTGCGGGAAGATGATGAAGTGCCTTGTATGCGCAACTATTGGATTATTCGGATAGCGTCTTAACCGTTGTTGAGAAAATCGCGCAGCGTGGCATGGAAACGCTCGGATTCGTCCAGCATGGGGAAATGACCGGAATTTTCGAACATGGCGATTTTACTGTGCGGGGCGTATTGCTTCAGAACTTTCGCCTGGCCGGGATGCACAACCAGATCCTTGCTGCCAAAAATACCTAAAATCGGTGACTTCACTTCGCCTACATGCGCGCGCAGATCCGTGCGCCGCAAGGTGCCGATACTCTGAAAAAACGGACCGCCCTGCAGACCGGCCATATCGCGTTCCATCATCTTCCATAGTTCTTTGCCGTCATTGGCGATCAGACGGGTATAGACCGGCATGACTGCCCGTAAACCGCGCATGAAATTATCAAACAGAAATGGAGAGGATTGCGACAGACTTTGCCAGCCACTATATGCCGCCAGCTTGAGCGGTTGGCGCAGGGATGAGCCGACAATCGGTGAACCGATGATGATGGTCTTGACGACTTTTTCCGGGTAGCGGATGGCGGTTCCCAGTGAAACGGTGCCGCCCATCGAATGCCCGATCAGCGGTGCTTTGACGATGCCCAGCCGATCCATAAATTCGTTGACCAGCAGCACAAAATTATCAATGGAGAAGTCGGCACTCTGGTCACCGGACTCGCCAAAGCCCCAGAAATCCAGCGCAAACGTCCGAAACTCCTTGCTCAGTTCCGCAATGGAGGATCGCCAAAGTGCCCATGATCCCAGCCAGCCATGCAGAAAAAGAACAGGGCGGCCCCGACCATAGACTTCATAATGGACAATACCCTGTTCTGTAACCAGAATTGCCACAGCAACTTTGCCTCTGGATGTTGGCGGTAGCAGTGAAAGGCTGTTTAGCCTTCCATCTCCTCCAGGATCGAATAAAGCAGTTCCAGCAGCACGTTTTTAACGCTCTCTTTGTCTTTTGCCACACAGGGCAGCAGCTTCACACCCTCTTCAATACGCAGTGCGATGCGCATATCATCGGTTTCCCACGCATCCGGGTGATCCTGCTTGTTCGCGGCGACTACATAGGGGGTAGGCGCATAAGCGCGGAAAGTTTCGAGGATACTTTTGGCCTCGCGGAAGGTTTCGGGCTTGGCACTGTCCACCATCACCACAAAACCCAACATGCCCTCGGCCAGAATTTCCCACATAAAGTCAAAACGGCGCTGTCCCGGCGTGCCAAACAGGTAGAGTACCAGATCGTCATCAACTGTAATACGCCCGAAGTCCATGGCGACAGTCGTGGCATCCTTCTGGCTCTTTTCCATTGTGCCATCGGTAATATCACGTTCGGTCGAAACGACCTCAATTTCACTGATGGAACGGATGAATTCCGTCTTGCCAGAACTAAACGGCCCAGTGATAACCATTTTCACAGTTTGCATAGCGTACCCGCTCTTCCAGTACAACGTCCAAAATGGACTTCAGGCTGTTAAATAGATTTGATCTTGTCGATCAACTTGTTGACGACATTCTTCTGCACCTGTACCGGACGGGCAGTTGGGCGACGTGTGCCGCCGGGTGCCGAATCCATTCCGGGTGGCTTGACCAGTTCTACCAGACCGGCCTGCTCAAGGCCATAAACAATCCGCCGAATTTCCATGTCGGACATGTTATTGGCTTTGGCAATCTGGCGTATAGAATTCTTGGGTTGAACAAATGATACCACCCGCCACTCTTCCACACTCAGATGAATACCCTTGAATTTCTCTTTAGGATTTTCGGGGAATTTGAGCGCAAAGTCCAGGTTAGGCAGATATTCGGCCAGTTTTTCGGCTGCTTTAATCCGCCGCGAACCCTCGATAATCACGTTTTCCAGGTCAATAGGCACCAGAATACGGTCTTTACCGGGGACAGTCCCATCATCAAAGCGGAAGGGACC
Organism: Aggregatilineales bacterium; assembly: GCA_038258185.1. Lineage (GTDB taxonomy): Bacteria > Chloroflexota > Anaerolineae > Aggregatilineales > Phototrophicaceae > JAIOHN01. Next base: position 8,908 of record JBBSQD010000019.1, on the reverse strand, counting down.
CTCAGGCAGCGTCAACAGATTGTAGACTACATCCAGCGTATGCTGCTGGATACTCTTGACCACATCGCCCTGGCTGACATAGTTGGCATTAATGAGCAGGAGTGCCAGCGCTTTATCCGTCGTGTTTTTCGCACGTTCGCGGATAATGCGCGCCTGTTCATCCGTAAGTTTGCCGGCTTTGTTCAAAACCGAGATCAGATGCCCATCCTGGCTATCCATAGCTGCATAGATCAGCTTGCCTTTGCTGAAGGAGACGAGCGCCCGTTGCTTACCGGGAGCCATTTTCTCCTTGCCCATGGCATCCTTTTCATTGGTTTTGACACCTTCGAAAATCGTTAATGTACCGGTCTTACCGGCCAAATTGATCAGGTTCAGCAGTTGCGTGGTGCTGAAGTCTCTGATGTTACCCTGAAGCGGCATCTAGTTTATGCCCTCCGCATCAATCGTAGTGAACATCAATAAAGCGCGGATTTTATGGTGTATCAACGCTTTTACCATTATAGCTTGATTATAGCCTGCCCACAAAAGCGAGTCAAACAACCCTACAGGCTTTTCACCAAGACACACCATAAAGCTTGACCGCAGCAGGTATAATCAAACGGTGGATTTTACAGATAAACAGACTTAAAGGTCAACTGACTATGCTATATCGCCCACTTCTGATGTTACTTGCTTTGTTGGTAATGGCTATTCCGTTTAATCGTACAGCCCCGACAGAAAATGCACAACTATCTGCTGCATTTATCCATCATAATACTACCGAAACGGCAAACACAATCCTTGAGAATCTTAATCAAAGCATAACCGATACAATCGGGCCAGACAATTATCCCGCAGATGTGAACCCGCTCACCGGGCTGACCGTTGATGATCCCGCCGTTTTGCAGCGCAATCCGGTACTGGTCAAAATCTCCAATGCACCGCCGCTGGTACGTCCGCAGGCCGGCATCGGTCAGGCGGATCTGGTCTTCGAGCATTATGCCGAAGGCGGCTTAACGCGCTTCTCCGCGATTTTCTTCAGCCAGGGGCCGCAGCGTGTCGGTTCGATCCGCAGCGCGCGCCTGATTGATTATGAGCTGATGCCGATGTACGACAGTCTGCTGGCCTACAGTGGTGCCAGTATCGGCGTGGAGGATTACCTCAACACGTCAGAATTTGCAGACCGTCTGTATAAAGGCGTATTGTATGGACGCCCCTACTACTGGCGTGACGAAACGATCCCGGTGCCGCATAATATGTTCACCAGCATCCCGGCGTTATGGGACATGGCCGCCAGTGAGGGTATCGAGCGCACGCGTGATCTGCACGGTATGGCCTTTTCGGAGCAAGTGCCGGACGGCAGCACTGGCCCAGCCAAAACCATCGACATTCGCTACCGCGCCACTCGTGTCCGCTGGGACTATGACGCGGACAGCAGCCTGTATAAACGCTTCTCCGATGGTCAAGGTCATTACGACGCCAATACATTAGAGCAGGTGACCGCTGCCAATGTCATCGTCATTTATGCCAATCATCCATTTACCGATATTGTCGAAAGTGAATGGCAAGGCAGCATCAGTTATAGTATCGAAATTCAGTTATGGTTTGAAGGGGATACTGTCCTGTTGCGCGACGGACAGCGCTATGACGGGCGTTGGCTGCGACCAACCCGCGAAAGCCTGCTGAGTTTCCGCACGCATGATGGAGAAATGTTGTATCTCAAGCCGGGGAACACCTGGTTCCAGGTGGTGCGCCTGCCAGAACAACAGGAACCGCAGGAGGAATGGGTCATCATCGAGTAAAAACATCCCAGTCGGATATAAGCATAAAACCTGACACCGCGATCCCTTATATTGAGAGAAATCATGCCAAAAGTTGATGGCACTACGTTAACCTATAACTACCGCACAGAAACCGGCGTTCACGAATTTGTCTTTCATCAGGCCAATCGGGCAGCGGTAGACGACTGGCTGGACTACATGAATCAGATTTATGACGGCAAAACCCAGCAGGATAAAATCTATTTTCTGCTGGATCTGCGTCAGTCTGGCAGCCTGCCCATGACCTATAGCAGCTCAAAAGGTCTGCAATGGATGAAGGCGTTGAAAGTTCATCCCAAAGTGCGTTTAGCCATGATTAACAAACCCGAAGAGACGATCCTGACGGCACTCTTTGACAGGCTGCTGCAAACCATGCGGTTAGGGCATCTGAAAAGCGCTAATTTTTATGGGGATGCCGATGATAAAGCGCTGGAATGGCTGCTGGAACAATAAGCCCAACAGCCAGATTAACGCCGTCAAAAGCACGCAGTCTGCTTAAATATCTTCAGACGAAGAATACACAAAGTATTGATTGACTTTTCAGAAATCAATCAATCTCAAGTGAAGGCATAATGGCGCGCTTTATTCTATAATAGTGACATATTTGTGAGGTTATTTCGCTTTAATATTGCATCCACACCGCGAGGTTATACACCTATGCTTAAAAAAATGACCGTTTTTCTGTTATGGATAGCAGCCTTTATTTTTACTCCGAATATGTTCAGTTTAACCAGCGTGACTGCCCAGGAAAACAGCGCTACCGTCCAGGAAATCCATGTCGATGCGCAGCTCGTCAGAGGCAGGCTTTCACCCGATCAGACGATGATCGCCGTTTATGAAAACGAGGCCATCAACAATCGCGAACCTCTGGATCGCTATCTGTGGCTGATTGATGCCGCAACCGGTGAAGAGATTACTACCCTGACTGAGCCCACGGATTACGCGGGTAACGTGGCGTTTAATGCCGATGGCAGTATCATGGCCTCGCTGCATAGCAATGGAGCGATCTATCTGTGGGATATGAGCTCGTATACACTGTTAAAAACCTTCCGGCTACCGTTTTACAGCAATCCGTATTTTGCTGAATTTATGCCGGACGATCACACACTGGTGTTTCCAGCGAACGGCAATTTTGGGCAAATCCTTTTTCTGGATACCGAAACCGGTGCAATCACCAATATCCTGTTCCCGCTGTTTGATACCCTGCAGGGGCTGACCGATATGATGAGCGATAGTCTGGGTCGGTTTGCTTACGTCTATGTCGAGGCTGATCTCGCGCCGGATGGAACGACTCTCGCTGTCGCCACGGCCAATGATGCGGTTTTCCTGTGGGATGTAGAGACAGCCGAACAAAACATGCTGCAAGCGGAAGGTGAGCGTAAAGGACAGTTCAGTATCACGTCCCTGAATTACACTCCGGATGGAACGCTGCTGGCCTATGGTAGCTTCCGCGATAGCACGATCACCATCCGCGACACCCAAAGCAACGCGGAAACTGTGCTGCCGATTGCAGCAGATAACTTCGCGCTTACACCCGATGGCAGTCGTATTGCCTGGATCAGCCGCGAGGATAATCGGCTTTATTTCGCGCCTGTCGATGCGATTGAACAGCCGGCTGTACTGCTGCAACTTCCGGAAAATTTAAGAGCCGTACCCCGTCTGACCAGCCTGAATTTTTCCGATGATGGCGCAAAACTGCTGCTATCCGGCATGCTGGGTGATGATGATGGGGGCAGCAGCATCTATCTGATGACGCTGGCAGGGTAAGCTCTGACAATGAATTGATACGTGTTATTTGAGTGCCGTAAAAGGATCTGGTGATTATTATGTCCGCTTTCAGAACACTCCGACAGGGCATCGCCCTACTTCAGAATGGCAACACCAAAGAAGGTGCGCGCCTTGTGAAATCCGCAGTACGCGATGCGTCGCTGGCTGCGAATTTACGGGCATTGGGTTATATCTGGCTGGCGGAAACTGTCCTCACGCAGCAGGAAAAGATTGATCTGTATAATCAGGCGCTGCTGGTCGACCCAGATAATCAGGATGCGCAGCAGCGTCTGGGCTTACTGCTGACGCCACCACCGCCGCCCGCGCCACCACCCAGTATCCCTGAAGCGCCGATTACCAGCCAGCCACCGAATCCGGTTTACAGGCCGCAGGGCATCACCATGCAGAATACCGTAGTCGCACCGAAGACCAATCCGCCACCGATGGCCCCACCGCCCAGCATGTCCACCAGCCAGATGATCCCGGTGACTATCCCGAATATCCCTGATCCGCAGCAATCGATGCGATCTTCTTATCACATTGTCGGCATTCTGGATGGGCCAAACGGCGCAGGTTCCGGCTTTTTCGTGGCGCAGAACGGCATTCTGGTCACCTCACGTTATGTGGTCGGTGATATGGAAAATCTGACGATTGAGCTGGATACCAACCGCCAGCTTCAGGGCCGCGTGGTGCGCTCCGTGCCAGACATGGATATCGCCTTTGTTTATGTCGAGCAGCAGGTCAACGATCTGCTGCCGATCACGCCCTTTCCCACGATTATGGACAATGCACAGCTATCGGTTATCACCCATAAGCAGCAGATGGTCACCGGCAGACGGCGTGAAACCGGTCGCATGATGAAACCGCACTGGTTCCCGACTGATATTGTCCAACTGCCGGATGCGGGTGGTGGCCCGGTCTTTGATGAGCGCGGGTACGTCGTCGGCATGATTACGCGCAGCATCAGCAGCAACGCGGCCTATGTCTATGGCGTACATATGGCGGCTATCCGGCGTGCGCTGGAAGTTTTCTTCAACGAAATGCGCAGCGCCCCGAATCGCGTCTATTGCAATAGCTGCGGTTCGGTCAGCAAGGCCGCGGGTGAAGGCGGCTATTACTGTGAAGTGTGTGGCACGATCATGCCTTTTGCGGAAAAAGCCCCCCGCATCCGCAGGCCAGACGTCACCGCGCTGTATGAAGAAAACAGCCCGATGCGCTGTACCAACTGCGGGTCACAGGCCGGAATTTATCTGGATAAATGTCTGCGCTGTGGCAAGCTACAGAACCCAGCGCCACAGCAACCTGTTACATTTTAATTGAGTACACAACATTCAGGGTGAACGGGAGGAATAAGTTATGATGGGATTTGGCGCAGGTGCGAATCGGAATGTATCCAATTTCCGGCTGGAAAACTACGCGGCCACAGTTCAGCAAATTCTGGGCTCGATGGGGGTTGACGTCTCGAATGCCCGTCTGGCCACCGAGGAAGGTTTTGGCTGGAGCTTCCGCGAAGGCTCGGCCGTGATCGAAGTCTATATTATCCAGCAGGGAGATACCGGCTATCTACAGGTCTTGTCGCCCATTATGCACATCCCGCAAAGTGGCCTGATGCCCCTGTATCGCCACCTGCTGGAACTCAATCTGCAACTGACCAGCGCGGCTTTTGGCGTGTTTGAAGATGTGGTCTATGTGTTTAACGAGCGTCCGCTGGATGGCATGGACGCGATGGAAGGCCGTTCCATCATCCAACTGGTGGCGCGTTATGCCGACAAGTACGATGACGAACTGATCGCAGAATTTGGTGGACGCGCCTACGCCCGCGTGAGCTGATCGCCTGCGGCTAAAGTGCGGTGCGCAGATACGCAATCGCTTTGCGGATGTCCGCCCATAACGCCTGCGCATGCCCCCCCAGCGCGATCATCAGCGCCACCCACAGACCCTGTGTGTACAGTGTCGAGGGAATCGCTTCGAGCATGGTGAGGTCGGAACTGCGGAAGTATAAAATGGGCGGCAGATAATTCACAAACGCCACGTAAATGGGGGCATAAGCTGCGGCTGTGGTGATGATGACTGCCAGCCAACCCGGCAGCCGTAAAACACTGCTGAGGATAAATCCGAGCGCCAGACCTGCGCCGCCAAACGCCATCACGTTATAATCCGGCGGGTAATTGAGAAAAAACCAGGTAAAGGCCGCCCAGGTCGCTGTGCCCCACAACGTCCCCAACAGCAAGCCTGCCGTCAGACGCGATCCCCAGAACCAGAACCCGCGCAGACGTGACGGAAATTCGCCGGCCACCACTGCCAGAAAGCCGGTGAAGAAGGCAAAGGTCAAACCGGTGGACACGGCAATGCCGGAACTGGAAGCCTGGAAAATGGCCTGCGTCGGCAAATTCACCCAGGCATAACCGCCCAGCGCCAGAAAGCCACCTACCGCCGCCCAGATGTAACGCCAGACGACCTGCATCGGCGCATCACTCAGGCGCCGCCACGTATTGGCTAACCACGCATAGAACTGTGCGCCACGGCTGACCTCATCGGGTAAGGCCGGGGCTTCATCACGCACCAGCGCCAGCGCCCACAAAGCGCCTTTCTGATGGGCACGCTGCGCCTCTGCCAGCACTTTCACCGCGACCAGCGACCGCAGACGACCAATCGTCCGTGCGGCCAGTTCGGCCACTTTGGGGAATGTCTGGTCGAGCGCGATGTCCGCCAGCAGGGTATCAATCTCGTTGGAATAGACTTTCTCGCGCCATAGCGACGGTGTACGCATCTGAATCAGCATACGGGCACGGGTGGTCAGGAGTGAGCCTTTAATCTCCTGAGTGATCTCAAATTCCTTGCGGGTGCGGATCTGACCACGGGTGGCCAGCACATTGACCCCGGCACTTTTGGCCGCGGCATTCTGCTCGACTTGCAGCGCCTGAGCCACCAGCGCCGGGATGCGCGGCGGGTCACTATCCGGCAGAGTTTCCAGCCGGTAAAACGCACGTTGGCGCGCGGGGGCGCTGTCACTGCGGATCGCGTGTAAAGTCACCCAGCGGCGGTTGTCGTCGTCCAGATGATGCCACCAGTAATCAATCTGATAATCAAATTCCAGCGCACCACGCAGCAGCATCTGCAAACCTGCTTCATCCAGCTCAAGCGCGTTGGCATCCGCCCGCATGTAATAATCATTGATGAGCATAAAGTGGGTGACACCCAGCAGAAAACGCCCCTGCCCATGCGCCCATGCTCGCCGCGCCCGATTATAAATATCAACCGCTTCCTGTCGCGCCATTTCGTCCGGCGTGACCAGCGACATGACATCACTGAGGTCCACCGTCCCGCCAATTTCGCCGTTATCATCGCTCAGTTCCGCATCCGGGAAGATCATCTGCGGCTGGCTGGTGGTCACGGAGATGCCCGACGGCACGAAAATCGCCTCCATCTGCTGCACCATTTCCATGATTGTGTTCGGACGCGCATCCGGGTCGAGGGCGGTGCCACGCCGCAGAATCGGCGTAAGGGCATCCGGCAGTCCACCACTGACAGTGCTCAGATCAGGCAAATCTTCCTGAAATTGCAACTGCTTCAAGGCCAGTGATGTCGTCGCATCAAACGGCAGTTCGCCTGTGAGGATGTGATAGATCAGAATCGTGAAGCTGTAAATATCGGCGCGGTGATCCAGGATGGCCTGTGTCAACTGCTCAGGGGCCATATAGAGCAAGGTGCCATAACCGGGATTGGCCGCGCGGCCTTCCGGGTCGATGACTGCCGCCAGCCCAAAATCCGCAAGATAAGGCGAATGAATACTATCGAGCAGAATATTCGACGGCTTAATATCCAGATGGACGACTTTGCTGGTGTGCGCATGGTCGAGCGCCTGCCCCACCGCGCGGATAATCCGCAGCGCTTCCTCAATCGGCAGCGGCCCTTCGCTGATGAGACTTTCCAGCGACCCACCAGTGACATAACGCATGACGATATACAGCTGATTGGAAAACTCGCCAAAGTCATAGACTGGCAGAATGTTCGGATGTTCGATCTGGGCGATGGTCTGCGCCTCACGTCGAAACAACGCGACCGGGTCGACATCATCATCCGTGGCGATATTCTGGGCAATGGTCTTGATGGCCACGGTACGATTCAAGCGCCGATCCCGCGCAGACCAGACGTCGGCCATGCCACCACGCCCGATATGCTCGACTACTTTGTACTGCCCAATCTCTACGCCAACATCCATAGATTCGCCTTTTAGCCCACCGCACTCGTTTCAACCTCACCCCTGTTCGCTTCGCTCACTTTCCCCTCTCCAGTTTGGCTGCGCAGCGTCCCTGTGGGAAGAGGGGAGGAATTGCCCCAGGCAAGGAGGGGTGAGGTCATCAATGTTGCAATTTTGATATGTACTCTTACAACCTCTAATCCATTATAGGGGGAGGTTACGGAAAGGCAAGAACCGTATCAGATGACATCATGATGACTTCATCAGGAAGCGTGAGAAGGCAGCAGTCTTCATGAATTGCCACATTGGGCAGGGGATTATTTTACTCAGCCCAAAGTTGATTAATCGGGGAAAATATCTCGTACAGCCAACTTAAAACCGGGCAATAACCCATCCAAAGCAAGTACATCATCCATACCAGCATGCTTGACGGGTTCATGCGGCACAAAAACAGAAATCGACTGCTCAAGGGGGCTAACCAACCAGACAATGGTGTTCGCAGCCAGATAGTTAGCTACCTTTATCGTCATATCCTTCTCGCTGTCTGTAGGGGACAACACTTCTACAGCCAGGTCAGGGGGTAGAGGGTTCCAGGCAGCATGAGACGATTCAGGTTGTCGATCCCAGGAAATAAACCCAACATCGGGCATATATCGCGCCCCGGACACACTATAACCACCGTCAGCACCGGTAACACGACCTAAGCTTTTACCTTTGATAAACATGCGTATTTCGGCCAGGATGTTTGCTGCAATTTCTGATGAATAGTTGTTGGATACCACTTCAACGACTTTCCCGCCGATATATTCAAAAAGACGATCCTGATTTTCTGGTAGCAGCACAAACTGCTCAAACTCTTCAGCAGTAAGAAATCTTTCCTGTACAACAGCCATATTCTATCTCTCCAACATCAGCAAACAGTTATTCTATTCACTTTTAATAGTATAAACCGATACGCCACAAAAGAGAACACGCGCTCTCCCTGTGCAGCAGCCTTAACAAGTGGTGAGAGAAAACGTATGCAACGCTGGAAAAACTTAAACTACACAAACTGATGAGACAAGCTACAAAATCGGTACAATAGAGACATTATGCCGACCAATAAGCGCAGGATTTCAAACTATGGTTAAGCGACGTTTAG
>JBBSQD010000018.1:0-44178 GCA_038258185.1 Aggregatilineales bacterium | reverse complement strand
TGACCCACCACATCTACGGTGCTATTCAGGAATATGGCGGGTTTGATAATCCCGATTGGCTGTTCTAAAGCATTTCGGTGTGCAGCAAATCGTCCCAGGTTTCGCGCCGACGAGCGATAGACCATTGATCACCGTTTACGATCACTTCCGGTGGACGGAGGCGCTGATTATAATTACTTGCCATGACCATCCCATACGCCCCAGCGGTAAGAATTGCTAATGTATCCCCGGGTTCTAATTCCGGCAGAAGGGTATCCCTGCCTAAAACATCGGTTGTTTCACAGACCGGGCCAACGACTGTCACGGGTTTGAGCGCGGCATCTTCAGGCTGATTAAGCGGAACGATCTCATGATGCGCCTGATACAGTGCCGGACGAATAAGCTCGGCCATGCTGGCATCTGTGATATAGAAAGTTTGCCCCGCGTGTTTTTTGACATACAGAATCGTGCTGACGAGCATTCCAGCATCGGCAATAATCGCACGTCCCGGCTCGAGCAGAACTGTATACCCTTCAAGCAGGGGTTGGAGAGTGGCTGCAAATGCGCTGAAGTCCGGGATATTCTCATCGGCGGAATAGGCGACAGGTAATCCACCGCCGATGTTGATCGTGCGAATTTGCGGGTAGGGCGCAATGAGTTTCAGAGCAGATTCGACTGCCTCGTGAGTCGCATCCGTGTTATGTAACTGGCTGCCGATATGAAGATGAATACCGGCAAAGTCGAGATTCGGGTAATCAGACTGGTGCGCCAAAAGGTAGGCAATCGTTTCGGCGGTGAGGCCAAATTTGGCTCCACCGTGACCAGTCGCAATGTAGGGATGCGTATCCGCGGTAACTTCCGGATTAAAGCGCAGGGCGATGCGCGCAGTTGTGTCATTAGCCGCCGCTGCATCATTGATAAACTGGCATTCGGCGATATTCTCCACATTGAACCAGCCCACGCCCTGCTTAACCGCATACTGGATTTCGGCAGGCGTTTTGCCAACCCCGGCAAAGACAATATCTTCCGCTTTGGCACCGGCTTTCAATGCCTTGTGGATTTCACCCGCACTCACAGCATCAATGCCCGCGCCATCAGCGATCAAGGCCTGCATGATGGCCAAACTGGAATTGGCTTTGGAACTGTAATGGATATGGGGATTCAGGCCGTTAAAGGCGTTTCGGATTCGCGCCAGATTATCCAGCGTACGGGTAAGGCTGTAAATATAGACAGGTGTGCCGGTTTGAGTGATGATGTCTGTGACGGGTACGGAGTCACAGTAAAGTTCGTTATTTTGGTAGCGGATATAATCGTTAAACATATTTTCCTACTAGAGCATAAATTTGCGAAGCGTGTAAATAGTTTGTGGCTGACGGATGCCTTTGAGCTCAATCGAGGATTGCTGCTCAGTTTCACTGTTGGCTGGTAGCAAATCCCGCGTGCTCTGGCTGATGAGAATTTGCCCCGCTTTAGCTACTCCGCACAGCCGGGCGCTGAGATTCATTACATTTCCCATAGCTGTAAAGTCTGTACGGATCGGTGGGCCAAATTCCCCGGCGATTACTTCACCTGAGCAGATGCCGATGCCCATTGGCGGGATCGTAAGCCCCTGAGCCTGAAGTTCCTGCTGAAGTGCGGCATGAACGGTCTGCATTTCCAGCGCGGCCTGAGCTGCATAATGAGCGTGGTCAGCCAGTGGCAGGGGAGTCCCAAATAAGCCGATGACCTGATCTCCCACAAACTTATCGAGCGTGCCGCCATATTTGAAGATCACATCGGTCATTTTGCCCAGGAATAAATTGAGGCTGGATACCAGTTCTTCTGGCTCGGTGCTTTCTGTCCATTCGGTGGAGTTGCGCAGATCGGCAAATAATGCCGATAAGACGACACGCTCACCGGTAAGGAGCCGTGCAGCATTGGTTTGTGCCAGCAGGCGATCCAGCACTTTTGCGTCTACTGAGCGACTGAGCAGGGTACGCATCCGTCGTTGTTCCAGCCGCTCGAAAATCGCGGTATCCACCTGGCTGGTAATAGCCGTCAACAGGCGACGGTCTTCACTGCTAAATCCACGCGCACTGGTGCTGTTGATCGCGCCAAAGACGCCAATAATGCGATCATTTAAAATGAGCGGGATGGCGATAATCGAACGGATATGTTCGTTTGATAGATTGTCATAGACCAGTTTGCCAGTGTCTAAAGCCTGACGCGAATACTGGCGAATCAGACCGTATGAGGGGATTGCGTTGGATAAGTTGTCGATTGTCGCGGCTTTAAGCTGAAGCTGTTCTTTCTCATTCTCATCATAGAGCATGATGTAGCCGGTTTCGCCCGAAATCACACTGCACAATTCCTGCAAAACTTTTTGCAGCATCCCATCAAAATCTTTTTCCTGATCGCGGATGCCATCAATGCGATAGATGATTTCAAGCTCGCGGGTGCGCTGATTAAGCTGCTGCTGCGTGCGACTATAAACCAGTGCAGAATCCATCTGGGTGGACATGGTGGTCAGCAGACTGAGATCATTGACCTTAAAAAGCGTATCACTGCCCACTACCAATGTGCCTAAATGCACCCCAGAGATGAGTAACGGTGCGGCCATCAGCGAGAGTTTATCGGCCTCAGATGGCGTGGCAAGTTCCTGAGCTTTTTTGACCTTGCTGGCAGCCTGATAAATAAGCTCTATGGTGGATGCTGGCAAGTCGATTTTGTCGATAATGCCCCGTACGGTCAATTCACCATTTTCGGCATGGCTGAGAATAATCATGCACAGTTCAGCATCAAAGTGTTTGAGCAGCACACTGGTAAACCCACTGATCAGATCACTTTCGCTGGATGTGTAATCCCGTAAGCGGTCAATTTCATGAATGGCTTCCAATTCACGATTGCGCTGCATAAACTTCCAGATGGTTCGTGCCTGAATGACTGCTGAATCAATCTGACTTTCAGCCAGCCGGAAAAGTAATTGCTCTGATGCCGTGAAGGCGGCATTATTGCGTGCCACCCACACACTGCCCAGAAGTTCGCCTTTGAGCTTAATCGGTGCTGCGTACGTATGTGACCATTTGAGATGCTCTACTGCGCCAAAATCGGCTAGCTGCATGGCCTGCTTGCCCAGCTCAATGGCAATGTCCTCGTCTACCCCTCTATAGCTGATATGCTGAATGACATCACTTTGAGCGGTTAACAGCAAAATCGCACAGGCATCCGCCTGAAAGCGTTCTTTAAGGAGTTGCGTGATAGAATCAAACATGGCACCGGGGTCTTCGTCATCATCATAAGCATCCCGTACCTGATCCAGTGTTAAGACAAGTTCCAGTTCAAGGTTTTTCTGTTGAATTTCATCAGCGGTCATAATTCAGCTTCGGCCTTCCGGTGATGGATATAATCCTAATTGTAGCGTTGTTTGCCGATAGTAAAAATCCAAAATATAGGTTTAACGGCTATTGTACCCGAGAGTATTGCGCGGTATGCTGATGCGTAAGAGAATTAACAGAAGGAAGCGTGAGTTTGGTCGCTGAAAATATTGAAACCAAATTAGCTACAGACTATGAAGCCATTCGTCGGCGCGAGTATGAGTTAATCACCAATCTGCTGGACGTGCTGCCCAAGGTGGATAACTTGCCGGAGGAGCGGGTCGCACAGGTGCGCGATGCACTGTTCCATGCCGATCATCCCTATCTCATGGTGTTTGTAGGCCCGTTCAGTTCGGGTAAATCCAGCATTATTAACGCACTTATGGGGGATCGTGATTTACTCCCCACAGGTGTGGTGCCCACCACGGATCGCATCAGCATTCTGCGCTGGGGCGAAGAAGTGCAGCAGGTATCTTCTGGCAGTGATGTCAACACGGTGTTCCACCCCTCGGCATTGTTAAAGCGCGCCAGCTTTGTCGACACGCCGGGGCTGGAGTCGGTATTTAAGACCCATGAAGAAATCACCCGCAAATTTTTGCACCGCAGTGATGTGGTGCTGCTGGTCATGCTGGCTACCCAGGCGATGACCGCCCGTAATGTGGAATATTTACAGACGCTGAAGGACTTTGGCAAGAAGGTCATTATTGTCATTGGTCAGGCAGATTTGCTGTCGGCGGAAGATAAAGAGACTGTACGCGAATATGTGCAGGATCAGAGTAAATCGGTCTTAGGGACTGTGCCGGAAATCTGGATGGTGTCTGCCAAAGAGGGTTTAGCAGCCTATTCTGGCGAAACCCGTGATGAAGAAGCATGGGATGCCAGCGGTCTAAACCTGGTCGAAGATTATATCGACGAGCAACTTAATGATGTGGATCGGCTGCGACAGAAATTGCGCACGCCCTTGCAGATTACGCAGAACGTCAGCCATGTAGCCCTGGAAGCGGTGCGGGCCAATCAGGCGGTGCTGGATCGTTATCAAAATATTTCCGATAATATCGACCAGCAGCTTTCCGCCCAAAAGCGCGAACAACAGCGAATCATTCAGGATATGAGTGATGAGATCAGCGGGAAGTTTGGCGCGGCGGCGATGAATGGCAGCGAGGCGATCCGCGATGTGTTCAGCTTATCGCGTTCCTTTAGCTCATTGGGGCGGGGCGTGTTTGAGCTCGTTGGCATGTCTGGTCTGCTGCGGCGCGGTCGTGGTGGACAGTCGTACATCGCTACAGCGTTTGAGAAACATCGTGCTTTTGAACCGATTGCGGAACTGCCAGCAGTGGTCGATAAACTTGGCCCGCGTCTTGAAGGCAAAGATATTCAGGACATTGATGATCTGGTGAAATATGCACAGCACGAAATTGTGACTCTGCCAGGGTCGATCAGCGATAAAGTCATCGGTAAAGTGCAGGCTCCATTACAATACGAGCGTGTGCATCTGCAAAAGTCACGACCACAATTGGAAGCCATCGAAAATGAAGCGCGCGTCGTAGAGACTGAAAAGCTCGATCAGACCCTGCGCAACACATTGCTCTATCTGGTCATATACGAATTTATCGTGATCATACTCGGAATCTTTTTAGGCGCTACCTCACCAGATCAGGCACCAATAGTGTTTATTATTGTGTTAGCATTGGCTTTGCTGGGGCTGGCATTTGTGCCTTTGCGTGGCCGACTGGCAGAATCAGCATATACCGAGAGGATGCTGGCGCTGCAAAAGCAGTATTTAGAAGTGCTGCACGATGGTGGCAATAAACAGATGAATTACAGCATGCAACTGCGGCAGGATGCGATTGCGCCGCTGATGCGCTTGATTGAAGCACAAACAAAAATTCAGACCGGGCAGCTCAATCAGTTGCTCACTGCTGAACAGGAAATGACCAGTATTGAAGCGGCGTTAGCGAAACTGGGCAAACGGAATCTACTGGGTCTGTGAGGTAAAAGATTATGATTGTAGGAACACTGGATGGGCCGCTGGCGGCTCTGCGCGAGTCCGAAGTACGGTTGATTAGCGACATTGCCGAGAAATTGGCTGAAATGGGCGATAGTGCCCAGGATGATCGTAAGCGTTTGCATGATGTGGCTTATGATCTGAAGGACCTGTTTTTCCTGGTTGCCGTGATTGGTGAATTTAACGCCGGGAAATCTTCATTTGTGAACGCGCTGATTGGCGATAAGCTGCTGCCGATGGGCATTACGCCAACGACCGAGCAGATTGAATTGATCCGCTACGGTGAAACCCCGAATTACAAACCGACCATCCGCGAAGATGGCATCCGCGAATGGTCGCACCCCAATACGGGTGCGCCGGGTGTGGCGATTGTGGATACGCCGGGTACAGGCTCGGTATTCAAGAAGCATGAAAGCACCGCGAAGGACTTTTTGCATCGCAGTGATATGGTGATTTTTGTGATTTCGGCCAAGCGCGCTTTTGCTGAAACCGAACGCCTTTACTTGGAACTGGCAAAGAATTACGGTAAGAAAATCATTCTGGTGGTGAATCAGGTCGATTTACTGGAGCCGAAAGAACAGGACGAAGTGCGCCGGTTTATCGAGCGACAGGCCGCTGAATTGCTGGATCTGCGTCCGCTGCTGTTTATGGTATCCGCCAAGCAAGCCCTGGAAAATCCCGGAAACGGCAATGTGGACGCGGTACGCGCGCACTTCCGTGGAGTATTTAGCGAAGCGCCACCGGCCAAGCAGAAACTTCTGGCGCAGTTAGATATGGCGCAGAACACGGTGAAGCGCTATCAGGACATGACCAAAGGTAAAGCTGACCTGGTGACTGCCGATACGACCAAAGTGCGCGAAGTTCAGCAGGAATTAGAGCAGCAGGCGGTTGGGTTGGATGGTCAGTTGACCGGCGCTGCGGCTGAAGTTGATCGTGTTTTCGAGGGTATCCGGCGGCGTGGTATGGAATTTATTGACCAGAACCTATCCGTGCGCAAACTGGGGCGAACCCCTTCCCGCGAAGCGCTTCAGGCGCAATTTCAGGATGTGGTCATCGGACGGGCGCTGCGCGAGATTAACGAAGCGACCGCTGGTTATATCAATGCCGTGATTGACCAGAGCCGTTTGTACTGGCGCAGCATTATTGATCGTTTGAACCAACTGCGCGAATTGATGGAACAGGAACTCACCGGTTTAGATTCAGGTGTGTATGCTGAGCAGCGTGAAAGCCTGGAAGAAGCGATTCGCATCGCCGAGGCGGAACTGAAGTCTTATTCCAGTGGTCGCGTAATCGGTGATATTCAGCAGGTGTTTGAGGCGAATCTTAGTGGTTTTGCGACATGGTCAGCCGCGGCGGTGGGTGGCTTGATTATCACGGTGCTGGCGACTCTGGGTACACCGGGGCCATTAATTGGTGCCGGGGCGGCGGCATTAGCTTTGCCTGCCGTGTTGATTGCCGCGCCACTTGCAGCTATAGGTAGCTATACGGCACTGCGTTATTATCGGCGCATCACGGAAGATACCAAAACGGACTTTAACCAGCGTATTGACCGTGTCGAGCAGACTTATCATCAGGCGTTGCAGGACCTGACGCAAAAAGAGCGCAGCCGCTTGACTCAGTACGGAAAACAGGTGCTCACGCCGATATTCAGCCGCCTGGATGTGCTGACCCAACGCTATACCAATCAGCAAACTCAGTTTGAGGATTTTCAAAAACAGATCGCTACACTGCGTAAAGGTATCGAAGATCTCTGAGTTGCATAAGCCAGTTAACCTATTTTCTACCAAACCCCTTTACAAAGGGGTTTTTTTATGGGAATGTTAAGTATGTTAAATTTAGATTAAGAGATTTGCTCAGGAAGATGAATTCCCATGCCTTTATACTTACAAGTTGAGAGCTCCATACTGTTGCTGCTGGCCAGCTTTCTAAGCATGGTAATTGGTTTAGATCGGCAGCATCGCAATCAGCCAGCAGGGCTGCGTACCCATATGCTGGTAGGGATAGGATCGTGCCTGTTTACGATTTTATCACTATATGCATTTCCACGATCAGAAACCGCCCGGGTAGCCGCGCAGATTATCTCTGGGATCGGATTTATTGGCGCGGGGACGATTATGCAGCGCCGGGGCTTAACCACTGCTGCAAGTATCTGGGCGACGGCGGCAGTCGGTATGGCTGTAGGGGTTGGCGCATGGTTCCTGGCGATTTCGGCCACAATCGTCATCTGGACGATTCTGGCATTATTTCAACGCTTAAAAGGCAAAAACGGCGAGCCAACTGCCGAGACTGTTTATGATGAAATGCTTGATTACTAATACAGGCTGCTTATGGTAAAATTGTAAATTACTTTGTGATAATCGAAGGAAGTTGATTGCGTTATGAGCGTCAATTTTCAGCTTGAGCAGCTTGTTCTGATCGCGCTGGCGACATTGTTGAGCATGTTAATTGGTTTAGAGCGGGAATTACAACGTCAACCCGCCGGGATGCGGACGCATATGCTGGTTGGCATGGGTGCCTGCGTGTTTACCATTATTTCCCTGTATGCGTTTCCGGATTCGGAATCCGCACGGGTTGCGGCACAGGTCGTCAGTGGGGTGGGTTTTCTGGGGGCCGGCACGATTCTTCAGGCCAAGTCAGGTGTTAAGAATCTGACCACTGCTGCGAGTATCTGGGCGACTACAGCCGTCGGTATGGCGGTTGGTGTGGGTGCCTGGGTGATTGGCATCGGGGTGACCATCATCATTCTGGTTATTCTGCATTTCCTGCAGAAAGTCGAAGTTCGCTGGTTAAACAAAGAGAATTACGATAATTAACGATCAGAGTTTATGAATTTCCTGAATGCGTTTGATAATCGGTTTTATAGCTGGTTCTCTCATATTTGACTCGCCAAACGGGTCGTTAACAATGTCCTGCCCCAACAGCGCATGCGCAATATTCTCGATGCCATGCGCCAGGACATTCAGATTATAGCCCCCCTCCATCACAAAAATAATTTTGCCATCGCAGAGTTTTTGAGCCATTCTGATTAACTCACGCGTGATATGGTCATAGCCGGTGAGGCTCAGATTCAGCGCCGCCAGCGGATCATCCCAATGCGCATCGAAACCCGCGGAAACCATGATCAGGTCTGGTTGAAAACGCTCTGTCGCCGGCCAGACAACAGACTCATAAATGGCGGCTAAGCTCTCATCACCGTGTCCCGGTGCAAGTGGGATATTGAGGGTATAGCCTGAACCAATACCCTTGCCAGTTTCGTCAAATGCGCCAGAACCGGGATAAAAGGGATACTGGTGCGACGAGATGAAAAATACTGAATTGTCGTTATAAAACATGGCCTGAGTGCCATTTCCGTGATGGACATCAAAATCCACAATCAGCACTTTTTTAAGTCCATAGTTGTTCTGGGCGTGACGCGCTCCAAGCGCGATATTGCCCAGCAAACAGAAACCCATGCCATGATCGGGCATGGCGTGATGACCGGGTGGCCGCACAGCGGCTAAACCATTGCTGGCCTGACCACTGAGAACCGCATCAACCACGCTGATTACCCCACCGGCTGACAGTCGCGCGACCTCGTAGGATGTGGGCAGCGCATAGGTATCGGCGTCGAGACGGACATTATTCTGGCCTGATGTGGAAATCCACTGTAAGATATTCAGATATTCTTCGGTGTGTACGGTTTTGATTAAGTCGGTGGATACAGGTTGTGGTATAACTGATTCCATCTGCGAATCTAAACCGGTTGCCTGTAGTTGCTTCCACACCGTCCGAATCCGTCCAGCATGTTCGGGGTGTCCAGGGTAATCATGTTCAGTGTAGCGTGGATGTGTTGCGTAAATTGTCGTCATTGAATTTTCTGATCTTGGATTTTTTAAGATTGTGATTGCAAAGCTGTAATTGTGCAAGTGCCTTATAAAATCAATCAAAAGGCTATATAATGAACTCTGACTCGGTTGAAAACCCACCACCAAACCGAGGTAGGAAGCGACCTCAATTTGTCCCACGATCTTTGGCTCGATCCGTGTATGCCAGTTTGGGTTTAAAGAGAACTAAAAGTAGAGGCTGTGATATGCAATATGAACGCCTGGTAAAATGGGCGCAGGAGGTCTGGCAGGAACGTTGTGCAGACCGTGAGTATGTAACCATTTGGGCATCTGCCGAATGCAGCAATATGATTGCACAAAATCAGATTAAAGCAGGCCGTAAATTGCGCGGTAAGGCCCGTTATGAAGGTTGTGATGCGCTGGATTGCCCGGTCATTGTGCCCATTAGTGACTATGGCTCACGCGGGAAATCCACTGTGCTGATGTCCAGCGCGGGTGCTTACGCCTTTAAATTTACGGTTGATGGCGAAGCAGATTTTGAAGTCATCTATGCCAGTTCCTATTTTGATGATGATGTGCAGGATTTAACCGCGGTTGCGCTGGTTCCAGTTGATAAGCTGGATACCTGGGCTGCGTTTGAATTTGCCTGCGCGCGGGCTGTTCGTCCGCGCATCCGACGGCGGCGTGATGTCTATATCATCGGCGGCACGGATGCGTTTTTTGACCCCACTGTCGATTGGGACGATGTCATCCTGCCGGATGAGCTTAAAAAAGAGTTGCTGGATGATATGGAGGCCTTTTTCACGAAAGGTGTCGATATTTACCGGCAGTTAAAACTTGCCCCCTTTCGCAAACTCCTCCTGGCGGGCGTGCCGGGAACAGGTAAGACGATGCTCTGTGCGGCGATGGCCAGACTGGCTATTAAACAGAAGCGGATTGTCGTATATGTCTCTGGGTCTGACCGTGATGGCGCGTCCTTTGAGAAAATCCAGCGGGCACTACAGGCGGTGACGGCGGCGCGGTATCCGGTGCTGATGATCGTCGAGGAGTTGGACGCTTACCTGCACGATGATGATAAGGCGCGGGTTTTGAATGTGCTGGATGGCGTCGAGTCGCCGAACAACCCGCACGGTCCACTGCTGCTGGCTACCACGAATTACCCTGAAGTGATTGACGAGCGTATCTCTAAACGACCGGGGCGGCTGGATCGCATCTTTGTAATCCCCACCATTCAGGATGAGGGTCATGCTGAAGAGATGCTGCGGCATTATATGGCCGACCAGTGGAAAGAAGAGCATGTCGAGGTGATTTCTCAGCTTGTGGGGCAACCGGGCGCGTTTGTGCGCGAGTCGGCTTTGCATGCGCGGATGTTAGCAGCACACTCGCACAGCACGGAGGTCACGCTGGAGTTGCTTGAACAATCGATTGATAGTCTGCTGCGGCAGATGCGTTCCAGCGGGGACTTTATGATGCAGCGCCGACCCATTGGGTTAAATACCGCTTCCAAGAAAGCGCCGAACCGAACGACATTTCCACCCAGACGCTGATTTCTCAGACCGCCCACATCCTCGGGCGGTTTTTATTTGGGGCGCATGATGATGTAGTTGAAGCCGTTCATCAGGATTTCTTCAGTAGGGTGATAATACTCGCCGATGGCTTCCAGAACCGGCACCGGGTAGAACTGCGCCCGTAAGACCAGCATCGCAAATTCCTGTTGTTCGAGCATGGCAATAAGCTGATCCCCCTGGAACAGATCATTGTTGAAGAGGTTGAGAAGCTGCGTCGGATTGGTGATGACATCTTTACCAGCCAGCAGGTTAAACGCGGCTTCCTCGCTTAAAACCGGACGTTCTTCCGCCTGAATGAGATCGACAATACTATAGCCTGCCTCAATGTCCTGCTGCGTAGTCAGATGCCCAATCGACGCATAACCCCCCGCAAACTGGCCGTCCATCTGACGGGCGGAGTCGTAAAATCCGTTCTGGGCGTTGGGCGTGATGTTCAATACCTGGGCAACAGGCCCGAAAAAGCTCCCGTTAGTGGGCATGTGCAGCGTAGCCCGTCCGTAACCGATATAGAGCAGGGGGATCACAATTAAGCTCAGCGTGCCCAACGCAGGCGCGAAACGCCGCAGCGGGTCAATCAACAAGCGCGATAGATAGCTGTCTGTGAATGTCCAGCTTCGATTCAGTGTGCGCGAGGCGAAAATGCCGCTTAGAATACACAACGAAGCAATGGCGGTTGCAAAATAACTATCGCCAGCGCCCCATTTACCAGCAAGGATGCTGTTGGCTACGGCAGCCACGAACCACAGGCTGTAAATCGAGAGGCGGTCAAAGTACAGCTCGTAGAGAATATACAGAACTGCCGTGACAATCAGAAAGCCGTGCAGACTAAACCACAGCTTAAACAGGGCAATCGTCTGATCGGGGTAAAAGTCGTTGACATTGGCTGAGATGGTTTGCAGCCACCATTGGCCGTTGGTCGCCACATTAATGCCTAAAAAGATGGCCGCACCCACCATACCAAACCCGACCGCAGATAAAATACCCCGGCGCGGATTGCGAATAAACATAAACGCCAGCGCCGCGATGGCAGTGGCGTAGGCCAGTTGCTTGGTATAACCTGCGGCCAGGATAAAGGCCAGACCTGTGACAATTACACGGCGGCGACGCGCTGAATCTTCGATTTCATTGGCGTGGGCTAAAACCACAACTGCTAATGTCTCGAACATCACCATAGCCATATGCTGGCGGAAAAGCGGCCCAATATGATAGACGGTGTTGGACGCAAGGAAAGCCAGACCGGATAGAATGGCAATCCAGCGATGCTGTCCATCACGGTAAACGGCCAGACCAATCGCACTGGCTGTGATCAATGTCCCCAGAAACCCCAGCAGCCGCCCGTACCAGTAACCGGGGCCAAATAACCAGACAAAAGGCGCGGCGATGATATGAAACAGCGGCGGATAATTGCTGGAATAAAACGGATACGCCTCGGTATCCAGATAGGGCCATTGACCCTGACTGAACATAATCGTATCGACCAGTTCAAAGCCTTCCCCCTGGTCATAATCAAAGGGGAATTGAATCAGGTTAGCAGCGTAAACGACATAAACGACGAAGTGAAAAAGCAGAATCGTCAGCGCGGCGCCTAAGAGGATGCGATTCAGAGTGCGCAGTAATGCCGGCCGTTTTACGCTGTGTTCTGGCGCTTGGGTTAAATCCATTGTGTGTGCGTTAAGCCAGTGTGTTTTTGAAGGGTAATAAAGTGAGGCCAACAAACGCCAGAAACAGGGTGACTCCCAGTGCAATTTGTTGAGCAGGGCCGATGCCACCTTCGCGCCCCACATCAATGACATCAATCGCAAAAATCGCGATAAAGCCGAGTGTGCCGGAAATCAGCAGGAGGAAGCCAAGTTGACGTTTGGTGAGTGGTTGATTGAACATAGCGCGGAAGTATACCACAGCGTGCTAAAGTGATCGAGCTAAAATATGTGGGCACAGGCTCGCTGTGGTAAGTGGAAAAGGGACTGATAACACGTTAAAGTTCATCTATTAGATTTCTTGTGAAACTTCTTCTTTACTAACTGCGTATACATTAACAGAATGTTATAGGGTAATTCGCAACTGAGGACTGATTGGTTATGATCGACGATTTTGATCGCGATGAGAGTGAGCGCGTATCGCGTTTGTCCACCGCTGAAACTGAAAGAACTGGGCCACCCATGGAAGAAATGCGTGACCCCATTGTGGAGGAGTATCAGGAACGCTATTATGGGCCACGCAAGCCAAAATCCACACCGCGGGATAAACCCCGTAGCTACAGCACGCTGCATGTAACCGATGAGGAACGGTTATGGGCGGCAATCGCGCATGGTAGTGTGTGGGTGACGTTTATCATGTTCTTCACGACGGCGGGTATTGCCGTGCCACTGAGCATCTTTGTGCCGCTGTTTATCTATTTCATGTTCCGCAAGAAGTCGGATTATGTGACGTTCCATGCGCTACAGGCGTTTGTGATCCAGTTGTTGGGGACAGTCGGTGCGTTAACGTTACTGATTGTGGGTGGGTTGACATGGTTGATCGGCCTTGTGATTTCGCTGCTGCTGATCGTGGTGATTATTGGCTTTGTGCTGGCACCTTTATGGGGTTTAGTCGGGATTGCGCTGCTATTGGCTGTGGTTCTGATGCCATTTGTGATGCTGCTGTTTGGTACGATTGCGACCATCGAAACCTACAATAAGCGCGATTATCGTTACCCGTTGATTGCGCGCTGGGTAGACCGTCAGCTTGCAGGTGGGTTGCTCAACACCCTGTAATGATCTGCTTATCGGACAACTTCAACCTCTGCTGGCAACCGCTGGCAGAGGTTTTGTGTTTTAAGGATAGACTCTCCGCTATTTATTTCTGTGCCTGAACATGCTATGCTTTCCAACTGCGAAAGCCACAATAAGCACAACACATTCGGGAGCAATTATGTTAAAGTCATACACTTGCGGTGAGTTACGAGCAGAGCATGCGGGTCAGCAGGTCACTCTGGCGGGCTGGGTTAACCGGCGCCGAGATCAGGGCGGGCTGATTTTCATTGATCTGCGCGACCGCTGGGGCATTGTCCAGGTGGTCGTTGATGAAGATAATACGCCTGATGCTCACGCGAACGCCAGTAACGCCCGTAATGAGTATGTCTTACAGGTGAAGGGCCTCGTGCGACTGCGGCCTGAGGGCACGGCGAATACAGAACTGGCAACAGGTGATATTGAAGTGGTTGCCAGCGAAATTGAGATTCTGAACGCATCCAAAACGCCGCCATTTTACATCAACAAGGAAGATACGATTGATGAAGTGGTGCGCATGAAGTACCGCTATCTCGATCTGCGGCGGCCTGCTATGCAGAAAAATATCATTCTGCGCCACAAGGTCATCAAGTTTATCCGCGATTATCTGGACGAGCAGAGTTTTGTAGAGATCGAAACGCCACTGCTGTTCAAGACCACCCCAGAAGGTGCGCGCGATTTCCTGGTGCCCAGTCGTTTGCAACCCGGTAAATTTTACGCATTGCCGCAAAGTCCGCAGCAGCTTAAGCAAATGCTGATGGTGGCGGGCTATGAGCGTTATTTCCAGATTGCCCGTTGTTTCCGCGATGAGGATTTGCGCGGTCAGCGCCAGCCGGAATTTACCCAGTTGGATATGGAAATCAGCTTTGTTGAGCGTGAAGATGTCATGCAGTTGAACGAAAAGCTGATGACCACACTGGTGAAAAAGATTGCGACGGACAAAACAATGATGTCTGAGCCGTTCCCGCGCATTCTGTACAAGGACTCGATGGAACAGTACGGCAATGACCGCCCGGACATTCGTTATGATCTGCGGGCAATTGATGTAAGCGACATAGCTGGCAAGAGTGGTTTCCCCATTTTTGTGAGCAACGTCGCCGAAGGCAAGCCAGTCAAAGTGATTCGTGCGCCGGGGATGGCCGGAAATTTAAGCGGCACCCAACTGCGCAAAGTCACGGCTGATCTCGAAACACTGGCGAAATCTGCTGGTGCTAAAGGTCTGGCATGGATCGCGTTACCGAATGAGCCGGAAGGTGAGGTCAAAGGGCCGATTGGTAAGTTCTTCACCGTGGATCAGAAGCTGGAACTCTTTGAAAAGCTCGATGCGCAACCCGGCGATCTGCTGTTGTTCATGAGTGATGAGCGCGAGATTGTGTATGCCTGCACGGATATTCTGCGGCCCCATCTGGCGAAAGAACTGGGTCTGCTGGATAAGAATCTGTTGGCCTTCTGCTGGGTGATCGATTTCCCGATGTTCCTGTGGGACGCGGAAAATCAACGCTGGGACCCGTCACAGCACATGTTTACCATGCCCATGCCGGAAGATGTGTCGCTGCTGGATACTGATCCTGGTGCAGCGCGTGGGTCGCAGTATGACATGGTCTGCAACGGCCATGAGGTAGCGGGTGGCAGCATCCGTATTCATGATCGCCAATTACAGGAAAAAATCTTCCCGCTGATTGGCCAGAACATGGAACATGCTATGGATCAATTCGGGCATATTCTGGAAGCATTTGAGTATGGTGTGCCACCGCATGGGGGTATAGCATGGGGCCTGGATCGTGTCGTGGCGTTGCTGGCAGGTGAGCCGAACATCCGCGAAGTGATCGCCTTCCCCAAGTCGCAGACCGGGTCAGATGTCATGTCTGGTGCACCGTCAGCGCCGGAACCGGGTCAACTGAAAGACCTGTATATTCAATTAGATCTGCCTGAAGAAGAAGCCGAAGAAACACCCTAGATTCAAAGCAGTCCTCCACGTCAATAAAAACGGGGCTTCCGATAATATCGGAAGCCCTGTTTGTTTATCGATTACAGACTTGGATTACTGGTAGCGGTTCTGCGAATCTTTGTTAGAAGATTTTGGCTTACCCGTTTGTTGTTTTTCGCCCTGACGCGAAGACGCGCTGCGGCGACGGTTGCCATTACTGTTGCTGTTCCCATTGCGGGATGACCCGTTATTGGAAGATGGCCTGCGATTATTACTCGCAGGACGTGCTGGCTCCGGCGCGCTGGCTTCCAGCGGCGAATTGTAGGGATGTTCGTTGATGACGGGCACGCGCAGGCGAATCAGTTTCTCGATATCGCGCAGATACTTGCGCTCGTCCGCATCACAGAATGAATAGGCGATGCCCGATGCGCCAGCACGAGCGGTACGACCAATACGATGGACATAGCTTTCCGGCTCGTTGGGCAGGTCAAAGTTAATGACATGGGTGACATCATCGACATCAATACCACGCGCTGCAATATCAGTCGCTACTAAAACGCGGGTTCGGCCTGACTTGAAGTTCGCCAGGGCACGCTCACGCGCACTCTGTGATTTGTTGCCGTGAATGGCTTCGGATTGAATGGATGATCCATCCAACTGGCGCACAAGTTTGTTGGCGCCATGTTTGGTGCGGGTAAAGACCAGCACACGCTTGATGGCTTTATCAGCCAGCAGATGTTCCAGCAGGGCACGTTTATCTTTTTTGTTGACAAAAAAGACCGATTGATCAATCTTTTCAACTGTTGTAGCCTGCGGGGTGACTTCCACACGGACAGGATTGGTGAGGATACGCTGGGCGAGATCTTCAATATCCTGCGGCATAGTGGCTGAGAACAGCAGCGTCTGGCGTTTGGTGGGCAGCGCCTTGATGACACGGCGCACATCATGGATAAAGCCCATGTCCAGCATGCGATCTGCTTCGTCGAGTACAAAAATCTCGACTGTTTTTAAGTTCACCACACCCTGGTTCATCAGGTCAAGCAGACGACCCGGGGTAGCGACAAGAATGTCCACGCGACGGCGCAGCGCCTGAACTTGTGGCTGCTGGCCGACACCGCCAAAAATCACGATTTGACGCAGGTCGGTATAGCGACCATACGATTGAAAACTATCGCCAATCTGGCTGGCAAGTTCACGAGTTGGGGAAAGGATCAGCGCGCGAATGCCATTATGCTGATGGCCGCTTTGATTAGCGTCCAGTCTCTGCAAAATGGGTAAAGCGAAAGCCGCTGTTTTTCCGGTTCCGGTTTGTGCACAGCCGATTAAATCTTTTCCCGCTAAAACATCGGGAATGGCTTGCATCTGGATGGGTGTTGGTTGGTCATAGCCTTGAGCGCGCACAGCACGCAATAAAGGTTCAGTGAGTTTCAGATCTTGAAAATGCATCTAGCCTCGAAAATTCTCTGGTGTGCACGTTATCTGAACACACCTCTACGTTGATTAAATTGAATTTGATTGAGGAATTACTGAGGGGGTGTTTGTCAAAGTATATTCTCGATCACATCCTGATCTATTATAGCATAAAATACGCTGTGTCGATGGGGTGGGGTGTTCAGATGTGGTTAAAGCGGCCTGATTTGCCTGGATTTCTGTTGCGATTCTATCTAATGGCAGGTGATTTTACCTGAATAGAGAGCGATATGTTAAGAACAGTCTATGATTATTTTGCGCAGATTGTATTTGTTTTAAGGTTGCTAAAAGTCTGGCAGATGGGCTAAGTGAGTCTTTACACTGCATAGTGCATTTGGTATAACAGACTCCATCCTGCTGTGCTCGTGATGGCGTAAAACGTTTTGAGCCAACACCCTAAATAGGGGAGCTACAATTCTAACGTTGACGTAATAGGTTTCGACCAAAGCCGATATGTTAGAGAAGTTCCCACCTGCGAAAGCAGGTTCAAAACATCGCGGCACACGGCATGGCAGGTCCTTCTGGAAAATAAAAGCCGCTCATCAGATTTTGTGATGAGTGGCTTTTTTTAATGTTGTTTGTGTTACTTATTCGGAGTAGGTAAGGCCGAAGACTTCAACCATCAGCGGGCCGATTTTTTCGCGGTCTGGTACCAGCACCGATGCGCCCTGAGTGGTGGAATAGGGGATGGTGTAGAGCTCGTTAATCACACCTGTATGGATATTGTCTGCTGGAATGTCGCGCAGGTACAACCCAAGCTGGATGATTTGCTCAAAGGTCATGCCGGTATACACACCATCACTCATGCTTGCCCAGATGCTGGGTGATTGGATAATAATCTGCGGCAGGGTTTCGGGATTAAGGATTTTGTCGCGGATAGCATACATGACATCCTGCTGACGCTGTGCGCGCTGGAAGTCGCTGTCACCATGCCGGGTACGCGCATACTTCAGAGCGGTTACCCCATCTAAAACCTGTTCACCAGCCCGGATATAAAATGGATCATAGCCATAATTCATATCCGGATACAACGGATCGCTGATGTTGTAAGGCACATTCATCGGAATGCCACCAATAGAGTCGATAAAACGAATAAAAGTATTGAAGTCGACTGCCAGAAAATCATGGATGCGAATGCCAAGATTGTACTGGACGGTTTGCATGGCCAGGTCTGGACCAAAACCGGGTTGGCGCAATTCCCCTAAGACCATCGGCGTGTTCACACGCTGGAGTTCACTATAACCCGGCACTTCGACATAAAGATCGCGCGGGATGCTGAGAATACCGATGCCTTGGGTGGTAGGGTCGATACTGACCAGCAGCATCGTATCGGTGCGATAGGCGAGTCCGGTTTCACCCGGACGACGGTCTAACCCCATGACCAGCACCGTAAAGCGCGAAACGCCGTTCCACGGTGTCAGCGCGAGGCTGCTGCCATCATTGAGAATGACACGCTCGACAGGTATTTCGCTGGAGTCACCAGCCAGGAGATTAGTCCCCAGAGGGGTTGGCAGGATAGCGGCGGCGGTAGGGATGACTTCGATATCTTCCTGAGCGGTGCGCAGCAGCAGGGAAACACTCATCGCAATTAAGATCACAATGCCTAACATGGCGAAGCCAATGACGACCCATGCCCATTCGCCACCGCGTCCGCCTGATTGCACCCGGCGTCTGCGCACTCTTTCTCTGGCATCGGATTCATGTGCAGCCTGGGGCGGTGGTGGTAGGATAGTAGGCTGCTGATAAGATGACATACTTGCCCAGGTCGTCGTGTTTGATTGTGGTGGAAGTGGGGCGCTGTTTGCCTTTACATGTGGATTATTGAGGGCAGTTGGCTCACTATTGTTGGCAAGTTCATCGTATGACATAGATTGTTGCTCATCGATTTTGATACGTTAACAAGTAGTATAGGTTTGGTTGAAAAATGCGTCAATGGCGTTTGATCTACGATTGCCCAACCCCCGGCCCGCTCAACATGGCGATTGATGAGGCATTGCTGGGCTGCGAAGTCCCGACATTACGCTTGTATGCGTGGTCGATTCCATGCCTTTCTTTAGGATATGGACAGCGTGCCAGAGTAGCTGACCGAGAACGCCTGAACGAACTTAACTGGGATATTGTGCGCCGCCCAACCGGTGGACGGGCTATTTTACATGCGGATGAACTGACTTATAGCCTGTCCCTTCCAGTCGATCATCGGGTGGCAGCCGGCGGCATTGTTGAAAGTTATCGGCGCATCAGCGGGGCGCTTTTAGCAGGGCTGGCGCGTCTGGGTGTGACGAGTCAGGCTGACCTGCAGAGCGGAAATATCGACAACACTAATGCAGTCTGCTTTGAAACCCCCTCACATTACGAAATCACTGTTGACCATAAAAAGCTGATTGGAAGCGCTCAAATTCGTCGTAAACAGGGTATTTTACAACATGGGTCGTTACCTCTAGCGGGGTCAATTTCGCGAATCTGTGATGTGCTGATCTATGCGGATGCAGACGAAAGAAAGCGTGCAAAAGAAGATGTCGCGTTACGAGCGACGACTTTAGGCGAAATGCTGCACCCTCAGATAATCACCTGGGATGAGGCTGCGCGAGCGATCATTGCTGGATTTGAAGAAACTTTTGCGATTGAGTTATGCCAGAGTGAACTATCCAATCAGGAAAAGCAGGAAGCTTCCAGACTCCACGCGGAAGTCTACGCTCACCCTGACTGGACATTCCGCCGCTAAAGTCAGGCCAGACTGGGGTTGAGTGGGGGTGTAGTGGCGGTTTCTTCGACAGGCACACGCTCACGATTGGGGATGATATAAACAGGGCAGGGAGTCGCACCTAAAACTTTTTGTGTCACGCTGCCAAATAACCAGCGGCTGAGTCCAGAACGTCCGTGGGTGGACATGACGATGGCATCGGGATGTAGCGTTTCAGCAAGTTCGATGATTTTATCAGCCGCATCACCACTCTGAATCTCAATCTCGACATGGTAACCATTTAACTGAAGATTTTTCGCCAGCTTGTCCAGATATCCATGGGCGTGGGGCTGGGCATTTTTCATATATTCAAGATCGTGATCGACTTCTTCGAGCACATCAGGGGATGGATAGGCATAGAGGGGTGGTGTGGGGGTTTGGATGCTGGTGATCAGGGTTATTTTTCCATCCGAAGCCAGAATATGCCTGGCATGGTCAATCGCTTTTTCGGCAAACAGGGAACCATCCAGTGGGATAAGAACATGTTTAAGCATGGGATTTCCTTTGTGAGAAATGGGGAATAGTTTGAGCAAACGATATTTTCTAATTGTAGCAAGTTTTGTCAATTTTGACGTAGAACGGATGTTTGTATTACAATTGGAAAGAAGTTGGTTATTTGAATAGATGAGGTTAGATTGCTATGAATCGGCAGATACCTTTATTCCAACCCACATCGGTTGAGGATATTAATCAGCTTACCGAGCTACGCGCTACGGTGACTCTCTTTCAGCAGTACTTACAAAAAGAAGGCAAGTCGGAGCATACGATTAAGGCTTTCACGGCTGACCTGCAGCTTCTGGCGGAGCACAGTGGCGAAACAACGCCAATTGGCGAATTTACCACCGACCGCCTCAACGCCTTTTTGCACTGGCTGGAAAACGGGCGCGGCATCCCTTGCAGTCGCAAATCCTACGCGCGACGCGTCACCACCTTGAAAGTCTATTTTAAGTGGTTGCACTCGATCCGCGCGATCAAGCTGGATCCGGCAAAAGCTGTCTTGCAACGCTCCGGGCCAGCCCCACTGGCGACCATTCTAACGCAGGAGGAATTGAACGCGGCTTTGGCGCATGCGCATCATCTGGGGCAGGGTGAGAAACCGGATGCTCGACCGGAAACCCTCTTGCGCTTGATTCTCAACACCGGCATCAAAAAGAGCGAGGCTGTTAGCATTAAGCGCGATCATATTGATCGCAGTAACGCGCAGGAACCTGTTCTGACCATCAAGCATAAAGTGCGCAATGTTTATAAAGAACGCCGTATCAGCCTTGACCCGGAGTGGTTAAGGTTGCTGGATGAATATCTAGGGCAGTACAAGCCTAAAGATAATCTGATTTTCAGTTGTACAGCGCGTAATCTTGAGTATGTTCTGGCCGATATCGCAGAGGGGGCAGGCTTAGAGATAAAAATTTCATTCGAGATGCTGCGCTGGATGTGTGCTGTCCGAGATTATCGAAATGGCATGGAACCGGAGCAAATTCGGGATAAGCTGGGCCTGAGTGAGGCCAGTTGGGTGGAGACTTTCGCAAAAATCAAGCTTTTGTCTCAACACTTTGCCGCTAAGCAGGGTTGACTAGCATGAACTTAATCGATAAAACATGAAAATCTCATGAATACTTTGTGAATTAACGAACAAAACCCCCGTCCAGTATTACAATATTGAAAGGTCTTTTGGATTAATTTTGAGTTGAGTACATGGTCGTTATGCTGTTAGATGACAACCCTGACATTATTCTTCTGATGCGTATGATGGTCACACGCATCCTGAGTCATGAGGATTGTCAATTTTTAGAGGGTCGAAATGGACAAGAGGGGATTGATATGTTAACAACGAACGATCAGGTTCCGGAGTTGATTATCAGTAATTTCCGTATGCCCCAAATGGATGGTTTGACGTTCTTTCAACAAGTGCGTCAAAATGCCAAATGGGCAGATATCCGCTTGGTTATGATGAGCGCGCACCCTTCCGGTGATCTGGTTCAACGCGTCGCTGAGTTGGGCGCAGAGTCGTTTCTGCGCAAGCCTTTTAACATGGCTGATGTCGAAAAGGCTATACGCGGTGGGTCACACAATTGATGCTATTGTGTGATGGCACTTTTAGTAGACACGCAGTAAAAGCCCCTTCAGATATTCCCCTTCCGGGAAGGTAAGCGCGACCGGGTGATCTGTCCCCGGCCCCAGATGTTTGATAATTTGCCCTTGTCGCCCGCTATCCGCTAATGCCCCAAAGACAATCTTCTGGAAGAGATCCTGACTGATCGCCCCCGAACATGAGAAGGTCATCAGGTATCCGCCGTATTTGATCAGTTTGAAGCAATTGAGATTGAGGTCTTTATAACCGCGTGCAGCCCGATCCACCTGTTGTTTGTTATTGGCGAACTTGGGTGGGTCGCAAACAATGATGTCAAACTGTTCATTTTGCGAAACCGCTTTATGGAGATAATCGAATACATCGACCTCAATATTCTGCCAGCTTCGCCCGGGTGTCTGGTCATGAAGATCATTCAGGCGAATATTCTGCTCTGCCAGTGCCAGTGCATCCTGCGAGGAATCGACGTTTACGACATCAACACCGCCGGCTGCCAATGCATTGATACCAAAGCCACCCGTATAGCTGAAAAGATTTAAGACGCGGCAGATATTTTCTTTGGCAAAATTTTCAGTGATGATCTGGCTTAAAAGCTGGCGGTTTGGCGCCTGATCCAGATAAAAACCTGTCTTATGCCCATTGTAGACATCCACGTTAAATTGAATGCTTTCGCTGATGAGGATATGTTTTGGCGGAGCCTCACCCCACAGCTTGCCTTTAACAGATTTCAGGCCTTCTTTACCGCGTACATCCACATCACTGCGTTCATAAATACCTTTTACAGGCAATAATTCTGCCAGTAAATTCGCGATGGTTTGCTTGTTCATATCGATAAAGAGCGTCAGCGCTTGAATCACCAGCCAGTCGGCATAGCGTTCGACAACAAGACCGGGGATAAAATCATTTTCAGCATTAATAAGGCGATAGGCCGCCAGATCGGAAGTGTTCTGGGGGGCGCGGCTGTCAATGGCCCGCTGTAACATCTTACGCCACCACGCTTCGTCAATCGGTTCATCCTGCCAGGTGAGGATGCGCACCTGAATCTGCGATCTGGGATTCCAATAGCCTCGCCCCAGAAATTGACCGTCATGGGTTTGAACGGTGACAATATCACCGGGATTGGCGTTGCTGGCGCTGGCAATCGCACCGGAGAAAATCCAGGGATGCTGTTGTTTAATCGGCTTTTCACGGCCTGCTTTAATCGTAATGAGCCCTTCAGACATGGTGGAATTTTATCCTGTAATTGCGAGATAGAATGTGCGTAAACTAAGGATGATAATCACAATGCCGACCATAATCATAATCCTGCCCGGTTTGAGATGTTTACTGATATAAGCGGCTGCCGGCGCGGCAATGACCCCACCCACAACCAGGCCAATTACCGCATTGACGTGAATGGATGTCAGCAGGAAAAAGAAGGTGATGACCTGCAACAGCGTGACGAAAAATTCTGCCGTATTCACCGAGCCGATGACGAAACGCGGTGTATTGCCGCGTGCAATGAGGGTTGAAGTGACAATCGGTCCCCAGCCACCGCCTCCAATTGCATCAAAGAAACCGCCGGCAAAAGCCAGTGGTGTGATGCGACCTGCAGCAGGAATAAGCGATTGCTGCCGCAGCGCCTTGTAAAGAATGATGATCCCCATCACCATCAGGTAAAGGGCGACAGCGGGTTTGATAATATCGGTTGGCAGCCGGGTTAAGACAGCTGCGCCAATCACGCCGCCAATCACACCCGGAATAGCCAGTTTGATGACTAACTGGCGATCTACATTACCAAATCTAATGTGTGCCAGTGCGGAACTGATGCTGGTAAACACACCGGCTGTATGTACGCTGGCACTGGCCAGGACGGGCGGAATACCAAAACTGAGCAGGAATGTGGTCGAGCTGACCTTATATCCCATGCCCAGACTGCCGTCAATAAGTTGCGCAAAAAAACCCACAAATCCGAACAGAATAATTTGGGAGATATCATCTGACATTCAGTTAATCCCAATGTGCTCTCCAAAGCGCAAGCGCCAAACGATAACAGTCTGGCGCTTGAAATGCAAGCGGGAAAAGCCTGTGGGGATTTGCGCTGACTCAGGTCTGGGGGTTAATCAGCGCTTTTAACTCATCTTCGCTGATGATGGTGACACCCAGGTCTGCGGCTTTATTGGCTTTGCTGCCGGGGGACTCTCCGACCAGCACATAACTGGTTTTTTTGCTGACGCTGCTGCTGACCTTACCCCCGTGGGCTTCAATGAGGGCCGTAGCTTCGTCACGGGAAAGGGTAGGCAGCGTACCGGTGAGCACAAACGTTAGATCCTCCAGAACATTGCTATCCGTCTGCTTTTGATCTGCCAGCATATTGACACCTGCCGCCCGCATTTTTTCGAGTATGTGCTGGTTATTGTCATCCGCAAACCAGTCCACGATATTCTGTACCAGAATGGGCCCCAGCCCATCAATGCGCAGGAGGGGGGTGGCCGCCTCAATAAGGTGTTGCAGGGCTACGGGCAGCTCTGGATATTCACCCGGCACAGCTTCGTAAAGTGGCTTGAAAAGCCGATTGAGTCGAGTCGGTAGGTCTTTCGCTTCCCGATAGCGAGGCGCAAGCTCCGTCAATGGGTTTAGCAGCCGATTTATGCCGCGCACTTGATCGGGTGCTTTGTCGGCAATTTCATTTTCAATTTTATCCAGCAGCGGTTGGGCGGCGAGAGCAAATTCGGCTTCGGCCTGTTTGATGGCGCGCGCCGTTTGTACCAGCGCATCAATCGACCCGAAATGATCAGTCAGCAGCGCCGCAACAGTGCTGCCGACGCCATCAATACCGAGCGAGGTCACTAACTGGGTTAAGGGGCGGCTTTTGGCCGCTTCAATCGATGTGAGTAAATTGGTGACTTTTTTATCGGCAAATTTTTCCAGCTCCAGTAGCGGCTCTGGCATGAGATAAAAAATGTCCGCCTCGTCGGTAATTATGCCTTTTTCGATCAGCGCTTTGACGGCCTGTGGCCCCATGCCTTCAATATCCATCGCGCCACGGGAGACGAAAAATTCCAGTTTGCGGAAGACGCGCTCCGGGCATGTGGGATTCGGGCAGATGTAATCCACCGCGCCTTTGGGCTTGATAATCAGCGTATCGCAGAAGGGGCAACGCTCAGGCGGGTGAATGGGTTGCTCTGACCCGTCACGGTCACCGGTTACCGGGCCGATGACATAGGGAATAACCTCACCGGAGCGTTTGATAATCACGGTGTCACCCAGACGGATATCCAGCTTTTCGATTAAATCGTAGTTGTGCAGGCTGGCATTGACCACTGTCACTCCGGCGATAAACACGGGTTCTAACTGGGCGGTGGGGGTGACCTTACCCGTACGGCCAATGTTGACGGTTACGCCGAGTAGTTTTGTGGTGGCTTCTTCTGCCGGGAATTTAAAAGCGATTGCGCCGCGCGGGTCTTTTCCCACAACGCCCAGTTCATTTCCCACACGCAGGTCATTCACCTTGATGACAATGCCATCAATTTCGTAATCCAACGTGTGCCGGTGGGATTCCCATGTGGGTAACTGCTGGATAATGTCGGATAATGTGGGATAGAAGTTGGATTCAGGTGGGATATGAAAACCCATATCCCGCAGGTAATCCAACATTTCCTGCTGACTTTTCAGGTTTATTCCCACACTATCCAACACGTCGTAAATAAAAGTGGTTAATGGACGTGAAGCAGTGATACGCGAATCTTTCTGTTTCAATGTGCCAGAAGCGGTATTACGCGCGTTGATATATAGTGGTAGTTCCTGCTCAGCCTGTTTTTGATTCAGAGACTCAAAGTCTTTTTTGAAAAACAGGACTTCGCCCCGCACCACTAAGCGTTCCGGTGCAGGCGGGCCATCGCGATTGACCGGGATGCGCAAAGGAACTGTGCGAATGGTTTTGACATTGCTGGTGACATCATCACCCATTTCGCCATTGCCGCGCGTGGCCGCATTAGTGAGCACACCGTTTTCGTAGGTGATGACGATGGTCAGGCCATCGAGCTTCGGTTCCAGTACAAAATCAAGTTCTGCATCTGGCGGTAAAAGCCTGAGATTGCGCTCTTCCCAGGTGTAGAGATCGGCTTCGCTGAAGGCATTGGCGAGGCTCAAAACTGGGGCTGGGTGGCGCACTTTGGGGAAATCATCGGAAAGGTCGCTACCAGCACGCTGGGTCGGCGAGTCCGATGTGATAATTTCTGGATGTTCGACCTCTAACTGGCGCAGTTCATGATACAGCAGATCATACTCCGCATCCGTAATGACCGGATCGCTGAGCACGTTATAGCGATGAATGTGATAGTTAATCTGATTGCGTAATTCTTCAGCACGCGTTGCAAATTCTTCTGTCATTTGCCGTTTGTACTCCTAAAATCAGGGAATGGCTGCTAACAAATCGTTGCTACCGTCATTTTCTGCTGCCCAACCACTGCGACCCGATGAATCCCGTACTTGCCACCATGTCAGATTATCAATTTGCTCAGGCCCGCCAATTACATCCAAAGCGTCACCATTATCTCCTACGAATGCGACACCCTGATTGGTACCCGGCGACAGTCGCACATTAACGCCTGAGGCACCCACCACCTGTACGCGACCATTTACCGCGATGACTATCGGCGTAGCGGTGGGCGTATCGGTTGGAACCAGTGTTGGCCCCACCAGCGCAATGGTGCCCTCTGCGGGGAGGGTCGCAATTCCTGGTGGGATTGTGGCTGTCGATTGCGATAATTGCGGTCGGTCTGACGTGGCTGTTAGCGCAGCCGTTATGATAATGACCTGTGGCGGCCCACCGGTTACGCTGGATGGCCCACCCAATGTAATGACCAGTGCGATAATGCCCCCGGCAATAGCCAGCACGACGATGAGCATCAACGCGACCGACCATAATGGCAAATATAAACCACTCACTTGCTTAGGTGGTTTGCTTTTACGTGGGCCATAAGGCGTATATTCCGGCGGTGCCTGATCGTGCACCGGTGACATAAATGTGGTGCGATCTACTGGCCGAATTGGCTGAGTATGGTCTTCTTCCGGCAGGGAAGAAGGTGGTTGTGGTTTATTGGACATGCACTTACTTACCTCGATTGCTGATCCACTCGGTAAATCGCTCCAAAGACCACGTGTTTATAACACATTCGGCAGTGACCCAACCACGACGCGCCGTTAAAACGCCGAATTTCAGTAAATCCATATTCTCGGCACTATGAGCATCGGTATTGATGGACAGTGGGATTCCCATCTGGACAGCACGCCGCGCATACTGGGCTTCTAAGTCGAGGCGATGCGGGTTAGCGTTAATTTCCAGCGCGGTGCCATGCTCCAGTGCGGCTTTGAACACCTGATCCATATCCAGGTCTGCCGGGTCACGGTCGGGAATAAGCTGGCCGCGTGGGTGGCCGATGAGGTCAACATGCGGGTTGCGGATGGCATTCAGCAAACGCTCCGTAACGACACTGCGTTCCTGTCGCAGACCGAAGTGCAGCGACGCAATCACAAAATCCAACTGGGCCAGGACTTCGTCAGTGTAATCGAGTGTGCCGTCGGAACGGATGTCCATTTCGATGCCATGAAAAACCCTGAAGTCCGGCCCCATGGCTTCATCAACCGCACGTACTTCTTTTTGCTGTTCCATCATGCGGTCGATGGTCAGGCCGTTAGCGATGGTCGAGTATTGAGAATGATCGGTAATGACGATAAATTTACGCCCCCGTTCACGGGCGGCTTCAGCCATTTCGCGGACGGTCAGCTTACCATCACTCCAAACTGTATGCATATGCAGATCGGCATGAATATCATCCATAACAATCAGTTTGGGTAGATTGCCTTCTCTGGCAGCCTGAAATTCACCGTCATCCTCGCGGATTTCCGGCGGAATCAGCGGCAAATCCAGCGTCGCATAAACTTCTTCTTCCGTTGCACACAGAATCTTCGGCGCATCCTCGATAATCACGCCCTGGGCATCCACTGGGCTGAAGGCATGTTCGTTCAGGCTCAAACCTTTTTTCAAAGCCATTTCGCGCATTTTGATGTTGTGCGCCTGACTGCCGGTGAAGTAATTGAGCGCGGTTCCCCAACGGGCTTTTTCCAGAATGCGCAGGTCAACCTGAAGGCCATTCAACAGTTCGACTGAGCTTTTGGTGGGGCCGTGGCCAAAGATGCGAGCGACGTTAGGCAGATTTACGAATGTATCCATAATCGGGGTGGCGTTGTCACTGGCGATGAGCAAATCCACATCGCCAATGGTGGGACGACCACGCCGGATACTGCCTGCAATCGCGCCTTCAATTGCTTCCGGTAACTGCATCAGCTTATCCAGAATTTCCTGAGCGGCGGGCAGGGCAACACCGATAGATGTCCGTCCGACGGCACGCTTAGACAGCGATTCGATGCCTTCCAGAATTTTGAGTTCACTTTTCTCGCCCATTTTGGGTAAGTCGCGCAGTTTGCCCGCTTCAGCGGCTGTCTTAAGCTCATCCATGCTGGTGATATTCAGCGATTCCCAGAAGAGTTTGGCCTTCTTGGGGCCAACGCCGTTGATGTGCATAATCTCGACCAGACCGGGCGGGACTTCTTTTTGCAATCGCTCGTAAAATTCAAGCTGGCCGGTTTCCAGCATTTCGACAATTTTATCAGCCAGTGTTTTGCCGATATTCGGCAGTTCGGTCAGGCTTTCTTCCTGGGCGATGGCGTGGAGATCACGCGGGAGTTCGCGGATAGTCTCAGCCGCGCGGCTGTAGGCGAGGTAACGATGGACACTCTCACCTTTGATCTGGAGCATATCGGAGATCGTTTCGAAAATGTCCGCAATTTCTCGATTAGTCAGTGACACAGGCAATTCTCCGTTTAGATGTTCGCCACGTTTAAGCACATTCTGCCCAGAGATTAGAACATTTGCGCTAGATAATTATACTCGATTTTTGCCCGACGGGAAAGGCTGGAAGGCTGTTTTGAAAGCTCAATGATGATTGAACAGATGATCAATCTGAGTGGAAGAAAGTTATTCATGGCTATATCACAGATCGTGCCTGTTTGCGCTGTGCTTCAGACGCACCTTGATTAAATTTCTGTAAAATGCTTGACAGCGTTTGCTTTTCTCGCTACTATCGTTTTCAACTGCATAGATCAATAAAAACGTTGATCTGGAAGAGTACATATCAAGGCGATGTTCAGAGAGTCACCGAATGCTGTGAAGGTGATACATGCGCAGATGTGGAATGGGCCAGGGAGTTGCTGGGGCGAAATTCTGAGTAGCCTGAGCCGGAGGCGCACCGTTAACAGAGCGCAGAGTATCGGTCAGTCGATGACCCGTACTTGATCTCAAGTGCCTGTTGCAATTGATTGCAGCAGGAAACAAGGTGGCACCACGGGAATCCCTTCTCGTCCTTGACGGACGAAGGGATTCTTTTTATTTACCCAACGGGAGGGATAGGAAAATGGCTTTTTCACCAACAGCACCCCGCACCCGCGCCGATGCGACGCCCAGCCGGGAAGAAGTTTATCGCTTATTTGGCGAAGGGGATCTGGTGCCGGTTTACCGGACATTACTGGCAGACCTGGAAACACCGGTATCAGTTTATATGAAACTGGCCCAGGCTGGAAAATTATCGTTTTTACTGGAAAGTGTTGAAGGCGGGGAGCAGGTCGGACGTTATTCGTTTTTGGGTGTGAATCCCAAGGGCTTTATCACCATTAAAGATAACAAAGTCAGCCGAACACTGTACGGCAAAACCACCACCCGCGAATTACAGCCCGGTGAGAATCCCTTGCTGGCAGTAAAGCAGGAATTCAAACGGGTGAAGCCCGTGAAGATTGCTGGGCTGCCGCGCTTTATCGGCGGGGCTGTGGGATTTGTGGGATATGACGTCGTCCGTTATATCGAGAAACTGCCGGAGACGGCCAGTCACGATTTAGACGTGCCGGATGCTGCCTTTCTGCTGCCGGACTCGCTGGTGATTTTTGACCATGCCAAGCATCAGTTGATTTTGCTAGCGAATGCTCATAACACTGGTGACCCAGACGAAGCCTATGATACGGCCTTAAAAAATAGTGAGGAACTGGCTGAAGCTCTGCGCCAACCGCTGCCACCCATTGCTGAATCAACGGGGCCGTTGGATGTTGAGCTGGAATCGAATGTCAGCCGTGAGAAATACATGGCGAATGTTGAGGCCGCTAAAGAATATATCGCGGCAGGCGATGCCTTTCAGGTGGTGGTGTCGCAGCGTTTTAGCCGACGCACATCTGCTGATGCGCTGTCGATTTATCGGGCGCTGCGGGCTTTGAATCCTTCACCGTATATGTTCTTTCTGCGCTTTGGCGATGAATTTACGCTGATGGGTGCCTCGCCAGAAATGATGGTGCGTCTCGAAGATGGTGTAGCCACTGTGCGCCCGATTGCTGGAACTAAGCCACGCGGCAAGACCGCGGACGAAGATGATGCGTTAGCCCATGAACTGCTGCATGACCCCAAAGAGCGTGCTGAGCATGTCATGCTGGTTGATCTGGGGCGGAATGACCTGGGGCGTGTCTGCGATTATGGCACGGTTAAAGTCGAGAAGATGATGTATATCGAGCGTTATTCCCACGTCATGCACATTGTCAGCCAGGTGCATGGTGAGATGGATAAGCAGATGGACGCGTTTGATTTGCTGTCGGCAACTTTCCCGGCAGGGACATTGAGCGGTGCGCCCAAAGTCCGAGCGATGGAAATTATCGAAGAATTAGAAGGGACACGCCGTGGCCCTTATGGCGGCGCTGTCGGCTATTTCAGTTTTGATGGCTCGATGGATACCTGTATCACCATCCGAGCGCTGTTAATGCAGGACGATACGATTTATCTGCAAGCGGGGGCGGGCATCGTGGCGGATAGCGACCCGGCTACCGAATTTTTGGAATGTGAAAACAAAGCCCGAGCTGTCGCAGTAGCCATTAAACAAGCCGAAGAAGGCTTACTCTAGGAAGGTATGCAGATATCCATGACTGTAAAACGTGTGATTTTAATTCGTCCGGGCGAAACCGCCTGGAACCGTGAAGGCCGCTGGCAGGGTTGGGTGTCCAGCCCACTGAGTGATTATGGCCGCGCTCAGGCGCTGTCACTGGGGCGTTATATTCGCAACATTGGTATGAGCGCTTTGTATTCGAGCGATCTGGTGCGGGCGGTTGAGACAGCCAACATCCTGTCCAGCCAACTAGAGTTTTCGCCGGTTTTTGATGAACGCTGGCGTGAGCGCGCAATCGGTCAGTGGCAAGGGATGACATTAGATGAAATCCGTAGCTGGTGCACGGATGATTACCATAAGCTGCAGGAAGATGCTGAGAATTACAGCATGCCGGGTGGTGAGGCTCGCAACGCAGTCCAGAAGCGCGTTACTGCCGCTTTTAGGGATGTGCTCAAGGATGATAAAGGCAGCACGGTAGGCATTATCACACATACCACATCCACGCATGCGCTTCTGCAATCCCTGATCGCTGATTACGATGTCTATAGCTCTGTACTGGGCAATACATCTGTCACGACTATCGCGCTGAATGACAATAATCAGTGGGAAATTGTGGCAGCAAATGATGTCTCACATCTTGAAGGTCTGACGAGTCGGTCTGTAAGTGAATTGGAGGCTTGAAGATGATTCTGATCATCGATAATTATGACAGCTTTACCTACAACATCGTCCAGCAGATGGGTGAGATTGGCGCGGATATAAAAGTCGTGCGGAATGATCAGGTGACTCTGAATGAAATCCGCGTCATGCACCCGGAGAAAATTGTGGTTTCGCCGGGGCCGGGTACACCTGATGATGGTGGTGTCTCGCTCAATGTGATTAGCGAGTTTGGCGAGTCGCTTCCGATTTTAGGGGTGTGCCTGGGGCATCAGTGTATCGGGCAGGCTTACGGTGGCATTGTCGCGCGTGCAGGCCGTCTGATGCATGGCAAGACCAGCATGATCTACCACAAGGATGATGTGCTGTTCAAAGGCATTCCCAGCCCGTTTGAAGCAACCCGTTATCACAGTCTGATCGTGGAAGAAGATTCACTGCCGGATGTGCTGGAAATCACCGCTTTTACCGAACAGGGCGAGATTATGGCACTGCGCCATAAATATTTCCCGGTGTTTGGGGTGCAGTTCCACCCAGAGAGCATTCTTACATCTTTCGGGCCGCGTATTTTGAAGAACTTTCTTGATTTGAAAGTCCCGGTTACAGCTTAATCGCTGCGCAAGTAAGGGGGATAGTATGGATATTCAAAGAGCAATTGATCTCACCAGCCGGTTTGGTCATCTGCAGGAAGATGAAGCCGAAGCAGTCATGGAACAGATTATGACCGGAGCGGCCACCGAAGCGCAGATTGGCGCTTATCTGATGGGGCTGCGGATGAAGGGTGAAACGCAGGACGAAATCACCGGCAGCGCCAGGGCGATGCGTAAGGCAGCGCACCGTGTGCCGACAAAATTTGATGGCGGTGAACTGTTGGATACCTGCGGCACAGGGGGAGATCGATCCGGCACATTTAATATCAGTACCACAGTGGCATTTGTCGCGGCGGGTGCGGGTGTGAAAGTCGCCAAACATGGTAATCGCGCCGCCAGCAGCAAATGTGGTAGTGCGGATGTACTGGGCGAACTGGGCGTTAATCTTGACCTGACACCGGAGCAGGTGGGCGAATGTGTGGATAATATTGGCATCGGATTTTTGTTTGCCATCAAGCTGCATCCGGCTATGAAGTATGCGATTGGGCCGCGGCGGCAGATCGCCGTGCGTACCATTTTTAATATTTTAGGGCCGCTGACGAATCCAGCCGGGGCGAAACGTCAACTGATGGGTGTGTTTACTGCGGATCTGACGGATATGCTGGCGCATGTGTTGGGTGCGTTGGGGTCGGACTCGGCAATGATTGTGAATGGTTATGGTGGTCTGGATGAGTTGACCACGACCGGCCCGAATATGGTCAGCCATTATCATGATGGGGAGATCGAAACCTACGAGCTTGACCCGCAGGAATATGGTTTTGAAGGCGCGCATATCTCAGACTTGCTGGGCGGTGATGCCCCTGAAAATGCCAGAATTCTCCGCGGTATTTTAGACGGCACTGTAGACAGCACGAAACGTGACGTGGTGCTGCTGAATGCCGGGGCGGCCTTGCTGGCAGGTGGCCGAGTCAGTGATCTCAAGACTGGGATTGATCTGGCAAAGGAAACGATTGACAGCGGTGCGGCTCTGGAAAAACTCGAAGCTTTAATTGACTACAGTCGCAGTTTGGCTTAAGCGCATACCGACCGCATAAAAAGGTTGATTGAATGAGTGGTTTTGTAAAAACGGATACGATACTCGATAAGATTCTGGCGCATAAGATTGAAGAGAATGCGGGCTGTAAACAACAGCGCCCGATGTCAAAACTGCTGGAAATGATCGCTGTGATGGCGCCTGCGGTGGATTTTGCAAGTGCCTTACGCAAAGATACTGTCGCATTGATCGCGGAAGTGAAAAAAGCCTCACCCAGTAAAGGGGTTTTGGTTGAGCATTTTGACCCGGTGGAGATTGCCACGACTTATGCTCAGAACGGCGCTGCGGCGATCTCCGTGCTGGCGGATGAGAAGTTTTTTCAGGGCAATATGCGGTATATCAAGCAAATCCGACAGGCGATTAATCTGCCGCTGCTGTGCAAGGAATTCGTGATTGACCCGTATCAGATCTATGAAGCGCGCGCTTTCGGCGCGGATGCGGTGCTGCTGATTGCGGCTGCTCTGGAAGATGGTCAGATGCAGGAACTTCATCACCTGATTATACAGTTGGGCATGCATCCGCTGGTTGAGGTTCATAATGAAGCCGAGTTGGCGCGTGTGCTAAAGCTGGAAGCGAAGTTGATCGGCATTAATAATCGGGATTTAAAAACGTTTCATGTCGATATGAATACCACGGCCAGGTTAGCCGGTCAGGTGCCGGATGATGTCACGCTGGTAGCGGAAAGTGGCATTTCCAGCGCCGAGGATGTACGCAAAATGGGCGAGATTGGCGCACATGCTGTCCTTGTGGGGGAGTCGTTGGTTAAGTCGGAGGATATGGCGGCGACAGTACGCGCTTATAGCAGTCAGATGCGGATTTCATAATATGCCCATTTTTCAATATGATGCGGATATTCTGGCGCGATTTTCGGATTTATCCAGCGCGATAATCGTCGGTAGTGGCATAACCAATGGCGCGACGTCACCGGAATTGCAAGCGGAATACCGAGCGGAGCAAGCAGCAAGTATCGAACGATTGGGTGACACTTCGTTTGGAGATGTGCCTTCATTGTCAGCATGGCGCAGTGCTTTTCGGCAGTTTGGCGTTGAGCCGACCAAATACCGCTGTGCAGCAGAAGCCTTGCTGCGGCGTTTGCGCAAGAACGGCGATATTCCCTTCATTAATACTCTGGTGGATATTGGCAATCTCATCAGCATTCGGTATGCGCTACCGGTGGCGGTAATTGACCGCAAAGCAGTTGAAGGCATGATCACCGTGCATTTTGCGGATGGCTCGGAAACGTATGTCGAGCTGGGGCAGGAAGCAGTGATTCATCCCGAAGTTGGGGAAGTGGTTTTTACCGACGTGAACAAGATTATTCTGGCGCGGCGCTGGTGCTGGCGACAAAGTGAAAACAGCGCTGCCGCTGAAAACACGTCTGATATCCTGGTGACGATTGAGGCGCAACATGCGGGTGGGCAAAAAGATGTTAAAGCCGCCGCAAATGATCTGCTGGAACTGCTCAAGCGTTATGCCGGTGGCAGCGCTGAGTATGCCATCCTGAATGCTGAAAATCCGTCTGTATAGAAGGGGCGTGAACGATGACGATTGTCTATATAGAAGGGGCGTGAACGATGACGATTGTCTATGATGAAGTGAAGCCCTGGGGGGCGGTTGTTCAGCGAGTATGTGGGCATGTTCGGGCTGACAGAGGCCGATCTTCACAAGCGCATTCTCGGCTGTGGTGATGGCCCTGCCAGTTTTAATGCGGAAGCCACAGCTCAGGGTTATTCGGTGGTATCGGCTGACCCGCTGTACGCGTTGAGTGCGGAACAGATCGGCGAGCGGGTAGAGGCTACCTGGCAGGATATTCTGGAACAGATGCGCGGCAACATGGATATGTTTGTCTGGAAGGCATTCAAAAATCTGGATGAACTGGGGCAGTCACGGCTGAGTGCGATGCGCCAGTTTATCGCTGATCTGGAGCAGGGGAAACGCGAAGGGCGCTATATCGAGGCCAGCCTGCCGCATCTGCCGTTTGAGGATAGCAGCTTTGATCTGGCGCTGTGCTCCAATTTTCTCTTCCTTTATAGCGAGCATCTGGACACAAGTTTTCACATCGCCGCGCTTCAGGAAATGTGCCGCGTGGCGAAAGAAGTCCGGGTATTTCCGCTGCATGATCTGGCTAATGTGGAATCGATCCATGTGGAGCCCGTTATCGCCGCATTGCAGAGCGCAGGTCTGGTGGCTGAACGGGTGCATGTGGATTATGAATTTCGCCACGGCTCCAACAGAATGTTGAGCGTGCGTCTGCCAGATGAACATTCTGGCCGAAATTTCAGATTGTAATTGGTGGATTGGGGCAGGTGTGAT
The DNA here is from genome assembly GCA_038258185.1 of Aggregatilineales bacterium. GTDB lineage: Bacteria > Chloroflexota > Anaerolineae > Aggregatilineales > Phototrophicaceae > JAIOHN01. The sequence goes on along the minus strand of JBBSQD010000018.1, from coordinate 8,851 downwards.
AATAATATCGATACAAATGTATCTGATATTAGAGGTCAAACATGACGAAGGTTAAGATTTGCGGGCTCACCAACCTTGATGATGCACTGGCGGCGGCGGATGCTGGAGCAGATTTGCTGGGGTTTAATTTCTTTAAGCGCAGCCCGCGTTATGTCACGCCAGAAGATGCCCTGGTGATCTGTGATGGGTTACGCAGTCAATTAGGGGAGCGTTGTCCGGTATTGGTGGGGGTATTTGTCAATGAAGTGGTCGGCAGTATTTCCGCGATTACCATCAAAGCAGGCTTGAGTTTTGCCCAACTGAGCGGGGATGAGTCCGATGATGTGCTGCGGGAATTGCGCGGCATTGGCTACAAAGCCATCCGTCCCATGAATCTGGCGATGGCGCTGGATGATGCAGGTTACTTCGGCAAGTATTTTCCTGAAGATGAGCGGGTACCCTCACTGCTGCTGGATGCCTATCACCCCACGCTGTATGGGGGAACCGGGGAACCGGCCAGTGTCGAAGTGGCATTGTCGGTAAAAGCGCACGTTCCGCGCCTGATGCTGGCGGGTGGCTTGACGGCGGCAAATGTGGCAGAACGCGTGGCAGTCATTCAACCCTGGGGTGTGGATGTGGCTAGCGGGGTCGAGGTGGATGGACAACCCGGCGTGAAGGATGTTGCTAAGATGCGCGCGTTTATCGCGGCGAAGGGATAAGCGCCTGATGGGCGAAATGCTGGATATTTACGATGAGAATTTGACGCACCTGGGTGTTAAAGACCGTGAGGCGGTGCATCGCGATGGTGATTGGCATCGGGTGTTTCACTGCTGGGTGATTTACCGCGATCCTGCGGGGGTGGATTATATGCTGGTGCAGAAGCGCAGACCCGATAAGCAGACTTTCCCGAACATGCTGGATGTGTCTGTGGGTGGGCATTACGCGGCAGGCGAGACGATTGCTGATGGTGTGCGCGAGATTCGTGAGGAACTGGGCATTGATGTCTCCTTTGAAGATCTGATCCCGGTGGGGCTACGGGTGACGGTTGCGCAGTTTGGCGGCTTGATTGACCGTGAATTCGCGGAAACTTTTCTGTTGATCCGCGACACTGATATTGGTGAATATGCCTATCAACGTGAGGAAGTCGCTGGACTGGTTGTTTTTGCGATTGATGATGCGCTGGCCTTATTTCATGGGGATCGGCAGACGATCCCCGCACGGGCGGTTGGTTTAGGCGCGGATACGCTCGAAGCTCGTGTGGAGGATTTTGTGCAGGTGGTCGATCAGCCTTTTTATAAAGCGCTGGTCGTCGCCAAGCAGTGCCTGAACGGTGAGCGGTATCTGGTGATTTAGAGTTGAGTAGGCTTCAAGATGAATTTGCTGCAATTTGAAGTACTTGGACAAACACTGACTTTTCAACCGGTTGAGATGACTTTTGTCGGAACCGATATTGAGAATGTGTTCGCTGCGAAAAACAACAAAACGCTTCATCAGACCATACTCAGTCCTAGGTATGCGCGTCTCACTGAAGAAATTCAATCGGGTTATAGCGATTATCTCAACTACCGCCTGGGTGATTTTATTCAGCAATTAAAGCTGAACGGCGATGATTTTTATAAGTATTTTCTTAATGCTTATGGGGATGGGATGTACTGCCACTTTACCATCAGCGAACATCATGACAAAAAAGGGCTTTATTTATATCAACTTGATGGTCATGTAAATTATGTGGGGCGGTGCAGAGATAGTTTTGGCAAACGTTTTAGATATGGCTATGGGCGTATCTCACCTAAAAATTGTTACATTGACGGACAGCCCACGAATTGCCGTTTGAACAGTTTGATAAATATACATCGTGATACGGTCAGCTTATATATCTGTTCCATGCAAGAGAATGACCTGATCGAGCGTTGTGAACGTGAGCTTATAAAACAGCTTCAACCTGAATGGAACAGGGCATTAAAATAAAATTGTGAATTTGAGATTTAGGAAGTAGTTATGACAAATCAGTATATTCAGACCAATATAACTTCTGTCCCTGATGAACGGGGATATTACGGCGAATTTGGCGGACGGTTTGTGCCGGAAACACTTGTCCCGGCGCTGGATGAATTGATTATCGCCTATCAGGACGCGATGGCTGATCCTGAATTTCAGCAGCGGTTGGCGCATCTGCATGCGACTTATACCGGCAGACCCACGCCGATCACCTATGCAGGGCGGCTGACAGAAGCGCTCGGCGGGGCACAGATTTACCTCAAGCGTGAAGATCTGGCGCACACCGGAGCGCATAAGATCAATAATGCGCTTGGGCAGGCGTTACTGGCGCAGCGCATGGGCAAGCAGCGCGTGATCGCGGAGACCGGGGCGGGTCAGCATGGGGTAGCCAGTGCGACAGCCTCGGCGCTGTTGGGGCTGGATTGTCACGTGTATATGGGCAGCGTCGATATTGCGCGGCAGAAACCCAACGTGTTTCGCATGAAACTGCTGGGTGCGGAAGTTATCCCGGTAGAAAGTGGCAGCAAGACCCTAAAAGACGCGATAAACGAAGCGATTCGCGATTGGGTGACAAATGTGCGCGACACCTTCTATTTGCTGGGATCAGCACTAGGGCCGCATCCCTACCCGATGATGGTACGTGATTTTCAGAGTGTTATTGGCGTGGAAGCACGTCAGCAAATGCTCGATCAGATCGGGCGGTTGCCGGATGTGTGTGTGGCCTGTGTTGGTGGCGGCAGCAATGCCATTGGTCTGTTCCATGCTTTTCGTGATGATGAACAGGTTGACCTGATTGGTGTGGAGGCGGGTGGCCACGGCGTACTCAGCGGTGAGCATGCCGCACGTTTTGCTGACCCCTCCAAAGGGCGACCGGGTGTGCTGCACGGGACGCGCTCGTATGTGCTGCAAGACGATGACGGCCAGATTATGAACACGCACAGCGTATCGGCAGGGCTGGATTATGCCTCAGTTGGCCCGGAACATGCCTATCTGCGGGCGATGGAACGTGCCTATTACACGCTGGCCGATGATAATGAAGCGCTGGACGCATTTCAGAAATTGAGCCAGCTTGAGGGCATTATTCCCGCGCTGGAAAGCTCGCATGCGGTGGCGGAAGCGATTAAACGTGCGCCGACCATGCCCAAGGATTCGATCATTCTGGTTAATTTGTCTGGCCGCGGTGATAAAGATCTGGATACGGTTATCCAGGAATTGCAGCTCGATTAATGAAACCGGCTATCCTGACGGTCGGCGCGATTCTGGTCAATGCTGAGGGGAAAATTCTCATTCAGCAACGCGATGAAAAGTCCGGGCTGAAGTATCCCGGTTACTGGACAACTTTCGGCGGCAAAGTGGAAGACGGCGAACATCCGGACGAAGCGATGCGGCGTGAACTGCTGGAAGAAATTGAGCTTGAGCCGGAACTTCGACTGTGGAAAACGCGCCAGTTCACCGAGCAGCGGAATGGCGGGTCGATCATTGTCGAGCAATGGTTGTATCTCGGACGGTTGGATGTGCCTGCGGACGAGATCACGCTGAATGAGGGGCAGGCGTTGGGTTTCTTTGACAGCGCTGGCCTGGAATCTCTGCGAATCGCATTTGGCTTGAAAGCCGTATTTGAGGAGTTTTTCCATTCACGCTGGAATGGGCAATTTGATGACGGAAAAGTGGAGGTAGTGTCCGCAATTCTGGTCAATCCTCAGAATCAAGTGCTGCTCCAGCAGCGGGATGAAAAACCGGATTTATCTTATGGTGGTTATTGGGCGTTGTTTGGGGGACGTGTTGAAGCTGATGAAGAACCTGAACAAGCTATGCGGCGTGAATTGAAGGAAGAATTAGACCTTGATGTGCCAGTCATATGCTGGAAGGTATATGAACGTTTTGAGCCGGGTAAAAGTTTGAACGTGACTCAATATATTTACATCGGCCAACTGGATAAAGACATTACTCAGTTAACGCTCAATGAAGGTCAGGATATGCGTTTGGTTGCTCAAAGTCAGATAGAAGCGCTTCGCATTGCTTTCGGCTTCGATACGATTTTGAAAGCATTTTTTGCAGAGCAAGAGGATTTGGTATGACAGTTACATTGGCAGCAACTTATGATCCGCGTGGCGAAATTAACCGTCTGCGCCGATTTTATCCTCTGATGCAGGCCGTATATTCGGACATTATTATCACGCTGCCACCGCATGCTACTGCCGAAGATGTCAATGTGATTAAGTCGCTGCCGGACGCGGATGTGTTCGTCAACAGTGACTGGACACATGGCCGTTACCGCGTGCTGCAAAGATCGCTGGAAAAGTCAGGTAGCCACGTGCATTATGTTGACCTTGATCGGTTGCTGCGCTGGATCGAAGGGCACGAGTCTGAATGGCGGCAGACGGTTGATGCGGTACAACAGGCGGATTGTCTGGTGATTGGTCGGACAGCATGGGCATGGGAAACCCATCCACAGGCTTTGCAGCAAACCGAGAAAATTCCAAATCGCCTGTTTTCCAGTCTGCTTGAGCAGGAATTGGATTTAAGCTCTGGCTCGAAAGGCTTCAGCCGCGAAGTGATTACGCTGATCGTCGCCAATACCACCGTCGGAAGGTCTTTAGGCACGGATGCGGAGTGGGTCATTTTGCCGAAGCGCGGTGGCTATGCCCTGACGACTGTGCTGGTGGATGGGTTGGAATGGGAAACTGCTGACCGCTATCGGGATGAAGCAGCGGACGTAGAAACGCAGAAAAGCCTGGCCGACGAATATGATACGGATGCTGAAAACTGGGAAATGCGCGTGCGGGTCGCGCAGGAAATTGTGGACATGGGTTTGCTTTCCCTGCAAAAGATGCTGGTGATTCCGCCCGAATGAAAGTTTACGGCGCAGATTTTAGCGGCGCGAAAACACCGCACATCCATTTTGCCGAAGCGGATGTAACCGATGCCGGGATTACGATTACGCAGGTTGTTGCCTGTGATGACCGGCTGGATTTATTCGCGGCCATCGTCGATTCTGGTGCAGCGTGGGGGCTGGATTTCCCGTTTGCATTAACTCGGCTGGCTTATGATTGGTTGCAGGCGGATGGCTGGGAAGGCTTGCTGGAATTGGCTGTGCGCTCCAGCCGTGAAGAATTTGCGGATTATTTGCAGCAACATGTAGAGCCGTTTGAAGGCCGCTGTCGTGAACATAACGGATTTTGCCGGGAGACAGATGCGCTTTTAGGGGCCTATAGTGGGCTGAAACGTTTTAATCCGGGCATGCGTGCGATGCTCTATGGCGGTCTAAAGTTGCTGGCTTATCTGCGAAAAGCGGATGTGAGGGTGTATCCGTTTGATGAATATGATGCGTCAGTCGCGCGTCTTTATGAGGTTTATCCATCGCATACCTGGATGCAATCAGGCTTGCGACGCACGAAGGATTTAAGCCTGTTTGTGGAACGGTGGAATGCGGTTGATGGTCAAAAGTTGCCTTTGCAGATTCCATCGGAATGGGAGCAGGTGGCAACACAGGATATGGCCGATTCGGTGGTAGCCTGCGTGACGATGGCCGCGCTGGTGAGAGAGATTGAACCGCAATGGCAAAAATGTCCGATCATGGTGACGGATGCTGAATGGCAACTGCGCCATGATGAAGGCGTGATTATCAGGGTGTAGATACATTCCGTCAAACAGCCGCTATTATCAGGAACACGATTGGTAGAAACGAAACTCAGAGGGGGTTGGAATGCGTTATCTGGAAGTGCGACGGCACACGATGCGAATGAAGCCGGGACAGCATCTTTCACAGGAAGGTGTCGATCTGGCGCGGAGATTGGGTAACGACATGGGGCCGTACGAGATTGTGTTGACCAGCAGCCTCTACCGGGCTTATGAAACGGCGCTGACCATGGGCTTCGCGGTGCACGATCAACTGGATGAACTGAATCCACCACGTTCTGGGGTGGAGATTGATGTCGGGTCGTGGGATGCGGGCTTTGCTGCCTATAGTGAAGCTTACAAACGCGCAGGGGCAGTCAGGGAATTTGCTCAGGAGCAGGCGGATTTATGGCATTCCATTGCCAGTGCAATTACTGAAAATGGCGCCGCGCTGCTTATTACGCATGGTGGCGTGGTCGAAGCCGGTACTGTGGGCTGTCTGCCGGATCTGGACTATAACGACATGGGACAATTCATCGATTATTGTGAAGGTATACGCCTTATTTTTGATGGTGAATATTTTATTGACGCAGAACTACTGCGGGTGTAATCGTCAGGGCAATTAGAAGTAGTAATTTTTATTAAAGGGGTAAATTGATGGATGAGACGATAACAACACAGGGTCTGGAAGCTATAGAGGCGATGTTTAAGCAAGCTGATCAAAATCATCGGGCGGCATTTCTCCCCTATTTCCCGATTGGCTACCCCAATTATGCAGAGTCGCTGGATGCGATAGCCGGTATGGCTGAAGCTGGAGTCGATGGTTTTGAGATCGGTATTCCCTTTAGCGATCCGTTAGCGGACGGGCCGACAAATCAGGCAGCGACTCAGATCGCGCTGGAAAATGGGACGACCGTCAAACAGTGTATTGGAGCGGTGCGGGAACTGCGCGAACGCGGTGTGCGCCAGCCCATGCTGCTGATGGGCTATATCAATCCACTGCTGGCATATGGCGCGGAAAATTTCGTGCGCGATGCCAAAGCCGCTGGCGCGGATGGCTTAATTGTGCCGGATTTACCACCTGAAGAGGCGGACATCTTCGCGGATATTTGTGAGCAGGAAGGTATGGCGCTGGTTTTCTTCGTGGCACCCACCAGCAATGACGAACGGATTGCGCTGGTCGCGGAAAAAGCACGAGGCTTTATTTATTGTGTGCCGCTGACTGGCGTGACGGGGGCACGTGCCGAGCTGCCGCTGGACGTGCGCGAGTTTATCGGACGGATTCGGGCACAAACGGATAAGCGTCTGGTGATGGGCTTTGGAATCAGCACACCGGAGCAGGCACGGATGATGAACAACATGATCGATGGCTTTATCGTCGGCAGTGCGCTGGTGAGGGCGGGTAAAGGTGGGGTGCAACCGGTGCTTGAACTGGCCACCAGCCTGCGTCAGGCGCTGGATTCATAGCGAATTGTACAAATCGAACAAGCCTGATTGGTTAACTTCATTGATCTTTTGAGGAGAAGTTTGACAGCCGCTTAAAAAAACGCTATGCTTTGCGCCGTATCTCAAGGAATAAACCTGACATGACTTTGTTGGCAGTACGCTCTCCCTATTTCTATTTTTATTTTAGTGGCGACATAGAAAAGGTCGGGCGTTGTTAGCTGCGAGTTGTGTCTGGTAATTCTCAAACGAGTGAAATCCAAAAGGCGCAGGGCCAACGTCCTGCGCCTTTTTTGTTGCCTATACAGGGAAGGATGCAAAGCATGGATATGATGATGGTACGGGGTGTGCGCGGGGCGACCTGTGCAGAAGCGGACACGGCTGAGGCGATCTGGCAGGCGACTGCTGAATTACTGAAGGTCGTGATTGAAGCCAATGGGATTGAGGAAGAATTTGTCGCGAGTGTCATTTTTACAACCACGCCAGACCTGACGGCTGCGTTCCCGGCGAAAGCCGCACGCGATATGGGTTGGTCACAAACGGCGCTGATGGGTTGCCAGGAAATGCATGTGCCGGGTGGCATTGATCGCTGCATCCGAGTGCTTATTCACTGGAATACCACCAAGCGGCAGGATGAGATTCAACATATTTTCATGAAGGACGCGATGGCGCTGCGCCCTGATTTATCGACCGAAAAAAATAATAGTCATTTAAATGGGAAGGTTTAATCATGATTGTTGTTATGAAGCCGGATGCAAAGGCAAAATCTATTTCTGACGTGATTGCTCAGGTGCGGATAGAAGGTTATGAGCCGCATTTGTCGGAGAGTGATGAGGGCACGATTATCGGCCTGGTGGGCGAAAGTGATATTCCACTGTGCGAAGAAACCTACAGCCACATGGATGGTGTCGCGCATGTCGAAAAGGTGAAAGCGGGTTACAAATTAGCGAGCCGCGCTTTCCACCCTAAGGACTCGCTCGTGCCGCTGAATGGCTGCAAAATGGGTGATAACAAGGTTCTGGTGATTGCTGGCCCTTGCTCGGTTGAGGGGCGCAGTGAGATTATTGAGGTCGCCTGTGCGGTTAAAGAGGCGGGGGCAACAGCGTTACGTGGCGGTGCATTCAAGCCGCGCACTTCTCCTTATAGTTTCCAGGGATTTGGCGAAAAGGGTTTGCAATGGCTGGCTGAAGCCCGTGAAGTCACTGGCCTGCCAATTGTCACCGAAGTGATGGATCCCGCATTGGTGCCGATGGTGTGCCAGTATGCTGATGTGTTGCAGATTGGCGCGCGCAATATGCAAAACTTCACGCTGTTAAATGCAGTCGGCGAAAGCCAGCATACGATTCTGCTGAAGCGTGGGATGAGCAGCACGGTTGAAGACCTGCTGATGGCGGCTGAATATATCCTGTCGCATGGCAATATGCGGGTGATGGTCTGCGAACGTGGCATTCGCACCTTTGAAACCGCCACCCGAAACACGTTTGATTTGAACGCGATTCCGGTTTTGAAAAGTCGTACGCATCTGCCTGTGGTAGCTGATCCCAGTCATGGCGTGGGGTATCGTGAGCATGTTGGCGCGGTCGCGCTGGGAGCCGTGGCGGCTGGCGTGGATGGTTTGATTCTGGAAGTGCATCCGACACCGGATAAGGCGCTTTCGGACGGGCGACAGAGCTTGTCGATTACCGACTTCGAAAAGCTGATGCAGCAGGTGCGGCAGGTCGCGCAAGCTATTGGCCGCACGGCCTAGCCAGAGAGGTTGAAAATGGCATCTGTACGCTTTGCCACGTTGGATGATGTGAGTGCGCTGGCGCAT
>JBBSQD010000017.1:0-46374 GCA_038258185.1 Aggregatilineales bacterium | reverse complement strand
TAAATCGAAGGGCAGTTTAAAGAGAAAACGCTTCAAAGCCGCACTCAATGATGATTTCCGAGCGCAACTCATCCAGAATCTTCATGCGTAAGCCCTGACCCTACGAAGAATTCTCTAGCCCGTGGTTGTCGCCGTCGGGGTGAGGTCAAAGGGCACCAGCAGATTCGTGCCGGAAAAGATCTGATTGGCGTTCGACAGGCAATTGGCGGTTTGTAATTCCGCCGTGGTGACACTGTACAGACTGGCAATGCCAAAGAGGCTGTCACCGGGTTGAATGGTGTAGGTTGCCGTCCAATCGTCGCGGGGTGTACAGGGTTCCGGGGTGGGTGTCGCCGGGAAAACCAGGGTGATGGGTGGTAGGGTGCTGGTCACCGGCAGATTGTAAGTCGCGGTGGGTAACGCCTGTGATGGATTACTGGCGATTGTCGGTAATGGCGTTGAGCGCTCAAATGGCATTAGCGTCGGAATGCCTGATGTGGCTTCCAGCGTGGGTGATTCCGTTTCGGTCTGCGGGGTGGCCACGACGATCACTTCTACGGGTTGGCAACCGACGGTCATTATCGCCAGAAAAACGATCACTGAGAATAATATTTTGGGCATCAAAACCTTATCCATGCTTTACATTAAGATGATGATAACGCAGGAAGTGCATGGATTGTAGGTTTTAAATTGCACATGAGCCAACGTTAACGTTGAATATCACTGGAGCGCTGATTCAGAAGTGCGTCAACCTCATTGCGGTTAATCAAGGCAATATCGCCGGGTAAGGTTAACTTGAGGGCGGCGGTGGCCGTGCCGAAACGGGCTGCTTCGGGCAAATCTTTCCCATCCAGAAGGCCACAGAGTAAGCCGGCACTAAAGGCATCGCCCGCGCCGACGCGATCCACAATCTGCACGGCAAAGGCGGGAAGCTCATGCTGCTGGTGGCCATCATAAATGATGACATCTTCTTCACCGCGGGTCATGATAATTTTTGCACCCTGCCAGCGCTGATGGAGGGTTTTTGCCAGATCCAGCGGGGTGGATTTTGAATCATCGAGCAGGCTGCGGGCATCGCGCAGGGCGATGAAAGCAATTTCGGCCTGCGAGGCGAATTCGTCCATCACTGGGCGGCATTGATCCCATGACCATAGTTTCGCCCGATAATTGATGTCGAAGGAAACCGGCACATTCAGAGCATTGGCGGTTTTGAAGGCGTGGCGCATCGTCTGTAAACAGGATGGGCTGAGGGCGGGTGTGATGCCGGTCAAATGCAGGCGGCGGGTGTGTTCGAGTTGTGACCAGTCGAAATCATCGGGTTGCATCTGGCTGGCGGCGGAGTCAGCCCGGTCGTAAACGACCTGAGTCGCACGCGGCGCGCTGCCAAACTCGACAAAATAGGTGCCTAGCCGGGCATTGTCCTGCCAATAGATGCCCGATGTATCCACGCCATAGGTGCACAGTGTCTGGGCAATATGCTGGCCTAAAGGATTATTGGGCAACCGTGACCACCACGCCACGCGTTGACCCAGACGGGACAGCGCAATCGCGGTGTTACTTTCGCTGCCGCCAACCTGCACGTCGAGGCTGCGGGTGATATCGAGCCGGCTGAACCCGGGTGGAGATAAGCGCCACATGGTTTCACCGAGGGTGATCAGATCATAATTAATCGCGTTTGAGGACATAATATGAGCCCCGTTTCTGTCCCATTTTCTCAAGAATATTTTTGGTGACTAAATCTGCCAGATCCCGCCGGATGGTCTCGGGGTGAACATCCGGGCAGAGTGACTGTAAATCGCCATTGGTGATGCGGGTGTTGCCCTCAGTATGCAAATGGGTTAAAGCCGCTTCCTGGCGCGGATTGATTTCGACATTTTTATAAACCCCATTAAATTCCGGTATTTTTGAATTGGAGTCCGTGTCGGCGCTGTCGGCATTTGTGAGCAGTTGATTGTAAAGCAGGACGCGGAAGCCTCCGGCGGTTTCGAGGAACTCCGGCGCTTTCAATTTCTGCTTCTGCATCAGGTCAATGACGCGATCCACACCGTAGCCGAGGCGCTCGATAAAGCCCATGTCCGACAGCACCTGCACAATCACCGGATTACGGGAGAAACGCTCGTCTTTAATATTGTCAATCGTCACCGGGCCGGGTAAGCCGCCGGGGCTGGTAATTTCCATGCGGTCACGGAAGACAAACAGACGGATACCATCTCCGGCGATGCTGTAATCCCGATGGGCCACGGCATTCACCACCAGCTCACGGGCAGCTTCCAGCGGATATTCAAAGCTTTCTTCACGGGCCATCGTTTGCTTGAGCTGGAAATTTTTGCGCAGGTGATCCACCAGAAACGTTTCCGCACGGCGAATCTGATCGGGTAAAGCACCCTGAATATCCTGGCGGCTAAATGTATCGCTCATGCTTTCGCCAGCAAAGCGTGCCGCTGTGATTTCTGCGCCACGGACATGGCGCTGTGCGTCTTTACCAAACAGCAGAATACCTGCGTGGGTGGGTCGCAACTGGCCGTTTTGCAGCGCCAGACAGCCACGGCGCATGAGGATATTCTTGATATCGGATTCACCGATGCCGCTTAAGCTGGCGACATAGGCTTCGGCTTTTTCCCAGTTGATATCATCGAGTGTGGTTCCCTGGGCGATTTCAGTCTCGAAGCTGGTTTCGCCACGTTCGATAATCAGACGGCGCAGTTCGTTGGGCTTGAGGGGGATGTTATCTGTATCCTGGCGGTGGAGGTAACGGCCTTCCAGGGAGTAAACATGCGGCATGCCCTGTGGCAGATGGATGACCACAACGGGCTGCCCTTTAAGCTCGACCACACGCGGCATCGGGATGATGAGCGGCGGCTCAATCGACAGCGCGGCCTGCAGGACACGATCAATCGCGCCTTCGGTATCGCGCACGCCAAAAGCGTTGGCGGCAGGGCCAACGACCCCGACCAGAAGGGTGCCGCCATGTGTATTGGCCATAGCGACCATAGTGGTCGCTATGACATTGATTGATGCTTGCTCGACAAACCAGTCGAGCCGGGTACCGCGCCCATTGCGGATCGCCTGCCAGACATCATCAACCGCCGTGGTCATGATTCACGCGCTTTCTTTGATTCCTCGCGTTCATCCTCGTCCGAATCGCTCCGGTTTTCATCGCGCTTGCGGCCTTCTGGCGGAGGCGGTAAAAGTACCTGATCCAGCACCTGCTGCATGTTCTCGACGAAAACGATATTCAGGTCTTTAAGCGCTCGCTTAGGGATATCCACCAGATCTTTTTCGTTATGCGCGGGCAGGATCACATTCTTGATGAGGGCACGCCGCGCCGCCATGACTTTTTCCTTGACCCCGCCCACTGGCAGAACTTTCCCGCGCAATGTGATTTCGCCGGTCATGGCAAAGTCGCTGCGAATTTTCCCCTCGGTGAAGGCGGACATAATCGCTGTCGCCAGTGTAATGCCCGCAGAGGGGCCTTCCTTGGGGACTGCGCCTTCCGGAATGTGGACGTGGACATCATAATTCTCAAAATCATCGCTGGGGATGTCGAAATCCTCAGCGCGTGACCGGACATAACTCAGCGCGGCCTGTGCCGATTCCTGCATGATATCACCCAGGCTGCCCGTCATGGTGAGAATACCTTTGCCCAGCAGCAATGACACCTCGATGATGGTGATATCACCGCCGCCATACGTCCAGACCAGCCCGGTAGCCACGCCAACCGAATCTTCTTCGAGGGTGCGGGTGCCAATGTAATAGGGCGGCCCCAGGAATTTATCGACGTGCGTGTGGGATATGGCGTGTGGATAGCGCTTTTCTTCAGCCACCAGACGGGCGACCTTGCGGGCGATATTCGCAATTTCGCGTTTGAAATTACGGACACCGGCTTCGTAAGTGTATTCACGGATGATCTTTTGCAGCGCGCCTAACTCAAAGTGGATTTTGCGATCTCCCAGCCCATGCGCTTCCATCTGGGATGGAATCAAAAACTGATGGGCGATAGAGATTTTTTCCTCTTCGAGATACCCCGGAAATTCAATGACTTCCAGCCGATCCAGCAGGGCTGGGGGCAGCGGGTCGAGATCATTGGCGGTGGTGATGAACAGGACATTGGACAAATCATAAGGCAGTTCCAGATAATGATCTGAAAAGGCATTGTTCTGCTCAGGGTCAAGCACTTCCAGCAGCGAGTCGGCAGGGTCGCCACGGAAATCTGCGCCAAGTTTGTCAATTTCGTCGAGCATGAAGATCGGGTTTGTTGTTCCCGCGTGCTTCATGGTCTGGATAATACGCCCCGGCAATGCGCCGATATAGGTGCGCCGATGGCCGCGAATTTCCGCCTCGTCACGGACACCACCCAGGCTCACACGCACAAATTCACGTCCCAGCGCCTTGGCAATACTGCGTCCCATCGACGTTTTGCCCACACCGGGAGGGCCGACAAAGCACAGAATAGGGCTGTCCATTTTTGAACCGGCGAGTTTACGGACGGCCATATATTCCAGAATGCGATCTTTGACTTTGGGCAAGCCATAATGCTCCTGATCGAGCACCTTTTTGGCGTTAAACAGGTCAAGATTATCTTCGCTGGCATTGCTCCACGGAAGCGCGGTGATCCACTCGATATAGGTGCGGATCATGTTGTATTCGGGCGCTGCGGGTGGCATTAAAGACAAGCGCGACAGCTCTTTCAGGGCGCGATCCTGAATATCTGGCGGGAGCTGGGCGGCTGAAATCTGCTCACGGACTTCGTTGATGTCCTGCTGGAAAACATCGCCTTCGCCCAACTCGGTCTGAATGACGCGCATCTGTTCGCGCAGGTACATTTCGCGCTGGCTGCGTTCCATTTCCTGCTGAACCTGAGAGCTGATTTCATCTTCAAGTTCCAGCACGCTTAATTCTTTGCCCAACAGCATCGCCACATGATTCAGGCGTTCACCGGTATCCAGAATTTCCAGAACCCGCTGGCTCTCGTCGGCAGTTACGGATAGCGTGGAGGTCACGAGGTCTGACAGCCAACCGGGTTCTTCGGCATTGATGGCATAAACCAGCACATCTTCTGGTACACTGGCGTTCAGGTCAATGGCGCGGCGGAAGAGATTCACCACCGCCTTCATCATCGCCTGACGTTCCGGCGTGATATCGACAATTTCTTCGACTGGTCGGGCTTTGGCAATCAGATAGGGCTCGGTCTGAATAAATTCAACGATTTCGACCCGGCGCCGTCCCTGGGCGAGTACGCTGTTGGTTTCGTCGGGCATCTTGATGAGCCGACCCAGCGCGATTTCCGTGCCGAAGGTATACAATTCTTCGGGTGTCGGGTCATCAATCATCATGTCACGCTGTGTAATGCCGATCACTGTCTGATCTTTGGCTAAAGCCGCCTCCGCAGCATTGACGGCTTTGGGATTCTCAATAAACAGCGGTGTCACGACACCGGGGAAGATAACCAGCCCTTGTAACGGCATGACAGGACAGATGATAAACCCGTCTTCGTCGAGTTCCGCTTCGGGAACATTATAAAACTCATTTGCACCGTTTTTACTACTCAACAGTGTAACTCCTCAATAGCCATTGAATACTGGGCTGCGTGTGGGCGTAGTCTACCCCATAGTCGGGTCATGGTAAAGTTCCCAGACGCACACTTGTCTGGATACGGAACCCTAAGCTAGACTAGGATGCGCCAGAAATCGTTTCATGCTGAAACAGACTGGTTTCAGGGATTTACGATTATTTGATGACGCTGAATTGAAACTCAGGAAATGTGTGAATGTTTCTGACCAGGGATAAATGAAAGAGGGAAAGCCATGCGAATTCCCATATGGTTAGCTGCTGTAGCTGCATTAGGCGCTGCACTGCTGGTTGTCATGATCGCCCAGGCGATATTGCAGCCTGACCAACCACTGATTACGGATGCTGCATTTGATTTGGAGAGCATCACGCCCAATGCCGATGGCAATGATGATATTACCACATTTCATTATAGCTTATCCCGTAATGCACGGGTATCTTTAATTTTTGAAGCTGAAGACGGCACTGTTTACACTTTCCGCGACATGCAGCCACGCATACCGGATGATTATCAGGTGTATTTTAGCGGCGTGGTGGATGGTTATCTGCTGCCAGATGAAGCCATCAGCGGGGAGGTGCTGCGCCGTTTGATGCCGGATGGCGCCTATAGCTGGTTGCTGACTGCGGTGGATACGGATAACAACGAAACAGAAGAACGCAGCGGGACATTGAGCATTGAAAATGGCGATGCGCCTCTGCCGGAGATCACGACCTTTACCGTTTTCCCCGATGTATTCACACCGAATCAGGATGGTATCAGCGACCGGACAGAAATCAATGTCTATCTGGAGAAAGCGGCTGACCTACAGGTGTATCTGCTGGACCCTGATCAGCAGCAGTTGTTTATTTCGCCGCGTCAGGAAGGGCGTAAAGCCGGTGATGCGGGACGGCATCTCTACAATTATGATGGCGGGGTTGAATTAGGGGCTGACCCGCCGCCGGATGGCGTTTATCCACTCATTGCCCGTGCACAGGATGCAGTCGGACAGATTGTGCAGCAGTCTGCGCAACTGACGATTGAGGAGGGCGGGAAACCCCGCGCCGAAATTGTCCCGCAGTCGGTGGGGGTGGATGTGGTGTTTGCGGTCGAACCATACGACGAGCGTTTTTACCGTGATGCGGAACAGATCGGTGAATTAGTCGAACCGCCGAATGACCCTGAAGATGTGCGGGCAACCGCCTTGTCGATCCCGTTAGGGGATATGCTGGTGTTTAAGGTGACGGTCGAAAATTATAGTGATGTCCCCATCCGTACCAGTGGGCCGCCTCCGGGAACGGTCTACCAGCAGACGCAACGTGCGGCGACGTTTAAGGCATTTGATGAATCCGGCGCGTGGCGCATCGGCATTGACTGCCTGACGGCGGAGTCGGATTATCCGTGGCGCTGGGCGATTGGCACAGACGACGATTTGATCCAGGTGGAAGATGAAGCCAGCGGAAATACCTATCAGTATCTGGCTCCCGGTGCGCGGACAGTGGTGTGGGGTGCTGTGCGGATGACTGAACTTGAAGCGCGTAATCCGCAGAACTGCTGGGCCGGGTTAATCCATGAGGATGTGGCGGTCTATAATGGCAATGTAGGCAGCCGTGAGATTTTGCTTGTGGCTGAATCAAGCGAAAATTAAGTTGCTCTCGCGCTTGAACGACTGTACCATAAATTTATAGGTTCGGTGCTGAGGTTGGAGGGGAACCATTAAACGCCAGATGCTTATTCGACTGTTATGGATAGCCTTGCTTGTTCTGCTGCTGGCGGCATGTCGCCGGTCAGAGGGCGTGCAGGGGCCATTGATTCAATCCACACTGACGCCAACACCGCGCTCGACCGCCTTGCCTGCTGTGGCTACTGTGGTGCCTCCGGGTACAGAAGACAACCCGATTCAACTGGTGGTGCGTCCGCCGGGGTCGGCTGTGGCACGGAGTTTGATTACGGACTTTCAAATCGGCCAGTTTCAGGATGCTCTCCAGGAGCAATCTGACATGGTGATTGATGTGGTTGTGGTCGATCGCTATGCTGAGGCGTTAGCCGCTTTATGCGAATCCAACCCGACCCAGATTTCTGTCGCGTGGGTGGACGGCCTGAGTTATGCCGTTGCTCTGGCGGATGCCTGCGGTGACGCGGTTTTACAAATGGTGAATGTCGATCAGAGTGGCGAAACCAGTCTGATTGTGACGCAGGCGGATGCCAATCTCACCAGTATTCAGGCGTTAAGGGGGCTGACTTTCTGCCGCGTGAACTATGAGGACTATTATGGCTGGCTGGTACCATCACTGGTGCTGCGGGCCAATGGACTCGACCCGGTCGAGGGATTCGACGCGATCAACGATTATCCCGACAATGAAAGCGTTGTCGAGGCTGTAATTGATGGTTCGTGTGATGCTGCGGCTTTGTCGCAGACTGATTTTGACGATCTGAGCGGGTCGCTTCAGAGTGAACTGGAGACATTGGAAACCAGCGTCTCTTTTCCGTATGGCATCCTGATGTACCCCACCAGCCTGACATTGGGTGAGCGTATTCGCTTGCAGGAAGCTCTGGTGAGCATGACCGAAGACAGCGCACAGTCGGCTCTGATGGAACCGCTGTTTGGTGATGGTCAACTGGAAGCGGTTGACCGTGATGCTTTGGACGAATTCAGAGGTTTCCTGACCAGCACAGGCTTGAATTTCGCTCAGTTAGGGAACTGATGAAGGCGCTGGCGATTGTCATTGTGACCTGGAATGTGCGCGATCTGGCACTCAACGCGCTGCGAAGCCTGCTGGATGATCTGGCGGCAACGGATCTGGATGCAGATGTGTATGTCGTGGATAGTGCATCCACAGATGGCACTGCAGAGGCGATTCGCGCTCAGTTTCCACAGGTTAAGGTGATCGCCAGCGTTGAAAATCTCGGTTTTGGTAAAGCCAATAATCTCGCCATGTGTCAGATGGGTTTTGGCGAAGCGGATGCTGACGAATTACCGGAAGCTGTCTATCTGCTTAACCCCGATACGCTGACTCAACCGGGTGCAACGCGCACGCTCTACGAGAATTTAATGGGCCATCCGCGTGTGGGTCTGGTTGGGGCACAGCTTGAATATGAAGATGGCAGTTTCCAGCATGGCGCATTTATGTTTCCCGGCCTGCGCCAGTTGTGGGTCGAATTTTTCCTAACACCCGGTCGCCTGTACGAGAGTCATTTTAACGGACGCTACCCGCGCGCGCTTTATGAGCAGGGCAAACCGTTTGACGTGGATTTTACGCTGGGTGCAACGATGATGCTGCGCCGGGAAGTGATTGCTCAAACCGGCATGTTCGATGAGCGTTTTTTTATGTACTGTGAGGAAATCGACTGGGCATGGCGTATTCATCGGGCAGGCTGGCAGGTGCAGTGCGTACCAGCAGCACGTGTCACGCATCTGGCGGGGCAGAGTACCGGGCAAGCCCGTCCCGAAAACATCATTAACTTATGGACAAGCCGCCTGCAATTGTATCAACGCTATCAGCCTGCATGGAAATCGCTTTTGGCGCGGATCATGATTGCCGTGGGAATGCAGCTAAAAATGCGCGATCTTAAACAGCAGACCGATCCCCAATACGCTGTGCGTGAAGCTTATCGCGCTATCGCCCAAAGAGCATTGAGCCGCACATGAATCTGACAGGGATAATCCTGACCCGCAACGAAGAAAGCCATATTGCAGAGTGTGTCCGCAGTCTGTGGTTCTGTGATGAAGTCATCGTATTTGACTCTTACAGCGATGACCAGACGACCTCGATTGCAGAAATCAATGGCGCACGGGTGATCGAACACGCCTTTCTGAATTATGCGAGTCAGCGCAATGCTGCCTTATCAGCGGTGGGTGAAGATGTGGATTGGGTGTTGTTTGTGGACGCGGATGAACGGGTGAGCAGTGAACTGGCGGAAGAAATTCTGCAAGCCATAGCAGAGCCGGATTACGCTGGCTGGCAGGTGCCACGACATAATTACATTTTTGGCAAATTGACTCTGGGTGCGGGCTGGTATCCGGATTATCAGACGCGGTTGCTGCGGGTGGGGCAGGCGCATTATGATCCGAACCGGCAGGTGCATGAGCTGGTGGTGCTGGATGGGCCATTAGGGACGCTTCAGCAGCCGTTGACCCATTACAATTACACTGACAAAGATCAGTTTCACCGCAAACAACGCGCCTATAGCCTGTACGATGCGAAGATACTTTTCGAGGCGGGTGTTCAGCCCAAAATTCAGAATTATATCTTACAGCCTTTACGGCAGTTCTGGTGGCGGTTTGTGACTTTAGAGGGTTATCGTGATGGCTGGCACGGCTTATATCTGAGCATGATGATGGGGTTTTACGAAGGGCGGAAATACTGGCTGCTGCGCCAGACGGGGCAGACTCAGCAGCCAGATTGATGACTTACTTAACGTCTAGGGGAGATTGGGCACCAGCAGACCATAACCGCCATTTTCCCGACGATAAAGCACATTGACAGTACCATCCTCGGAATTATGGAACACGAAGAAGGTGTGGCCCAGAAGCTCCATCTGCTCGATAGCTTCCATCTCACTCATGGGGGACAGCTCAACGATTTTACGGCGATCAATCGGATCCGGCGGAACCACAGGTTCGTCTGTAAGCTCTTCCGTATCCAGGCTATAAGTATCGACATATTCATCGATATCAGGTATTTCTTCTGCGAGATCAAGTTCCTCGACTGTAGCCAGAAAGCGTTCACGACCTTTACGGATACGTTTGCCTTTGAAGCGTTGAATCTGATGGTAGATTTTGTCGACGACTGAGTCGATTGCCATATTAATATCAGTAGAAGTTTTATCTTCGGCGCGCAGAATCGCCCCACGTTTATGCCGTACCGTGATCTGCGCGGCTATCAAATCATGTCCACGTCGTGTGTGGACACTGGACAGATCCACCCGAATATCCAGGATATTCGGGAGATAACGATCCAGCTTGCTGACCTTCTTTTTGGCGTAATCCTCCAGCGTTTCCGTAATTTTAACATTGCGCCCCTGAATCATCACGTCCATAGCAAGCTCCTTCAGAATATAGAGAATAAAGTTAAGCTTGGGCAGCGGTCACTGTCAGACCGTAAACAGCCTCAGCACCTTCATCCAGCGCTGCTTGAGCACAAGCCCCAAGCGTTGCGCCTGTAGTGAAAACATCATCAATGAGGAGAAGGGTGTGGTTGTTAACGAGCTGGTGATCCGCAAAAAAAGCTGCTTCCATATTAGTTTGTCGCTCTTGTGCATTCAGACCGACCTGCGATTGGGTATAGCGCTCACGATAAAGAGCATCGGGTAAACAGGGAATGCCTGTCTGCTGACTGATGCCCTCCGCAAGGAGTTGTGCTTGATTATAACCCCGTTCTGCCAGACGAGAAGTGTGTAATGGTACAGGCACAATCATGTCAATCGGCCAATTCAGTTGGGAAAGATGGCGGGAAAGTCGATCCGCAAGGAATGGCGCCAAGGGCTTGCCGTTCTCATATTTCAGCGACCATAGGGCCTGTTGCAATTTGCCCTCGTGCGTGGCGGTTGCCGCGATTGACTGAAGTGGGGGATGAGCTTTGGGGGTTACACCCAGAGGGATAGCGTTGACTTCAGACTGGCAGCGCGGACACCAATAGCTGTCTATCCGCTGGCAGCCCGCACAGCGTGGCGGAAAAAGTAAATCCAGGCCGACATCCAGCCAACGGCGGATGCTACCCCCGCCAGACGCAAGAAGCCCAGGCTGAAGCTGGACTTCTGTTGATTGATAGCTATGCTGTTGAGTTTTAGTATCCGGCATAAGGGTACTTTCTTTCCCTGCTAAGTGTCGGATAAAAGTGTTAAAGGCTTTGGTTAAATCCCGGGTGGTGGTGTTGTGAACAGGATAATAGCTGATGGCCCCAGCAACACAATCCAGATGGACGGGAAGATCAGAAGCACCATGGGGATCATCATCTTGACCGGCGCCTGATGCGCTTTTTCCTGTGCACGCTGGCGTCTTTTAACACGCATCTGGTCAGACTGCACACGCAGGATGGTCGCCATACTCACACCCAGACTATCGGCCTGAATGACCGCAGCGGTAAAGCTGGTCACGTCGGGTACATCCATACGTGCGGACATATCACGCAGCGCCTCACGGCGGGTTTTACCAAGCTGAATTTCACGCAGGACACGCCCAAAAGCGATTGCGAGATCGTTGTCCCACTTGTCGTAGACCTTACCCATTGCCATATCAAAACCCAGACCAGCGTCCACGCAGATGACCAGCAGATCGAGGGCATCGGGCAGGGCTTTCAAAATATTGGTCTGACGTTTAGAGATTTTGCTCTTAATCCACAGCATGGGGAAATAATACCCCAGCATTGCAGCACCAATCGTATACAGAATAGCGTTGGTGGGGGCGGTGCTGGCCGTCAACACAAAGAAGAGCATGAAGGCTAACAGCGCTAAACCCAGTGTCGCGACAATGCGTAATGCAAGAAATGTGGTCGGCTCCATGCTGCCGGACATACCCGCAACATCGATCAAACGCCGCATTTCCTCAATCTGTTTTTCAGGCGTAAAGCGGACGGTGATGCCTGCGATCTGACGCAGAATCGGGATGAGAACACGGTCACGGAAAGAAAGCGATAATTCGATTTCTTCCAGTGATTGCGGCATCTCACGTTCACCATACTGCGCTAACCGCTCCTGCAAGGGATCGCGGCTGCGATCATCGCGCAGGCCGACATAGACTAAACCTGCGACTACGGAAAGTCCGACTACAATGATAAGCGGTATTAAAATATTCATGGCAACGGCATCTCACTACAATAGTTAAATTTCGATCTGAACGATCTTCTGCACCAGGGTTGACCCAATACCAATGAGAGTGAGCCCAACACCGAGAAGCGGCCAACCACACATGCGATTTTCAAAGAGATGGCCCATGTAGGTAGGGTTAATGGTGTACAAAAACAGCGCCAGAATGATGGGCAGGAAGCTGATGAGATAACCCGTGATGCGCCCCTGAGAAGTGAGCACACGAATTTCACCTTTTAACTTGATGCGCTCACGAACCACATGGCTGATGATTTCCAGGATTTCTGCCAGGTTACCACCGACTTCACGCTGGATATTGACTGCGGTAACAACCAGATCAAGATCTTCACTTTCGACACGATCCAGCAGATGCTGTAATGCGTCCGGCGGGTCAATGCCCAGGCTGACTTCCTGAACAACACGCTTGAACTCGGCTGAGGTTGGCTCCGGTGCATCGCGCGAAATGGCTTCCATGGATTGCAGCACACTGTAACCAGAACGCAATGCATTCACCCACAGGCCAAGTGTATCGGGTAACTGGTCTTCAAATGCCTGAAGGCGCTTGGCAGTCTGACGTGAGACATAAATTCTGGGGGCGAACAAACCAACAAAACCCGCTACGATGGCAGGCACAAGCTGCTGCCCGAAGATAATAAAGTAGCCCAGCAGGAAAAAGCCGATCATGGAGATGACGTGCAGGGCTGCATATTCTGCGACAGTCAGCTTAATATCAGCACGAGATAATTGCTGCCGCCAGGTTTTGGCAAAAGGCCGATCCGCAATTGCGCGATCAATTGCCTTTTCGATGGCGCTATCTTTTTTGTCGCTTACGTCGTCTTCGCTATCTTCAATATCCAGAAATGATTGAAGGTTGCTTTCCTCGTAACGACCTAGACGCTCCTCAATGACATCGCGCTCCGTACGGACACTGCGAATGCCAAAGAAAAGAACAATGACGGCGAGCAATCCAGCCCCGCCTAAGATGGCAACTTCCATATAAATGACCTCCGGTCACCGTACTACTTAACTTATTCTATGGTGATCGAGGAGGTGCGTCAAGAAGTACGCCCCTCCTAATATAATGGCTGGATTAGTAACTGCGCCCAATACCGAATGTCGATGGGGGCAAATGGATGCCTGCTTCTTCGATACGGTCAATGAACTTGGGTCGCAGGCCGGTGGGACGAATACGCCCGATAATCTTGCCGCCTTCGATACCGGTCTGTTCAAATTCAAAGATATCGGACATGGTGATGATCTCACCTTCCATACCCTGAATTTCAGTCACTTTAACGACTTTACGCGAGCCATCGCGCATACGCGACTGATGGCAGATCATATCGACCGCGCTGGCGACCTGTTCACGGATAGCACGAATCGGTAAGTCCATACCAGCCATTAAGCACATAACTTCCAGACGGGCGAGAGTATCACGCGGGCTGTTGGAGTGGGCAGTGGTTAATGAACCATCATGACCGGTATTCATAGCCTGAAGCATATCCAGCGCCTCGCCGCCACGACACTCACCAACCACAATGCGGTCAGGGCGCATACGCAAGCAGTTAATCACCAGATCACGAATTTCGACAGCACCCTTGCCTTCAATATTGGAGGGGCGACTTTCTAATGTAACGACATGTTCCTGGCGTAACTGAAGCTCTGCCGCGTTTTCGACGGTGATGATACGCTCATCGTTAGGGATAAAGCTCGAAAGCACATTGAGCAGGGTGGTTTTACCAGAACCTGTACCACCGGACACCACCGTGTTGAGGCGGCCAATAATACAGGCGCGCAAGAATTCCGCTGTTTCTTTGGACATTGATCCATAACGGATTAAGTCTTCAATGGTCAGCGGTTTCTTGGAGAATTTACGAATGGTAATGGTCGGGCCGCACAAGGCCAGCGGACGGATGACCGCGTTCACACGAGAGCCATCTGGCAGACGCGCATCGACCAGTGGGGAGCTTTCGTCAATACGACGGCCAAGCGGTGCCACGATACGATCAATGATGCGCAGGACATGCTCTTCATCATCGAAAGTGACTGGTGCGCGGGTAAGATTACCCTTTTGCTCGACAAAGACGTTTTTAGGGCCGTTGACCATAATTTCCGAAACACTGTCGTCGGCCAGCAGAATCTCCAACGGGCCGAAACCGAGAATGTCCGCGACAATGGCCTCGAACAGGCGCTGACGCTCTGCACGAGACAGGACGAGACTTTCATCAGCCAGGATGGAGTTGAACATCTCCTCAATGTGAGCGCGTACCTGAGCTTTTTTGTTCACATCCAGGGATTGGCTATCCAGTTCAGACATCAGTTTATTCTGAACGCGAGACTTCAAGTCCAGGTACGAATTTTCCGAGCGTCCAGTGGCACGTCCATCACCACTTACACTCTGGCGCCGGCTACGCATGGCAGCTAGTTTTGATTCATCGCTTCCATCGTCGCCGTCACTGCCGCCGGATTCAGGCTGATTATTTCCTTTTTCGATGCGTCGCAGTAATGACATGCTGATCCTCCAACCTTACTCCCTAAAATCGACACAGACTTGTTTTACTGATAATCATACACTAGAAATTAATGAAAAGTCCATTGACTTAGCGCCCTAGGCGAAGCCCAAAGCCTGATCGTTTCTTTTCCTCGACCTCGGGTTCTTCTATTTCAGTCTCACCCATCAGGGCCGTGAAGACATAATCCGATAATTCGAGCATCTCTTTAATGGGCGATTTGTTTTTATCGCGCTCAAAAGCGACAACCGGAACGGCTTTTTGAACAGCACGCAGGACAAGCATTTCATTGGATGGAATTTTTGCCACAACAGGCCGCTTAAGATGATGTTCAATCTTTTCCGGGGCGATTGCCAGTTTACGCAGTTGGCGATCTTCCGGGATGCGGTTCATAACCAGCACTGACTTTTCTGGCGGGAAGCTCAGCTTATCGAAGAGATCCAGCACAAAGCGTGTTTTGACCACACATGAGATAGTGGGGGTGCAAACCAGAATAATCTTGGTTGCCATCTCCAGTATTTCTGCCAGTGGGTCAGTCAGATGTGATGAGGTATCGACAATAATGAAGTCATAGTTGCTGGCGATTTTGCTAAGAATAGTGGCTAATGCCTTTGGATTGGCTTCCACTTCGCCTGCGAATTCTGGCCGGGAAGGCCCAAGCAACACTTTAAGGCCACTATCATGGGTCGCCACGATATTTTCAAACAACTCGGTATCCAGATCATCGACATCGGCCACAAGATCAACCATGGTTGACTGCTGCTGAAGATTCAGGATCACGCCAATATCGCCGAATTGCAGATCGGCATCAACGAGTAAGACCTTAATGCCTTCTTTCATCAGGCCTGATGCCAGACTGGTGGCAATCGTTGTAGTACCTACGCCACCCTGGGGACTATAGACCACGACTACATGACCGGGCCGTCCCACCTTATCGCGTTTTTGCCCAGACTGGCCTTGATCACTGGGCCTCCGCTGATAATCTTCGTAGCGTTCAGCGATGGGCTTATTGCGGATATGGACGGTGCGGATGGTGTTATACAGCTCTTCCATGCCGATGGGCTTGGTCAGGAAGTTACGGGCACCTGCCAGCATGGCGCGGCGCAGATAATCGGGATCATTCTGTACCGACATCATGATAACTGCCGTGGTGGGCACGGCTTCAGTAATCAGGGTTGTTGCCTGAATACCGTCCATGTCGGGCATATTGATGTCCATGATAATGATGTTGGGTTTAAGTTCTTTCGCAAGGGCGACACCCTCGCGTCCTGTTCCGGCTGAACCGACCACTTTAAGGTCGGACTCGAAAGCGAGCATCTTTTTGATGTTCTCACGTGTTTCCGGTATATCGTCTACCAGAAGAATAGTGATTGTTTCACCATCACCTGCTGGTTGAGAAGCTGCTTTACTCATTAGCCTGTTCCTGATCTTACTCTAACTAACAAACGCTTACCTGATAGTTTGTAATGCCTGGGCGAATTTTGTTTCGCCCAGGCTGATTTATTGATATCGATCTGAACCGGTGACTTCGGACGGTCTTATTCAGACGGGTTCAGTGAAATTTCGTCACCCGCAATCAACTGACGAATGCTGCGGATAGCCGGTTCAATTGTGAATTGGCGCTTGGCCGGCGGATCAATGTTGTAGGTGCCCAGAATGTAGTCGAGATTAACGTCCTGGGTGGTCGTGCGGGATGTATCGGTTGCAGCGCGCAGTGCCAGTGTAACCGGCATTTTCGCTTCCACTGCCCAGGCCAATACCACGGATTCCTGCGGTGTCACACCGAGGGTAATGATATCAGGCCGTGCCGGGGTTGGTGATGGTACAGGTGTACCACTACGCTGACCACCTTCTTCTTCCGAAACCGGAGGAGGGGTGGGGGTAGGCGGAAGACCTAAATATTTACCATCCAGCGGGAAATTGCCGATGTGCAGGACTAAAGCATCCTGGATTGTGCGCTGGGTGACCAGACGCGGACGCTGACGTTCTGACGGGCCAATGATGGCTGGCCCAAGGCTGATCACTTCGGGGCGGCCAGGGAACGGGTCGCTGAACTGAATGCCTTCATCCGTGATGTTGAAAAGGGTGATGGTATTTGGAGCGATGGTCTGGAAAGCATCATCGACATCGACAAACAGCATCGACAGCAACACATCCACCCGGTCACCATCCTGAATGGCGTAAGCGACACTGGTCTGGCGGTCAATCGGAATAGAAATACCGACAAGCCCGCTCGGCAGGACAGCCGCAGCATCCGAACCGACTTCGGCCAGACTGGTGAAATCCTCGGTAATCATGGTGGTGAGGATCGGCTGCTCGCGGAAAATACGGGTACGGGCGACTTTACCGATCACATCTTCCAGGCTGGTGATGCTGCTGGCTGGCGCAGAAACAAGCGGCCAGGGACGCAGATCAACAGCGTTAGCTGGGATGCGGAAGCCACGGGGCAATTCCTGAAGAGCAATGACAATTTCGGTAAATTCGAGTGGTGTTGGTGTCGGTAGTTGGGCGGCTTGCTGCTGCGGAGCAGTCCGGGTACCGGTGTCAACAGCAGGCTGTGCACCACCACCTCCCTGGTTTATTAATACAACCGCAGCGATAGCACCGAGAATAATTACAAAAGCGATTATGATCAAAAGGCGACCACGTTGCATGTATTCCTCCGTTTACGGTAGGGGCCGCTGCACCGAATCTATCGAAAACGATGAGCGAATATGCGCGAATAGAACGTGAGTTGTTAACTAAGTGTAGTCAAATTAGCTTAAGAGGCAAACAGGCCTAATATCCTAATAATAGTTGAGGATCCGTCAGGCTTGCCTTAACGATTCGTTTGTTACCCTACAAACTTTCACTTTCAGCAGGTAGCTCCAGCCGAATCGTGGTGCCTTCGGTTTCGCTGCTGGTGACCATCACTGTGCCACCGACCAATTCAAAGGTTTCCTTTAAGGTCACAATATTGGAAACTCTTGGATCAATACTGGTGTCCTGCGTAGCCATCGCGGTTTCGGCATCGAACCCCCGGCCATCATCCTCGACTGTCATGCGGATCTTCTCCGCACCCATATCCAGCCGAACGTGAATTTGGGTGGGTGAAGCGTAATCCCGCGAATTCACCATCAATTCCTGGATACCGCGGAAGATCATCACTTCACGATGATTTTCGAGACGGCGTTCTTCGCCCATCAGCTCCAAAACCGCTTCGATATCATGTTTGTCTTTGAAAGACTCCACATAACGGCGCACAGTCGGCACCACACCGAGATCGTCGAGCATCATCGGGCGCAGGTCGAAAATAAAGTCGCGCACTTTCTGGAATGTGACACTCGCGCTGGTTTTGAGATTATCCAGCTCTTCGGCTGCACGCTCTGGATTACGATCAAACAGACGCTGGCAGATTTCCGATTGCAGGATGAAATTGGTTAAGGATTGGGCAGGGCCATCGTGCATTTGCCGCGCCAGACGCTGTCGCTCATCTTCCTGCGCCTGGACAATGCGGACGATATTGACGGCTGTTATGGGTGTCCCGGGGGCAAAATCAGTTTCTGTTTCCGCCAGCAGGTCCACACCCTGAACCTTGTTGAGCAGTTGACCCAGTAAACCCTGATGTTGTTCCAGCATGTCGCGATTGGCCTGGAATTTTTCGAGCTGACCGCGCATGGTCGACAAACGGAAACGGGCGTCGAGTGCTTCATCATACTTGGAACGAATATCCTGGCGGGGGATAGTGTCAAGATTATCCTGAACTGTGCGTAACTCGGTGGCGAGATCAGAATTGCGCTGTTGCTCAGTATTGACGACTTTCTGAGTTTGTTCAATCTGAACTTTGATTTCGTTTAACTGATCTTTAATGCGGCGCATTTCGACGCTGATCACCGAAACAAGTTCCTCTTTCGGGTTATCAAAAGAGTCAATCATATTTATGCTCTACCCTGTCGTGCTGTATTATCGCTCGGATTTGTGTCGTGAATGCGTACCCAACCGTGCCGCAAGGCGGTGACGGCTGCCTGAGTGCGATCCTGAACATTCAGCTTTTTGAGAATGGATGTCATGTGATTTTTAACGGTCTGGTGGCTGATCTGAAGCTCGATGGCAATTTCTTTATTGCTTAAGCCACGGACGACAAATTGCAGAATTTCCATTTCGCGCGGGCTTAGGGGGACAAAGTGTTCGTCAGCATCCAACCCGTACGGGCTGGTAATGGCTTCGACATTGGCGCTGATCCAGCTTTGGAATTCGCGCTCGTCCATGCGGGTTTCGTGGACAATGTACTGCCCCTGGGCCACATCACGGATTACACCGATCAGATCGTCCGGGGTGACATCCTTGGCACAGTAGGCCGAAGCCCCGGCGCGCATGGCGTGAATCACCTGCTGCGAATCATGATAGGCGGTAAGAACCACCACGGATACACCTGCTCGATCCGCTTTTAACTGGCGAGCAACCTGTAAACCATTTATCGAGGGAAGATTAATATCCAGCAGAACCACATCTGGTTGTAGACGACGGGCTGCAACAAGAGCCTGTTCACCATCTTCGGCCTGACCGATCACAAAAAGATCATCTTCCAGAGATAATGCCTTTACCAAACCATCTCGAAAAAGAGGATGATCATCGACAATCAGAACAGAAATGCCGGACTGCTTACGCCGCTCATCGCGATTATTCATAATTTATTGGCGCAGAAACTGTTCATTTCAGAAACAATTATGTGCGTCCAACTCCTTTCATACACCTGGATTATGGCGTTTCAAACGCCGGTATGAGCCTGATTTCGGATTTGAAAAAATCCGCATTTATTCCCATGCAGTATACATCTAAAACCAGTATAGTCGCAAGCAAGCCTGTCTCTATGATATCTTTGCGGTTGCTCAATGGTTTAAGCTGGTTCTAGGCTGATTTACCAGGGGATGCAAAAATCGCACCTATGAGATTATCATCAGTATACTATAAGAGGTAAAAAGCCTTTCTTCATTGTTTACTATTGTTTGCAAGTTGTGACTTAAGAAAGTGAGGCACTATTGCAGCGTATAACTCAAAATGAGCTTCAATATTATCAGTTTGACCAATGGCCACAACTCACACATGGTGTGTTTACGCGTCATGGTGGGGTCAGTCAGGCACCATGGGCTTCGCTCAATATGGGCGGCAATGTGGGGGATGACCCTAAAGCGGTGCGCTGTAATCATGAGCGGATGTACGAGACACTGGGTGTGCGTGACGACCGCGCATGTTCGGTATGGCAAGTTCATAGCGCAGATGTCATTATTGCCACCGGGCCTGTCCGCCAGCGACGCTGGCTGGCGCTGGCCGATGCGATGGTGACAGACAAAGCGGATACGCCACTGTCGATGCGTTTTGCGGATTGCACACCCCTGTTGTTTCATGATCCCGTTCAGTGCGTGATTGGGATGGCACATGCAGGATGGCGGGGTACTGTGGCTGGCGTCGGCGCCAATGTCATCCAGACGATGGTGCAGTCTTACGGTTGTAAACCCGCCAATATTCAGGCGGCCATTGGCCCCAGCATTGGGCCGGATCATTACCAGGTGGGTGAGGAAGTCGTTGCGGCTGTCCAGGCGTATTTTGGGACTACTGAAGGTGTGATTCAGCGGGATGTCGCGGATGGGACTGCTTATCTGAATTTGTGGGAAGCCAATTGTATGGATCTCAAACGCGCCGGGGTTGAGCAGATCGAAATCGCGGGTATCTGTACATTTGAGCAGAATGACGATTTTTTCTCACACCGTGCAGAAAAAGGCCGCACAGGGCGCTTTGGTGCAGTGATTGCCTTATGAGCCCTATTGCCGAGAATATTCAGCAGGTTCGCGATAATATCAGCGCTGCGTGTGAGAAAGCGGGTCGCTCCGCGCAGGATGTGACCCTATTGGCCGTGAGCAAGACGCATCCTGCCAGTGCAGTAATTGAAGCAATTGCGGCTGGCGCGCAACATTTTGGCGAGAATCGCGTAGAAGAAGCAAAAGAAAAGATTCCTGCTGTCAGTGAGGTTACTGCGGTGCCAGTGACCTGGCATATGATCGGACATATCCAGAGTCGTAAAGCGAAAGATGTGCCGGATTTGTTCCAGGTGGTGCATTCGGTGGACAGCCTCAAACTTGCCGAGAAGTTATCGCGGCTTGTGGTTGAAAATCAGCAGAGCCTCAGTATTTTGCTGGAGATCAATATCTCCGGGGAGGCCAGCAAAAGCGGGCTGGTCGCAGCAAACTGGGCGAACAATGACGATATACGTTCGACATTATGGCAGTCCGTCAGTGAGATTCTCGCTCTGCCGGGCTTGCATATACAGGGGTTGATGACGATGGCTCCGATTGTCGATGATATGGAGCTGGCTCGTCCGGTGTTTGCTGACTTAGCCGCTTTAAGGTTGGCGCTGAGTGAATCTTTTGATGTAGTGATGCCTGATCTCAGTATGGGGATGACGGATGACTATCCGGTAGCCATCGAAGAAGGGGCAACAATTGTTCGGGTAGGCCGGGCAATCTTTGGTGAACGGCAGTAAGCGATCTAGTGAGGATGAGTGACTGATGAGTGTACTTCTTAGCGTAATATTTCTGGTTTTGCGGTTGTTCCAGCTCATTTTGCTGGTTCGGGTGTTAATCGGCTTCTTTCCTGATCTGGATCGGAGTAATCCCATCGTACAATTTTTGTATGATATTACCGAGCCGGTGCTGCAACCGATTCGGGAGATGTTGCCACAAACCGGTATGGTGGACTGGAGCCCGATGGTGGTGTTCCTGGGCATTTTCGTGCTGATGCAGGTACTCAGCATTGTGACCTGATTTTGCTCCTGCTGATACGTCATGCTACTATCATAATCTTACGGTAAATTTTTTCTTGTGCTCTGGCCGCGCGAAATACGAGTACAATACTATTAAGCGCAGTTCAGTCCGATGAAATCGGATATCAAGAGAATGTAAGAGGAAGATTTATGGCGGATAAGCGCAATTTTGAGATTACAGATGCCAAGGGTGGTGCTGCTTTTGCTGTACGTGTGGTGACGCGTGCGGTTCAAACAGAAGTTGTTGGCATTCAGGAAGATGGGACGCTGAAAATTCGATTACAGGCTTCGCCAGCGGGTGATGCTGCTGCCAACAAGGAGTTAATCGATTTTCTGGCGCTTCAACTGGAAGTTGACACGGATAAAATTGAAATTGTTGCGGGTGCTAAAGGGCGAGATAAGATGATCGCTGTAGAGGGCATCAGCACGGCTGACCTGGAGAGTAAACTCGGCGGTGGGACTGAAAGTTAAGTGGTGGCGACCCGGTGTATTGGTGTGTCTGGTACTATTGACTGCCTGCGGCGCGGGTGAGGTTGTCACGCCATTTCCCACGCTGACGCTGATAGCTGTCACCGCGACTTTTACGCCAGAACCAGCGCTGCCAACGGGTACGCCAACCCAATCCGCATTAATTAATCCGGTGGATGTAATCACCCCTACAACTCAACCGGGGTCTTTAGCGATCCCGGTTGATGCGCAACCTTTTGTACAACTGGCGATCGATAATCTGTCTGATCGTCTGGTTGTGGATAGTGACGCCATCGAGCTTCTGCAACTGGAAACCGCTGTCTGGACAAGTATTGATCTGGGCTGTGGAGATACCAATGTGCCCGATCTGGCGAACCTCGAAATTAACGGTTATCGGGTTTTATTAGGCCACGGTGGTGATCGTTATGAATATCACACCGATTCTGATCGAAGGTTTCGCCTGTGTACGGGGGATCGTCCGCTGGTGGGACGCATGCAGGAACTACTGATTGAAGCTGACCCGCTGGCCGCGAATCTGGCCTTAATCGCTCAGACCCGACTGGCACGCGAGCTGGATCTGCCCACGCGCAGAATACAATTAATTGATGTGCAGCCGTTTGTCTGGGTAGACAGCAGCCTGGGGTGTCCCCTTAGTGGACAAAACTACACGGAAGTGAATGTCCCCGGTTATCGCATTCTGCTGGAAGCTGGGGATGAGCAATATATTTTCCACAGCGATTCCACACAACTGGTTGCCTGCCAGCCTGATAACGAGGTTTTGCCGGAAAGTTAAGTTGCCCCAAATGAGGTATTCTGGGGCAACAAAGTTCTAGTTGAGTGCTGGAAGTGGCTTGCCGCTTTGCAGTTCAAGGTCAGACAGCGCCCGATGGGCTGATGATCGCACTTCTTCCTGACGATCCCGCAGCGCATTATAAAGCGCTTTTGCCGCCCCAAGCTGACCTGTTTGCCCTAGAATCTGAGCGGATAAAGCCCGTACATCGGGTTCTGCTTCCTGCAAGGCGTTAATCAGCAACTGGACGCCACCTTCGCCGGAAGGAATGCCTTCTCCACGTTTAGCTGCCCAGGCCGATAACCAATCCAGTTCCTGTGGGGTGGGATAATTACGTGGGCCACGCTGCTCATATCCCTGAATGTCCTGAAAAGCCTGCTGTGCCGCAGAGCGCACGTACCACTGCTCATCTTCCAGAAAGGCACGATATAAGGCTGTGACTGACCAGATTGATTTGAGGCGCCGCAGACCAAAGGCCGCTGCGCGGCGCAGCATCATGTCTTCGTGCGTGATGGCATCAAACAAAATGGGATGGCCTTCAACCGGGTTAGCGGCCAGCGCTTCGGCAATCGCCTGACGGAGTTGTTCGCTGCCTTCGGTCAGTGCTATGACCATGTCTTCGAGCGCTTCATCGGTGCCAATTGCTCCCAGTCCCATCCCGGCTGCGAGCTGGACATCAATCACCTGATCATTCAATAATGCCGAGAGATCCTTGGTGGCTTCGTTTTCGCCAATCGCCCCCATACCGAGGCAGGCGAGTATGCGCACCTGTGGGTTAGCATTACGGGCAGCCTGCCGGAAGACAAACAGGGTCTTTTTATCACGTGTGCCGATCAGTGCTGCGGCGACACGTTCGCGTGTGAGCGGATATTGATTGGGGGCGATCAGCATCGCCCCTAGCTGTTTGAGTAAGCCACCATTCCAGGTTGCTTTTGTGCCGGCATAAGACAACCAACGGGCAAGCTCCAGCATATTGTTATGCAAAATATCTTTCGGCGCACTCAGCCGCGCTTTAACGGCTTCATCCACCGATGTGTGGAGGGTGGCATAGGCAAATGCCTGATTCCAATTGGAATCGAGGGCTTTTTCAACCACGTACGCCTGATCTTTTAACAGCAGGCTGGCGAGATAGGCAGCGATAAAGCTGTGGCGGAACTGATAACGCCCGTTGCGATACTCGACAATTAGGCCAGTACGGCGCAGCATCGTGAGTAATTTGGCATAGACACTGGCGGTATCTTCTTTGCCTTTTGCCGCCTTTTGGGGGTCTTCTTCGGTTTCCGTGTCATCAGATTCCATGCTGTTGAGCATGGCCGCGATATCAGCAGTGTCGCCACTGCCAGCCGCCAGCGCTTCCAGCCGATCTGCCGTGATGAAGCCTTCTTCAAGTTGGAGCGCTGCGGCCTGTGCCAGACGGGGCAGAATGCTGTCAATGGGTTGATCTTTGGGGAGATGCCGCGCGATGCAAGCCCGCAGCCAGCCCTCATAACCCGGAACCTGAGCATCATCGCCCAGGCTTGACCAGATTTTCAGACTCAGATCAGTGGGAGACAGGGCGCGATTATTGCTGCGAATCCGATCAATCAATTCCGGTGCAGGTGGCGCAGCGGAGCGGCGACCTTTGCCAGCGATGTGTGGCCAGGCTTCTGCCCAGCGGGTGATGGCTGTCTCGGTCATTAGATCATCCCAGGGACGCAGGAAAACAGGCGCAAATCCTAGCTCCAATAGCGCACCATAACCCTGTGCCGACCCAGCGATAATAAAGAAATTGCTGGCATACTGGCTCATAAACTGACGAAGCCAGATGATCTTTTCGTTTTGTTCTGACTGTGACAGCTCATCCAAACCATCAATCAACAGCAAGGCTTCGCCATCATTCAAGCGGTTGTAGAGATTGCGCGGTAAGGTGCTGGCTGTTACCCGGCCAACCTGACTCTGCATCGCACGGATCAACGGCTCTGCCGGGTCAATCTCGCTGCCAAATTCTGCCGGGTCAATATTCACATTGGCGAGATGAACATAAACGGGCATCAGTCGGTTAAACAGATTGCCACCCGCGCCTTTTGTCTGCTCCTGACCGACATGGTCAAAAGAAATGCCATGCTCATCTTTCAAGCGTTCACGCGCGCGTTCTTCGATAAGCGCACGTTCTTTAACACGGTCAGCCCGTTCTTTATCGCTTAAAGCGGCTTCCTCTTCATCCAGATTACGCTGAATTTTGTCCTCAGCCTCTAAAAAGCGAAGTTGCCCCAGACTGTACATGGCAATGCTGAGTAAGGCTGTGGTCCGCCCACTACCGGGTAATCCCAGCAAAGCCAAGGCATGGTCGCCCGTTGCCAGATCGCCAATCGATAAGGTTTCGAGATTGTAGACTGCATGCAGATAAGGATGGTCTGGAACTTTCGGCACGATGTGAAAGACGCTGTGTACGACATCGTCCTCATCCTGAGGCGCGGCAGCAGGCGGAGCGGACAGAAACTGTGGCTCGACCAGAATATCGGATAATTTGACGAATTGACCGGCTAAATGTGTGGTTTCAAAAATGCCGATCAGATCATTGATATAGCGTCCATCCGCACTGCGCGTGGCATAATTCTGAGCGCTTTGAGCCTGGTTCTGGGTAGCCTGTAAAGCCTGGCTGATTTGATGGCGAACACGATAGATACCATAAGCGCTTGCCCACCCCACAGCTAAACCTAAGCCAAAATTCTCAAAATCAACGCCCATTGCTTATCTCCTTTGATGCGGAAAATGGCAGGAATGCACTTTGTTATGGCCTTGAAAACAGAATGCGCCCACAGTTTGGACAGGTCACAATGGTCTGTCCCTGACGCACTTCACGTTCAACCGCCATGTTCTGGGCAACGCCGCACAGGCCGCAGGTATTACCCGTCATCAACGCGACTGGCTGATTGTTTTTGCGGGGTCGCATCGTCTCATAAAGCTTGAGACTTTCTGGTTTTACAGCCTCTACTGCCTGCTTGTGTTTTGTTTTTAACTGACGCACACGCGATTCAAGCTGCGCCTGTTCTTCCAGTAAATTCAGATGTTCTTTTTCCCATGTTTTCTGTATCAGCCCAAGTTGATCCTGGGTGCGCTGCAAAGCCGTCTCAGCTTCTTCCACTTCAAACATGATCTCTAGTAATTGTGTCTCCAATTCGCCGTGGCGTTTCTTAAGAGACTCAATTTCCTGCTGCATATCGCGCATTTCCTTGGGATTTTTGACCGCGCCGCTGTACAGGCTTTCCTCAGTTGTGCGTGATTTTTCTAAAGTGGATTGCATTTCAAGGTCAAGATTACGGGCCTGAGTCTGGAGGGGGGTAAGTTTTTTCTGAGCTTTTTCAACCTGAATCTGCGCTGCCTGAACCGCCTCATTCTGGTTGAGCTCAGCTTCAATTTCTTTTAAACGCTTATTACTGCGGATTATGCCCAGGTCAATTTCCTGGAGTTGATACAGTTTTTCTGCCTCATTCATAAATTTTATGGCCTAGTGGCATGTATATCCAGTCGTTGTACAATGTGGAATATAAAGTGTAAAGGCTTTTGAAGCCCAAGTTGCTTTATCTTTAAATTATACACCTTGCCAAAATTAAGAGGCAAGCAAAT
Source organism: Aggregatilineales bacterium (assembly GCA_038258185.1). Lineage (GTDB taxonomy): Bacteria > Chloroflexota > Anaerolineae > Aggregatilineales > Phototrophicaceae > JAIOHN01. Next base: position 19,879 of record JBBSQD010000017.1, on the reverse strand, counting down.
GTTCACACAAGGACAATATTGATGCAATCGGCATATACTGCACATATTACACCAGCCGAGTGGCGATGGGTCATTGTCGCTGCTGTGATGCTCGTTTTGCTGGCGTTTTTACCTTTTGTGGTCATCGCCATCGCTGGTATTCCCGGCTGGCAGTTTATGGGACTACTGCATAATCACCGCGATGGCGCAACCTATTTAAGCAAGATGATGATCGGCGCACAGGGCGAATGGCTGGTCAGTTTCCTGCACACGCCAGAAGATCATAGTGGGGCATTGATCGCCTTTATCTATGTCGTTCTGGGGCATATTTCCGGCTTTACCAAGGTGCCGCTGCTGGTGTTGTTTCATGTGGCACGGGTGGCTGCAGCGCTGTTTATGTACATGGCAATTTACCAGTTGGCGGCCTCAGTCTGGATGCGGCTGCGCACCCGGCGGATTTTCTTCACAATTTTATCCCTGGGTGCCGGTTTTGGCTGGTTGTATGTGGTGTTAACGGGCGGCGATGTTTCACCACCGGATATGTCTATCCCCGAAGCCTTCCCGTTTTACAGCTCACTGGTCAATATTCATTTTCCGCTGACAGTGGCCTGTCTGGCGCTGCTGGCGAGTATGATTATTATTGTTTTTCGCCCGGGCGCGAATGAAGAACCCCGGCTGGATAATGGCGGTCTGGTGACGGTGCTGTTAAGTGTGGCGCTGTCGTTTTTGTACCCACATGCGCTGGTGCCCATCTCTGGCGCACTGGTCATTTTCAGCGGCATTCAGATGCTCCGCGCCCGTAAAATCAACCTGCGTGATTTGCGTTGGCTGGCGTTAATCATTCTGCCGGTGGTGCCGATGGCCGTTTATTATGGGGCGATTGTCGCTTATAACCCGGCTATGCAGGTATGGACTGCGCAGAATATCACGACAGCACCGGGAATTGTGCCTTTGTTGATCGGTTTGGGTTTGCCTCTGGTTCTGGCTTTACCGGGGATCTGGCGGGCGATTATCCGCTTTGAAGCTGATGGCGACCAGTTTATGTTGATCTGGATCATTGTTATCCTGATTTTGCTTTACCTGCCGACTCAAATTCAACGGCGTTTTGCCGTAGGTATGATGATCCCAATTGTGTATTTTGCGACGCGCTCGCTTGAAGATTTCTGGTTCCAGCGGGTCACCAACCGACGTTGGCGTTACCGTCTGTTTATGTTGTTTGTACCCTTAATTGCGCTTTCACAGATTTTTATCCTGTTTACGCCCATTTTACCGGTGTTGATTAACCGGCCAGAACAATCACAGGGCATATTCCTGCAACAGGATTACACAACAGCCTTTGACTGGCTGGAAACACGAACTGATCTCAATGATGTGATTTTGGCCGCCCCTGATGTCAGCCTGTGGATTCCGGGTTGGGTGGGTGCGCGGGTAGTGTATGGGCATCCTTTTGAAACTTTGGACGCGGATGCCAAGCTGGATTCTGTGCTTGCCTGGTATAAAGGGGATGTCACAGATTGTCTGGCGCTGATTGAAGAGTGGGATGTCCAGTATGTTCTGGCTGGGCCGCAGGAAGCCGCGCTGGGTGATGGGACTTGTATGGATGGCCTACGATTGGTCGGGCGCAGCGGAAGCGTAAATGTTTACGCGCCTTAAAAGCCTCTGGGTTGGGCTCATCCTCTTATTTGTCATCCTTGTGGGTTATATGCCTGCTGGTCTGCCGTTTATGCCGAAGGCGTTTTTCTCCGATGCGACCTTAGCGCATTGGCCTGCCGCACACTATCTGCGGGCGAGTGTCTTAGAACGCGGTGAGTTCCCCCTGTGGCGTGAAACGATCATAGGCGGTCAGCCATTTGCTGCAAATCCGCTGAACAAAACGGCTTATCCGTTCCAGATATTCGCATTGATTCTGGAGCCAGCGCTGTTTCTCAATGGGATGATTGTGCTGCATTTGCTGCTGGCAGGCTGGGGGATGTGGCGTTGGCTGTACACGCTGGATTTATCCGACGAAGCGGCTGCGGTAGGCGGATTGGCGTATACGCTGGCACCTAAAGCGCTAGGACATTTAGGTGCGGGACATATTGATGTGCTGTACGCGCTGGCGTGGTGGCCGTGGCTGATGTGGGGGATTATGCGCCTTATTCAGATTTCTTCCGATAAAGCAGGCACGGATAATCTGAAAACGCTCTTGTTTCATGGGTTACGGGTGGGTGTTTTTGCGGCGCTGCTTTTTCTGGGTGATGTCCGCCTCAGTTTGTTTGCGTTTGGCTTTGCAGCCTTATTTGCAATCTGGCAAATCGGACAACGGCGCCGTTGGGGTCGTTTGCTGTGGTTTGCCCCGGCTGCGATTGCCTTTTTACTGCTGACACTGGCTGTAATCATCCCATTGCTTTCATGGCAGCCCTTTATGAATCGTGGCAGTCTGACCCTGCAGGATGCTGGTGTGCAGTCTTTGGAGATGGGCCAGTTGATTGGGCTGCTGCTGCCTCCGCATAATGGCACGCCGGAGACACTCACTTATCTGGGTTTGCCGGTTTTGCTGATGACTCTGATCGCGATTTTTGCGGCACCGCGTAAGCATCTTTTCTGGATTTTGATGGTCGTCGCCGCGGTCATCTGGTCGCTGGGGATTCACAGTTTTCTGTGGCCGCTGGTGGTGCAGATTGTACCGGGGCTATTGTGGTTCCGGGTGCCGTCGCGCTCGTGGTTTGTTGTGGTCATGTGCGCATCTGTATTAGCGGGATATGGCGGACAGGTGGTGATGGGCAGCATCGAGCGCTTGCGTGAAACCGGCGAAATTCCGCGTTTGGCGATTAAACGTCTGACGATTGCGGGTGGCGCAGGTGCATCATTATTTTGTGGTGGATTTACGCTGGTGATGTTATCGGACTTACCCGCGACAATCGGCATCGGCGTGATCGTGGTGGGGTTACTGCTCGGCGTGGTTTTGCTGCTGGCGTTTTACGGCAAACTCTCGCCGCAACAATTGGCGGTCGCATTACTACTGGTCGTGTTTATTGACTTAGGTTGGATGGGGCGGCAGTGGCTGGAATGGCGCGGGCCAGATCAATGGCTCACGCAGCAACAGCCGCTCGTTGATCGCTTGCAGCAAATCATGGCTGACGAAGATACATCTGAGAGCCGAATTTACTCTCCCAATTATGCGCTGGAACAGCAGGTTGCACAGGCGAATGGCCTCCGCTTGTTTGGCGGTGTGGACCCGTTTCAGCTTACAGGCGTTGTGCGCGGCATCGAAGCGGGTAGCGGCATCGCCAATGAAGGTTACAGCGTGGTACAGCCACCGCTAACCGGCATTGAAAGTGATGCGGATATTGATCGGGCGAATTGTGACCTGCCGTTAGGTGAAGCTGAACGCACGGTGCTGGCAAGCTGGGGCGTGCGTTATATCATCTCACGCTGCCCACTCGATATGCCAGAAGCCAACGGGCAACTCATTGCTGCGCTGGATGTGGTGGATGGCACCTATATCTATGCCAATCCTGAATTCACGCTGGCAGAATCCGCTGCGGGTTGGCCTGAAAGTGAAGATCTGCCAGATGCGGCGACTATTGAACGCCTGAATCAGACGACTTCTGTGGCAGCGATAATTTCGGGAGTCAGCTTTATTCTGAGCCTTATTTTCTTGTGGATATTACGAAAACATGCTTAATCGAATTTTAACGCGCTGGCCATTGATCATTGTCGGTGGTGCGCTGATCATTGCATTTTATCGCTTATTTCTGGGCGAAGTCTTTTTCTGGGGACTGCCATCGCTGCAATTTTATCCGTGGCGCGAGTTTGCGTTGGATACGCTGCGGGGCGGTCAATTGCCACTGTGGAATCCGTTTAATGGCGCAGGTGCACCGCTACTGGCAAATTATCAGTCGCAACTAGTGTATCCGTTTAGCTGGCTGGGATTGTTGCTGCCGCTGGGTTTTGTCATGTCGATCACCGCTGTGCTGCATCTGTTTATGGCGGCGGCGGGGATGTGGGCGTTTAGCGGACGTATCGGCCTGCCGACTTTAGGCCGGGGCGTGAGCGCTCTGGCATTTGGCATGACCAGTTATCTGGTTGGACGCCTAGGGACATATCCGGTGATTATGGCGGCGGCCTGGCTGCCGTGGATTTTGTGGGCGACTCTGGGTGTATTAGAGTCGCGCAGACCGCGCGATATTGGCTGGTTGGGATTGTTTACGGCATTGCAACTGCTGGCGGGACATGCGCAGACGGCGTGGTACAGTATGCTGCTGGTCGGCTTATTTACGCTCTATTGGATCATTCGTGAACGTCCGGCGGATTGGTGGAAGCGGCTTGGTCTGGTCGTGGCAGGGCTGATTCTAGGGGCAGGCATCGCGGCGATTCAACTACTGCCGACGGCGGAACTGCTGCGCACGTCGCAGCGGTCAGGCGGGGTCGATTTTGATTTTGCAATGAATTTCAGTTATGGGCCGGTACGCGCTTTGAATTTCCTGTCGCCGAATGTGTTTGGCACACCCGGTGATGGTTCTTATATCACTGAAGGCGCTTTCTTCGAGGATGCGGTGTATATCGGTTTGCTGCCGTTAATCGCGGCGCTTTCGGCTATGATTGGCTGGATTGTGCGCCGTTTCCGCAAAGATCTGGATACACCGAATTATTATCAGCATGTGCCGTTCTGGACTGCGATTGTGCTGTTGGGTCTGGTTTTCGCGCTAGGCAAAAATACGGGCATCTATCCGTTTCTGTTTGAAAATGTGCCGACTTTTAGCCTGTTTCAGGCACCGGTACGCTGGCATCTTTGGACAGTTTTCGCTTTGAGCTTACTGGCGGGGATTGGTGTTTCTGCCGCGTGGGGTCGGGGTTACTGGCTGTTTTTTGGCACGCGTCTGGCGATTGCCGGCTGTATCGGCGCGGTGATTCTGGCGCTGTTGGTGATGCCACGGATTATCCCGGTGGCTACGCTGGAAAATGAAGGTGTACAGGTTCTGATCGGCGCGGTGGTGCTTACAGGTATTTTAGGGGCAATCGCTGGGGCGCTGACATTGTTACAACCGGATCGCGAATCAGCGCGGTATTCTGCGTGGAGTATTGCGGTACTGTGCTTCGTGGCGCTTGATCTGGTGTGGGCGGCACAGGGCTTGAATCCCACCGTGCCGTCTGAGTTTTATAACCCGCTGGCGACCAGCGAAAGTGGTGACAGCCGCAATTATTGGCCGGAAGGGGTCGATGCCGAAGGGGAAAATAAAGCTGAAGCCTCGGTAAAATTTGATACCTATCTGCTTTTCAAGGATTATCGTGTGGCTACTAATCAATGGCAGGCCTATCGTCAGACCAATCTGCCGAATATGAATTTGCTCGATCGGCGGACTTTGTTCAATAACTTCGAGCCGCTGCGGGTGGGTGCATTTGATGCCTATATCGATCTGATCCAAGCAGATGGGACGGAGCAGGCGAATTTGCTTCAGGCGGCGGCTGTAAGCGGCGTTTATGATCTGGATGGTGAATTAAAGCCATTAGACCGGGAGGCTGCACGTGCCTGGTTTGTTGATGCGGCTTGCTGGCATAGCGATGAAAATGATCTGGTAGCCACCATGCAGGACGTGGATTGGCAACCTTTGCAGCAGGTGCATCTCTCCGGTGCGGGGCAGTGCGAAACGCCAACTGATGAAAACAGTCCCGGCACCGTAACGGGTATTGATGATCGGATTAATTCACTTACGGTCAATGTGGAAACGGAATCAGGTGGCTGGTTGGTGCTGGCGGACACGGATTATCCCGGGTGGGTGGCGACGATTGACGGCCAGTCAGCCGAAATCCAGCGGGCGAATCTGATGTTCCGCGCGGTGGAAATCCCGGCTGGGGTGAGTGAAGTCCGGTTTGATTATCGTCCGGGTTGGCTGCTGCCGGGTCTGGCGATCAGCCTGATTTCACTCTTGATTCTGGTGTTGCTGCTGCGATTGCAAAATCCTAATACCACAGAAATCTGAAGCGGCTATAGAATGATGTTAAGGACGTAAAAACGATTGAGCCGCGCAGATGGTGCGCGCTATGCTGTTCCGGTTATCCTACGCGAGGGAATATACAGGCTATGCTTTTCTCCCCTTCACCAAAACGTGGACGTATACAACTGCGTATTTCAGATCGGCGCTTGCTGTTGATGGCCGGGGATATGGTCGCGGTGGCGATCTCCGTTTTTATTGCGCTCGGCCTCTGGTCAATTGTGGGTGATCGACCGTTTAACGGCGAATTTATCGCCGAGCAATCCTACTGGTTTGTTGTTTTTGTCGTCGCGTGGCTGATGCTCGCCAGCGCGAATGACTATTATGATATGCGCATCGTGGCGCGCTGGCGGGCGTCTTTCCAGCGCTTGCTGATTATCACGCTGCAAATGCTGGTCATGTATCTGCTGATTTTCTTTCTGTCCCCGCGCACGGCACTGCCCCGTTTATTTTCGCTGTATTATGGCGTGTCTTCTTTCGTGCTGATTGGTATCTGGCGCTTTGGTTATCCGTGGCTGACAGGCTGGGCCAGCCAACCACGACGCGTGTTAATTGTCGGCACAGACTGGGCAGCAGAAACGATCATTGGTGCAATTGGTCGTTATGCTTACGATGAATACCAAATCGAAGGCATTATTGGTGAGCCGGATGAACTGGGTTTTGATATTTGCGGTGTGCCAATCATTGGCTCAGGCAATGACATCATGGCTTTTGTGCAACGCGATGAAATCAGCGAACTGATTGTGACATCGACCCGTGAGCTGGAAGGGCAGACTTTCCAGGGGGTGATGGATGCCTATGTCAGCGGGTTGAGCATTGTGCCGATGCCACTGCTGTACGAGCGCATTACCGGGCGGGTGCCGGTGGAGCATGTCAATAAAAACTGGACGGTGGTGCTGCCAGTAGATAGCCAGTCGGCTTTTAATACCTATCCACTGTTAAAACGCCTGATGGATCTGGTTTTGAGTCTGATTGGCATGGCGGTTTTTATCCTGTTGCTGCCCATTCTCGCGCTGGTGATTAAGCTCGATTCGCCGGGGGGCATTTTCTATTCGCAGCAGCGGATGGGTTTGAACGGGCGCGTTTTTTCGATCTACAAATTCCGCACGATGGTGACCGATGCCGAGTCACAGACCGGCGCGATTTTCAGCCGCCAGGGCGATCCGCGTGTGACGCGCAGTGGTCGCTTTATGCGCAAAACACGCCTGGATGAATTGCCCCAGTTGGTGAATGTGCTGCGTGGCGATATGAGCCTGATTGGCCCACGTCCAGAACGTCCGGAACATGTGGAACGCCTCATCAGCAAGATTCCGTTTTACCGCACCCGGCTGGTGATTCGTCCCGGCCTGACCGGCTGGGCGCAGGTGCGTTATGGCTATGGGGCGAATGATGACGATGCGCTGATGAAACTGCAATATGATCTGTATTATGTGCGTCATGCCTCGCTGCTGCTGGATGTGAATATTATCATCCGCACGGCGGGAAAAGTGCTGCGGATGAGCGGCGTATAACTGTGCACCGCTGTCCTGATTTCAACTGCTCAATAGGATATCCTTCATGCGTTTGAATCGAATCGCGTTTATACTGCTGGCCTTTTACTTTGTGTTTATCGGTGGCAGCAGTTATTACACGCTGGTCTGGCCGGTGCGCTTGCTGCATCACGCGCTGGTGACGTTTATTTTCGCGCTGTGGTTGTTTAATCGCATCCGGCAGGGAAAAGGCATCCCTTCTACCCCCTTAAATCTCTTGCTTTACGCGCTGATTATAATCTGGTTTGTGGCCGGGTTCTTAGGTCTGGACTGGCGCATGTCGCTGGAACACACGTGGTTTATGGTCACACATGTGCTGATCTTCTGGGTGCTGGTGGATATGATCCAGCAGGGGCGGCAGAAGCTGGTCGTCGAGACACAGTTTTTGCTGGGCGCGTTGATTATTCTGCTGGCGGGGTTACAGATTTTTTCGTGGTATTTCGGCCTCGGTTTTACGCCGGAAAGCTCCACCGGCTGGTTTGCGGTAATTGGCCCCGGCACGTGGATTCCCCTGAAATTTGAGCGTTTGTGGCTAGGCATGGGAGTCAGCACGTGGATGGCGGCTTACAGTGCGCCACTGGCTGTTTTTTGTGCTGGCTGGGCGATGAGCACGCAGAAACGCGATTTCCGAGTTGTGTTGTGGGTGATGGCAGTTGCTTTGACCGGCGTGGCGCTGCTGACTTTCTCGCGCGGTGGATTGGTCGCGCTGGCGGTTTCGGCGATTGTGCTGATTGTCCTGCGGGTGCTGCGTGACTTTAATCCACGTGAAATTTTCTCGCGGAAAAATCTGATTCCGTTGGGCGTTTTGGCCGGGGGGGTGGGCATTGTTTTGGTGGTAATTATCGTCATCGGTCAAAATCCCGGCAGGGTCAGTGGCGATGCCAAGCGGCTGGAATTATGGCGCAGCGCGGGTGAAATTATCAGCGATTATCCGGTGCTGGGTGTAGGCACGGGGATGTTTGGCCGCGCGGTGCGGACGTATCGCGACCCAGCATTAGCCGATAGCCGCCTCAGTACCTCGCATAATCTGATTCTGAACACGACCGCTGAGATTGGCGTCCTCGGTTTAGCCATTATCGCGGCATTGGCGCTGGTGCTTTTGCGGCACTGGTGGATCAACTGGCGGGGTATAAGCGACCCCGCCAGCCGCTTACGCCTGGAAGTGGTGTACGCCGCGTTAGCGGGTGTCGCTGTCCAAAGCCTGTTTGATAATTTTATGATGACCGCGGTGGTCAGCCTGTTTCTGGTGCTGCTGGCCTACAGTGTCGCCATACGGCAGACCTCACCGGATGCGCCGAGTAACCTCACTCAAAGTATAAACCGTGCTGCCGGAGTTCTGCTGCTGGTATTGATGGTCGGCTATGGCGTATGGTTTATTCAGACAGATCGCGCTTTCCTGAATGCGCAGCGCAGTTTACGCGCCTCTGGTCAGGAAGCATTGGAAGATGTGACTGCCGCCGTGGCGATTGACCCGGCTTTGCGTTTGTACAGCCTTCAGGAAAATTATCTGACTGCTGAACTGGACGAAACCCAAATTCCAGAGGCGATAGATGACTATCAAGAGGCGTTGCTGCTGGAACCCACCTGGGACACAGGCTGGTTAAATCTGGCGGCGTTGCAGGAACAGGCAGGTGATATTGATGCGGCGATTGCCTCGTTGGAAAAAGCACGTGCGATTGATTACAACAATCCGGCTTGGCTGCATTGGGCGCGTTTATCTGAGATGCAGGGCAGCGCGACCGATGATGAAATTGTGCAGGGTTATGTGGTGGCGATGCAGTATCAACTGGAAAATTTGCCGCTGTCGGATTTCTGGCAGGCAACCCCGCTGCGACAGATGGCCGTTGCAGCTTATAGTCAGACTCTGCCGCTTGACCAGCACTATCGAATTGCTGCTGTCCATGACCCAGAAAGTCTGCAAAGCCTTGTGCCGGACGATCCGCAATCAGGGCTGGAATGGTGGGTTGTGGGTGAATACGCGCTGACGGTTGAGCAGGATGTGGACAAGGCAGTGACCGGTTTCAGTCAGGCGATTGAGCAGGAAAGCTCTATGGGGGATTATTATGCCTCCCGTGCACGGGCTGAAATGACCATTGACCCGGAAGCGGCACGGCGTGACTTAAAAATCGCGGATTTGCTCGGCACTATTTATGAATTTCCGAATGCACTTCGCGCTGAAACAGCAATTGATCCGCTGGAAATCTACGAGTTGCGGGTGCGCGCTGTGCCGCCAAGAGTAGTTGATCAGAACTTTGATGTAATTCTATTCAGCCGGGTCGCGCAATTTGATCTGCTGCCTGCGGTGCGTTTCGTGGGGCCGGGAACGGTGATCATGCAACCGTGGTACGAGATTGCCGCGTTTTATGAGGCCAATGACAATATTCCGGCGGCGATCAATGCTTATAATGCGATTCTGGGTTACGCGCCTGATGAAACCCTGGCGCGCAGTGAACTCGAGCGTTTGAGCGGTTCTTCATAATGCTGAGTGATTTTATCCACAAATTCGATTCAGGAATAAACAAATGCGCTTAAGCGATACCTTAATGCGGGCGGTGATCGTCGTCCTGTTTTGCTATGCCGTGGCGATTGGCGCGACCTTTACCGGCGTAACCATTTTTGAGTTTCGCTTTATGTCGCTTGGTCTGCTGGCGCTGCTGTCGATCAGTTGGTTGCTGGCGCACTGGCGGCGCGGCTGGCAATGGTATGTGACTCCGCTGGATGGGGTGCTGCTCCTGTGGGCATTCGCTTTTGCGTTGTCATTGCTGGCTAATCTTGAGGTGTGGCGGCGGATTGTCATCGGCCTGTGGTTTGTCGGGTTGTATCTGCTGGTGTGGTATGGCTTGCAGGATGCCATCGCTAACCGGGCGATTAAACGCGATATGCTGGTGGACTCTCTGCTCTTTAGCGGGCTTGTCGTTCTGTTCTTCGCCTATTTTCAGACGTATAGCTGGTTTCGTGCGGCTGATTTCAGCGGTTCTATCCAACTGCCGCGTCCAGTCAGTGTGTTGGGGAATGCGAATACGTTAGGCGCGTTTCTGGTGGTCTTGATTCCGCTCGCATTGGGGCGGCTGGCGGCGGTCAGAATGCGTCTGGCACAGGTGGTTCTGATCCTGTATGTCATGGCTGCTCTGATCATGCTATTTTTAACGTTTTCGCGCGGTGCCTGGGTGGGTGTCGTGATTGGCGGGGTGGTGTGGTTTGGTCTGCTGTTGGCGCAATATGGTCTGCTCACGCCCGAGGCCTTGCGTGCATGGTGGCGTGATCAGCACAGCCGCGTGAAGGCGCTTGTTGCCGTTGGTGTGGTGGGCTTTGTGCTGGTCGGAGTCGCCGCTGGTTTTATTCTGGTGCGATCTTTGCAGTCTCCGGGACGTTCACTGGACTTGCGGACTTACCTGTATGAAGCGGCGATTGCGCAGTTTCTGGAAAAGCCGCTGACCGGTTACGGTCTGTTCACATTTGGCCGACATCTACCCCGATTTGCCTCTATGCCCAACGTTACCCCGCACAGCCATGCGCATAATACGCCGCTGCATATCGCGGCGGAACTGGGTTTGCCCGGTTTAATCGCCTTGGTGGCGACTCTGATTGTGATTTTTATCGCGTCGCGACGGAACTGGCGTGCGGCTGCAAATCGAGAACGCTTTGTGATTGGGAGCGCAATCGCGGCAGTGGCCGGATTTGCCACCCATCATCTGCTGGACACCCCGGCGATGCTCCCTGCTATTGCGCTTTTGGGTATGATCGCGCTGGTGTTGGCGCTGGCTCCCGTCGAACCGATGCGGATGCTCCCACGCTGGCGTTTGATCGGGCATCCAGTGGGTATGTTACTGCTGCCGCTTGTGTTGCTCGGCAGTGGTGTCTGGACAACGATTGCTTATGAGGATTACACCGTTGCGCTGGCTGAAGCCAGCACTGAGGGCGATTATCGCGCTGCTGCGGGGCGGGTGGAAGTGGCGATTAGCGCTGACCCAGCCATGAGTCTGTATTATGCGCAGCAGGCGTTTTTGCTGGGCATGGCGAATAGTACCGGTGACCTCCATGCTGGATTAGAAGCCATCGCACTCTATGAGCGCGTGATTGTGATGGAACCGTATTATGCGCCGTATCGAGCGAATCTGGGCGCTTTGTACTGGAGCAATGGCCGTCAGGAAGATGGCATTGCTATGCTCCAGACCGCTGCGGAATTAGCACCTGAAGCGTGGCAGTTTTATTATGACTTAGGCTTATATGCTGAGGCACTGGATGACACTGATCTGGCGCTGACAGCCTATCAGGACGCGCTCAACGCGAACCCTGATGCGGATTTGTCACCTGTGTGGGGGCAGACGGATTTGCAGCAGAGCGTCAGCTCGGCCTTTGAAGATCGCATGCCAGCGGGACAGGTGGCTGTGCTGCTAGAGCAGGGCGCCATTGATCAGGCGTTAACGGTCTGGGAGCAAGAATTGCGCAGCCGGGGTTGGACGAGTGATCTTGTGCTGCGTGGGTTAATCGCATTGGAGCAGGGTGATCGGGATGGCGCGGTGGATTGGTTCGGCAAAGCAGAAAAAGCGACCTCACCTGATGATCGGGATGCCTGGCTGGGGTTAGGGGCGGCGCGTCTGGCGCAATTTGATGGTGATAATGATGTCGCTACTGCGGAGCTGGAACAGGCGCGTGAATCTCTGGAACGCGGTGTTCTGGATGCGGATTACAGGGATGGGCTCAATGTGGCTTATGTGCAATTCCTGAGCCAGGGCATTGCGCGACAGTTTTTGCCGCAATTGTATTACCCGACCGCTGATCCTGTATTGCTCTATCTGCTGGAAAATAACGGATAAAGCTTTAGCATTAACCAAAAGTCCCGGCTGTCTGTAAATCAATGCGTTAAAATTGCCTAACTGAATTGTAAGTATCTTTACGCTTTTTCTATTCATTCTTCATGCATGATAAGAGAGTAACCAATTCGAGGATTTTATGCGTCGACTGACGATTGAGCGTGCAGCATTCATCATTATTTTTGCCATGTTGTTTGCTTTGGCGGTTCGTATCCCAACTGATACGGATACCTGGTGGCATATCCGCAGTGGTGAATATACGCTTACACAGGGCATGATTTATGCCGATCCATTTTCGTTTACCAAAGCAGATGCGCCCTGGATTAACCATAGCTGGGGTTCGCAGATTATTCTGTATGGTGTGTGGCAGGCGGCTGGAAACTTAGGGCTGGCGCTGTATACAGCTGTGCTGGCGACTGCGGGCATGTATCTGGTGTATCGTATGTGCACGGGTAACGTCTATTTGCGTTCGTTCGCGCTGATTATCGGCGCGGCGACGGCAGCAGTTTTCTGGTCACCGCGTCCACAGATGCTGTCGTTTTTCCTCAGTACTCTGATTCTCTATCTGCTGTATCTCTATAAACGTGAAAAAGTTGACCGGCTGTGGTTGATCCCTGTAGTGATGTTGATATGGGGCAACCTACATGCTGGTTTTTCAATCGGCTTTATTTTTATGGGTGGCATGATCGCTGGCGAAGTGCTGGCGAATATCTTCAATCCGCATGGCGAATATGTCATCAACTGGCGGAGACTGCGCAAGCTCGTCTTGGTGGCGGTGGTTTCAGTGGCGGCACTGGTCGTCAATCCCTATGGGCTGGAGATGCTCAAAGTGCCGTTTCAGACGCTGAGCATCGGCGCTTTGCAGAATTTTATTCAGGAATGGAATTCGCCTAATTTCCACGAGCGGCAAACGTGGCCGTTTATCGCCTTGCTGTTGGGCACATTAGGCGCGGTCGGTGCCAGCCAAAAGCGACTGGATTGGTCAGACTTTGTGCTGTTCACGGGTACCGCCTTTATGGGATTGCTGGCAGGACGCAACATCGCGGTGTTTGCGGTGGTTGCTACGCCAATTCTGACCTATCATCTTGACGCCATTCTGGAAGAACGCGGCTGGGTTATCAATACCATTAAACGCCCCACACGGATGATGAGCCGGATTAATGTCCTGCTGGTGATCCTGATTGTGATCGGGGCGGCGGCGAAAGTGCTGCTGGTATTGGACACTGAAACGGTGCGCGAGGCACAGGCGATGTTTCTGCCGCTGGATGCCGTGGAATATCTCAATACAGAACAGCCAGATGGCCCCATGTTTAACAGTTATAACTGGGGTGGCTATCTGATGTTTGCCGCGCCGCAGTATCCCGTATTTGTTGATGGGCGCACTGATCTGTATGGCGACGAACTGCTGACGACTTATCTGCGTACGGCGACGGGTGGCGAAGACTGGCGCGCAACACTGGACAAATATGAAATAAAGCTGGTGGTTGTCGAAAACGGCAGCGGACTGGATCGGAATTTGCGGGATGAACCCGGCTGGCAGCTGGATTATGAAGATGATCTCGCTGTCGTTTATACACAGGGTGGCAGCGATGAGTAAAGCGAGTTCAGGTTCGGTTGCCCCAGTGAATAACCCCAGCGAAAGCCCTTTGACGATTACGGGCTTACTCAGTGATTTTCGCCTGTTGGTGATTCTGTTTGTGGTTTTTCGGGTGTTGCTGCTGCTGGTTTATCAGCCGATTGTGGTGGATGGCATTGAGCGCGGAGTCGGGGCACAGGGTGACCGGTTGTATCATTATGCGCTGGCTGAGTTAACCGCAGGGGATCAATGGCCGTTTCGTGATTGGTGGAGCGAGTTTCCGCCTGTCTGGTACTGGCTCACGACAGCGGTCTATCAATTCCAGGGTGCCAACGCGAATTACAGCGGCTGGTCGACTTTGCTGGGTTTGATCGTGCTGGCGTTTGAAACCGGCAATCTGATTCTCATTCGCAAAATTGGCGAGCATCTGCATGGCGCGAATACCGGCCTGACTCTGGCATGGATTTATGCGATTACGTTTGCCCCGGTGGTATTTATCTGGTGGAATTTTGAGACGCTGGTGGCTTTCTTTCTGCTATTGGGTCTATGGTGGCTGCTGCGCGGCAAAGAGAACCGCTCCGCAGTGGCGATTGCTTTTGGCGCGTTAACCAAATTCACCCCGGTGCTGATTATCGGCGCGTTGTGGCGCTTCCGTGATAGGCGCTCCGCATTGAAGTATTCCGCGATAGTGCTGGCGGTATTTATGCTGGCGTATGTGCCGCTGTTTGCCCAGAATGCCGAGATGACGATGCCTTCACTGACCTCGCAATTTGGCAAAGCATCGTATCAAACGGTGTGGGCTTTGCTGGATGGCAATTACATGACCGGTAACTTTGGCTCGATTGAAAGTCATTTTGACCCGGCGCAGGCCAATGACCTGACCGGCAATCCGCCAGTCGTGCCCTCATGGCTGCGGCTGGGAGTCGCGGCGGCGATTGGCTTATTTGTGTTCATGCGGACGCGCCGTTTTGATGATCGCGGTCTGGTGGCGTTTGTTGGAATCACCCTGTTGATTTTCTTCTTGCAATCGCAGGGCTGGAGTCCGCAGTGGACGGTGCAGATTATCCCGCTGGTTCTGCTGACATTCCCCACAAAGAATGGCGTGTATTCAGTCGTCATTCTCAGTCTGCTGACCTTTGTCGAGTATCCGGTTCTGTTTATCCGCACCGGCGATACGGGCGGTGTGATCAGCGGTGCGCTGGTGATGCCGTTTACTGTATTGGTACTGGCACGGACGGCGCTGTTGGTGGCCTTGTGTGTGGCGTTTTATTTTCGGCTTCGTCAGGAGCCGGTGCTTGTTTCAAATCATTAAGTCATTATCTGAGCGAAAGGTTATTCAATATGTCTGCGATGCCCAATATTAAAGCTGCTGTACCCGGTGCTGTGCGAACGATGCGCTGGGAGTATATGACGCTGAGCTACAATTATTCATATGGCACCACCACGTATGAAATCAATGGCGAGAAGGAAAACCGGCTGAAGAATAAACCGTTGCAAGAGTCATTAACCATTTTCGGCCAGCAGGGCTGGGAGCTGGTTGGCATCGCCGGGGCAGAGGGTAAACTGTACGTGATGAAGCGCCCCATGACCAAACCTGCGGCATCCACCAATGGAAACGATAGCCCTCAAACGGAAAAATAAGGGGTGAATTGACCGATTTGCCTGAAACTTAAGCTGTTGCTACACGCCTCCTATGCTATATTTAAAAAAAGTAAAGGCAGGAGGGCAGTATGGCTAAAGTGCAATATGGCAATCAGGTGCTATCCGCAGAACAAATTAAAAGCTATCGTGACCATGCCCGCAAAGCGCTAAGCACCAGTTATAATTTGTTCGCGGAAATTGTCCTTCGGGTGATTGCCAGTCATGAGGCGTTGGCGCTGGAACTTTCTGCTTTGCGCCAGCAGCGGAGCGATCGTGAGATAGAATCTGAATTTGTCGTGCGAGAAAATGATGATCTGCGTTCGCAGCTTAATGCGTTTGACCAGGAGCGTCGTCAGTTGCAGGCGCAGATCAAACAGCAGAAGCAGGAGATTACCCGTTTAAAGCGCGGCAAGATTGATTTACCACCTTCATGGGGTTAGAGCCAGAATTTCCAAAATAGTGTAAAGTATCTGGACTAAACCCGAATGAACCTCACCCCATAGGAGGATGTATGTCGAGTGCGAAATTACAGGCTGCGCGTGAATTTATTCTGGCGGAACACTACGACACAGCCCGGGTGATTCTGGATACCATGAAAGCCAGCCCTACCGCTCAGAAATGGCTGGCGAGACTGAATGAAATTGCCCCGGAGGAGGAAGCTGTGAAACATTGGGAATATATAGATGTTTATATTCGCGCCAGTGACCGCATTCCAACTGATTTACACAATGTGCTTGAAGAACATCAGTTTACCAATGTCGACCATTTTTATTCGCGTTTGCTGAATGATTATGGCGCACAGGGCTGGGAGCTGGTTTCTGAAGATCCGCAGGGTGCTGAACTGGTGCGTTTGCTGTTTAAGCGTCCGCTCCAGGCATAGAATTGTGAGCAGGCTTTAATTCCTCATGGGTTGAGGTGGCGTGAGTCGTGGCTGGTCGGAAAAACCATAACGCTGTGATCCCAAATAACAGTGTCCACCAGCCATCATATGCCCAATAAATTCCCAATTGATGAGTCATGACAATCGTAACATAGTACACCGCTACAACCACGATGGTATCAATGCCATCTGGACACTCAGTAATCATTCAGGGTAATCTGTGGGGCGAAGTCCAGCATCAGCACGATTCACCATTGCTGTGGATTTTGCAGCAGACTATTCCGTAGTTTTTGCCACTTAATCAAATAGCTTTATCCCACGTCATCAAGTCCAATGATATGATTGCATTGTACATACTTTCGTTATAAAAACACATGAAGGTAATTGAATGACTCAAAGAAAATCACAGCAGCAACTGATTGTACTGGTAATTATTGCCCTGGTCGTGGTTGCTGATATTTACGGTACGTATACATTCCTGACGCAACGTATTCCCGGGCTCAATGATTTTTTACCTCGCTGGGAGGGTGCACGTACTTTTTGGATTGATGGTGAGAGCCCGTATAGTGATCAGGCCACACTCAATATTCAGAACCGGATTTTCGGACATGCTGTGGGTGAAGGGGAAGACCTAAGCCTGTTTGCCTACCCCTTTTACACGATTTTCATCCTTTTTCCATTAACCTTTCTGTCTTACGCGTGGGCGACAGCGATCTGGTTTGTTTTCCTGGAAGCCTGCCTGATTATGGCGCTGTTGCTGGTGTGCGATATTCTCAAATGGTTTCCCAAGCCGCTGTTTTTGACAGTACTGGTCTTGTGGTCATTGTTCATTTACTTCGCCACTCGTGGTTTGATGTTGGGTCAGCTGAGCCACTTCCTCTATTTTCTGGAGATGCTCGCGGTCTGGGGATTGTATAAAGGCAATTCAAGATTAGGTGGTGTGGCGCTGGCGCTGTCCACGATTAAGCCGCAGATGGGAATCATGATCGTACCATTTTTGCTGCTGTGGGCATTATCCCGGCGTAACTGGAATTTTGTTGGCGCGTTTGCTGCCGGGATGGCCGTTCTGTTGGGGCTTTCTTTCCTGCTTTCACCAAGCTGGTTTGGTGATTGGGTGCAACAGGTACGAGTGTATCCGACTTACGCATTGGAGGGGCCACCGATTGAGACGATTGTGCAATATTATCTGGGATTAAGCCCGATTGTGACCTACGTTATCAGCGGGGCATTTGTTTTGCTGATGCTGTATTACTGGTACAGCACCATAGTGCAAAAACGCGATGATCAGTTTTTGTGGACGGTGACACTGACGCTGGTGGTAACGGCGCTCGCGGCGCCGCGCGTGGCAACCCCACAGTATGTCGTGTTTACGACGCTGATTGTGATCAGTCTGTGTGATTTTATTCGCCGACGGATGGGCAGACAGGCTGGATTGTGGATGGGTGTGCTGCTGGCCGCAGTCATGATTTTACCGTGGATGCATTTTCTGCTGACGGTAAATGGCAGCAAGGAAAATGTCTCTAACTATCTCCCCGCGCCGATTATTGCCCTGCTGGTGATCTGGTTTACACGCAAGCTGTGGTGGCAATATGCGCCGAAATTAACAGACAGCGCTACAGCTGAATCCGTAGCGCAGATTTCGCAGCCTACACGCGGAGATGCCCTTTCGTGATACGTCGCTGGCAAAGCCCGCTGTTATTTGGCTTGATTGCGCTGATCGGTGCCTTTTTGATCACGCGGGGATTGGTCGAACAACCGGGTGGTTTTACCGATGTGTTCTATCATTTTAATGCGGCCAATCGGCTGGTGCAGGGGCAAGGCTTAACCGATCCGTATTTGTGGGTGTATGTCGGCATGCCGGACTCGCTGCCTGCTCCCTCACATCTGTACTGGATGCCGTTGACTTCGCTGCTGGCGGCGTTAGGCATGGGACTGCTGAATGCGCCGGGGAGCTACGCCGCTGCGCAGGTGCCGTTTGCGCTGCTGCTGGCCGCAACGGCTGGATTAGCCTATGGGTTAGGCCGGCGTTTGGGCGGTCAAGCGCGCCATGCGTGGCTGGCGGGATTAATCACGCTGTTTGGCGGTTTTTATATGCGCTTCTGGGGTGCGACGGATACTTTTGTGCCGTATGCCTTTGTCGGTTCTGCCTGTTTGCTGGCTATCGGGCAAAGTGTGAGTGTTCAAAGCTCGCAAAGGCGTTATTTATGGGCGGGCTTAGTGGGAGTGTTGGCCGCGCTGGGGCATCTGACACGAGCGGATGGCCCGTTACTGCTGGGAATTGCATGGGTTGTCTGGTTGTGGCCGTGGGATTTCAGCGGCGCAGATCGTCCCGTTACTTTACGAAGTCGGGTTTTTATGATCTTAATTGCCAGCGCGGTTTATCTGCTGGTGATGCTGCCGTGGTTTGCGCGAAATCTGTCAGTGCTGGGTACACCGCTGCCTATCGGTGGGGCGCAAGGCATCTGGTTTACAGAATACAATGATTTGTTCAATTACCCCCCTGATGCTAACGCTGTCACCTTTTTTGCGGATGGCATTGGCTTGCTGCTGCGCTCTCGCTGGGAAGCATTTACGAGTAATCTGGGGACATTTGTCGCAGTTGAAGGCATGATTATCCTCGCGCCGTTGATGCTGATCGGCTTATGGATGCGGCGAAAAGGTGCATTTTTGCGCGGGTTCTGGCTGTATGCGTTGGGTATCCATGTGGTGATGACACTTGTATTTCCGTTTCCTGGCTACCGAGGTGGTTTATTGCATTCTTCAACGGCGCTGCTGCCGTGGTGGGCGGCACTGGGTGTCGTCGGTCTGGATGATGTGGTCGATTGGGTGGCGCGACGCCGACGCAAATGGAATGCTACCTCTGCCAAATGGATTTTTTCGACGGCGCTGCTACTGTTCATTATTTTTTTGAGTTTATCGCTGGCTTTGCCGCGTCGGGTGCAGGTTGCGACCCCCGCGCTGTATACAGAATTGGCGAAGGTATTGCCAGACGACGCACGTGTCATGATTAATGATCCGTTGCAACTGTATTATTTTACGGGTCATGGTGGGGTGGTTTTGCCGAATGAAGAGCCGTCCGTCATTCCGGAAATTGCCCAGCGTTACGGCGTAGATTATCTGCTGCTGGAAACGCTGGTTGTGGATGGTCAGACTTATGTAGCCGCGCCCGATAAGTTAAGCACGATTCTGGATGATCCACCGGATTTTTTAGAACGACTAGATATTCATTTACCGAGCGGAGCGCTGCTGTATGCCATCGTGGACTAAAGTGATGCGTCGTTATGATCTGTTATTGATCGTGGTGGCCTTAGCGCTGGTGCTCTTATATGCGGCATCTGGCGCGGGGGGCTTTCCGCTGGATGATAGCTGGATTCATCAGGTGTATGGGCGCAATCTGGCGCAGCGGGGTGAGTGGGCTTTTGTCGCAGGTCAACCCAGCGCCGCCTCCACTTCGCCGCTGTATACAGTGCTGCTGGCTATCGGCT
>JBBSQD010000016.1:0-46592 GCA_038258185.1 Aggregatilineales bacterium | reverse complement strand
CCCGCTTCCAGCCCCAGTGGATTAAGTGCCTCTTCTGCAACGTCGAAAGGAAGTCCTTCCTGACCTAATGCAGAAAACAGCGGCATCAACCAATAGGCACCAGCGGCAGCACCACCAGCCTTCATAAACGCTCGTCTTGACATACCTTTTTTCATAGCTGATTCTCCCCCGATATTGTATGAATTTACACGTTTTTTGCGTCATGCAATGCTCGATGACGTGTCGTTCATACCATATAATTAAGCACAATTTAACGTACTCAACCGCAATTGTCAAAAACTAAACCTCATGACAATAGCAGGCATAATTATGCTGTTACTCCCTTCATACAGTGTGATAAAGCGCCTGAATTATCGCAAAAACACGGTCATGCGGGCATATGATTACACAGAAATGAGTGAATGAATGGATATAAATCAGCGTGCAACATGCAGTCCGAATTTCCTCCTGGAAAGACAACAGCACAATCTTAGATAATGGGCTCTAGCTTCTTACTTGATGTTTCTCAATGAAGATTTTGATACCCTCAATCATGTTCTTAACCTGCTCATAGTTAAACTGATCGAACTGACCATGTGCAGCAGCGTTTCGGACTTTGACCCATACCTTAAGTTGGTGTTTTTCTATGTCATTATAAAGTTCGATTTTTTCAAGATCGTTGACAAGTGTGGCAAGTGTTTTGAGGTTGCCATTGTCCAGTGCTATGGGGATAGGAGGCGATTGACGCCCACAAAGTGTCCTGAGAAAGTTTTCCAGCACTGCACCCGCCAATACCGCCGCCGGGATATGTTCGTAAGCGCTGGGTTTTCCTTCAACGAGTAGTTCTTCTGCCTGTTGCATCAAATCAATAGCCATCTGGCTTTGAATTTGATATTCAAAAGAAAGTATTCCATCATTTAAGTCAAGGTGAACAGCCCGTAATTTGCCGATTAGTCGCTCGCTATTCTCAGGTGATGGTGATTCCACCTTGTCCCAAAAAACGTAATCATCCGGGTACAACGGCTTCAGGGCTGTCTTTGATCGTTCATACAATTCATAGTATTTTGTGTTTGATAAAGGTTGAACTTCAAGGAGATTTTCCCAACGTGAAATAAGTTTCTGAAGATGGCTGATCTGCTTGTCCTTAGGTTTGGCAATGGTCATCAGCTAAAGAGTCTCCGTTTGTAATTGTATTAAAGCTATCCTAACCTAATAATAGCTATTTTTTCATAAATTTTTATCGCATTGATTGTATACAAAATTTGACTGCCTTTGACTGTGAAGCCAGTGTGTACTAGATTAAATGTTCGTATAAGGTAGTTCAAAGTCACGATCACACAAAATAGCATTAGGGGCATAAAAACAGTGTATAGATTACGTCAAGTTATTCGGTTTTCAACTCTAATTAGTGGCTTGATTGTAATAACAGCTACCTTTGTCATTGCTATGATTGTTCTAGAAAATGATATCGCTGTTGCAATTGTTACAGCAGGTGCCACAGTTTTTGTTTCAGTTTTTTCCGCAGTTTGGGCAAGAAACTCAGAAAAAACTCAAACTATACAACAACAAATCCGTGAAAAGAAAACACCAGTTTATGAAAAATATATTGGAGTAGCCTTCGATATCATTTGGTCTAGTCAAGATCGGCCAATTCAAGAACAAAATGACCTATCACGGAGAAGGCAACAGGGTGGTGCACCAAAGGCAAAAGTACCAAATCCGGTAGAACTCCTACAGGAGTTAACACCAGACTTGATTATATGGGGAACGGACGAGGTCATTGTAAGTTGGTCTGAATTCCGTAAAGCAGCGGCGAATCCAAATAAGGATAATCCAATGGAAATATTGCTTGTATTCGAGGCTTTTATGAGTGCTGTGCGCAAAGATTTAGGTCACAAAGACGATCTTTTGAAAAAAGGTGATTTGCTGAAAATCTTTATTAACGATATGGATAAGCATCTCCCATGAGGTGATTTACAGTTAATTGGTTTCCTGTAAATCGCCAAAACAGCCTAGAGGGAGAAAGTATATACGACCTCAGGCAACCGCTATTTCTACCGCATCCGGCAGGGTTGACGGATGCGGTAATTCCGGTAGGGATGAACAGGGTTACAGCTTCGTCCAGCAGACAGATAAAACCCAAGCGCATGGGAAGCGCCGGGTTGCAGTCTCTGACATGCGGTATGATGGAAGCAACACGATTCAAATTAGACGGAGTTGTTATGCTACACATCCGCCTGCTGATTATCTCCGCCATTCTGTTTACCGCAATGGCTGGTATCACGCCGGTTCGCGCCAATCTGAACGCTGCACCCGGACATCCGGACTGCGCGAACATCACCTATGAGATTCTCCAGACGTCGGCGTGTAACGCGGTCATTGCAGCACAGCCGTATCCCGACGTAACGCCAATCCCGTTTGATCTCGGTGTGATCGAGGGGCAGGACTTTATCTATTTTGATGCTGATGAAGTGCCGCTTTACAATGCGCCGGATGGCAGAATGATGGAAACCCTCCCTGCTGGCCGCAGTAGCTATCTCAACGTGATTCAGACATCGGGTGATTGGGCAGAGATCCGCCCTGGACGCTGGGCCTCGCTTGAGAACGCGCACTTTGCCGAACCTTCAACTTTTACCGGTGTCATCATCAATCGTATGGAGATGCCTTTTGCCTGGGCTATCTACGACCACTGCACATCGCTTATACCGGGTGGGCCGCGCAACTGTCAGCAGTCGGGATCGTTCAAGCGCTACGACCTGATGAACATTTACGCGACGGTCACAGTGGGAGAGTGGGACTGGCATCTGGTGGGGCCGGGTCAGTGGACGGTGCAAACCAACCTCAGCATTGTCTATCCCACGCCGCCTACCGTTTATGCCTGGCGCTGGGTCGGTGTGAGTACCTACGAGCAGAATCTGGTTGCCTATGAAGGTGAACGCCCGGTCATGGCCACGCTGGTTTCCACCGGTGATCTGGATGAGATGCGCTGGCGTACTGATGCCGGAACCTGGGAGGTGGAGCTGTTCTGGGAGGTCGGGCCAATGGAAGGCGCGGCGGGCAGCGACAATTTCTATGCGCTCGATCAGGTGCCTTACCACATGTATTTCAATTGGCTTGAAGCGCTGCATGGAGTCTATTGGCACGACAACTTCGGCTACTACTGGTCTCATGGTTGTGTTAATCTGAGCGTTAGTGATGCCAAGTGGCTGTGGGATAACTGGGTGATCGAAAACACCCGCATTTACGTTTATGACGAAAAGTCGGGCTAGGTAACTGGTTTATGACGGCGGATCATCACTATATCATCCGGCAGGACTGCCTACTATCATCTTTTGGGGTGCTCAGCGGCCAGCTCTGCGACCCGCAACGATCAGACCGACCCCTGCTAAGAGGAAGACCACGCCAAAAACCGCTCCAATCAGCGAGTTGCTCTGACCACAGTAACCGCAAAACTCAAGGAAGGTGTCGGTCGTGAAATACCGTGCTAAGCGTGCATCGTTCGTCAATTCCTGCTGAGTGGCGCTGTTCATGGAATAGAGATAGCCTGTTGGCCGCTGCTCGTCCAGATCATCGCAATTGACATCACCCGACAAAGTGACGAAAACCACCACATCGCTGCTATCATTGGTGAAGAAAATATCGGAATACTTTGTTTCCTCGCGCATGTTCCCATAGCGTAACGCGGAGCTGGAAAGGCCGCGTACCTGACGCAGCGTATCACAATCCCATGCGCCGTCCTCGATACGGGCATAGGTTCGCTCCGCATGCGCGACTTCCGCCGCCTGGGCTAAAGTCAGCGTTTGCGGCCCACTGGCTGTCTCGATCACATCCGGGATCAAAAAGACAGAAATATAGAGTCCGACGAAGACCAGCACAGCGCCTGAAATGGCTAGCCAACGCTGTGAAGAGGGTCGCGCTTTGGATTGTTCATCGGTCAATTGTGGTTCAGACATGGTCGATTCCTCCCATCCCTTTTTGAAACAGCCGCGAGAAAGATGTGATTGTACTCTAAAAAAAGTAACACAAAATAACTTATCTGTTACATCGATTACCTGATTGCGTAGGAATGGGGAATATCGTAAGGGGAAGAAAAGCAAAAATCAGCATTTCTGCTGGTTCTTGTCAGACTAAAATCTCATGAGGTGGACCTGAGGGTCTCAGTTCCGTTAACTAGGCATATACTCCGGTTCGATATTCCCCTCCCAGCTTCAACAGAAAGTGATCTGCTTTTAGCGACAGGCGCCGAGGACATTGTCGAAAATGCGCCCGGGGATCGCTACTGGGGCGCAGGTTCAGACGGCACCGGCAGAAATATGCTTGGTCAAATCCTCATGGAAACCCGCGCCATCCTCCGCGCACGGCTGGAAAAGTAGCGCTGCTAAAATTTACTTAACACATCACCCTCATACAAGCCTCGAACTATTTTCTAATCATTTATAAATTCAGCAGATTGATATATGATTATAGAAGCAAGTTATTTCGATCCGCCCTAACCCTGACTGACCTCGAAACAGCTTTAGAGAACGATGAGGATATCCTATTTTTAAAGCTGTAGATCCAATTTTTGCAAAGCATTGAGCACTATCTCGATATAATATGTTGAAGTGTAACTGTGAACCTTGACTTAATATGATGATAGGCGAATCAGGTTATGTTATGGTAACTTGATTAATAAACCTAACGATTACTTTCGATGGAACAGCCACCTGAAGGGGCTGACAAATGATGAGCAAATCCATTCAATCAAACCCTGATCTTGTTGATTTATGTGAACGTGCTTCACGTTATATCGGTACGGGAGTTGCAGCGCTGGGGGTACTGGTGTTAATCGGTTGGGTCGCAAATATCACCGTACTGACCAGTATTATCCCTGGTTTGGCGACAATGAAATTCAATACTGCGCTGATGTTTATCCTGTCGGGTGGTTTTTTAGCCAGCGAAGATTCTGCATTCCGCTACAGACGAATCATCACTATCGTCATTATTGCGGTAGCTGGGCTGACCTTTTTAGAATATCTTCTGGGCTGGTATCTGGGAATTGATGAGTTATTTATTCAGGATACAGGCATCAGTATGTATCCCGGTCGTATGGCCGTTATCACCGCGGTGAATTTCATACTGGTAGGCGTTAGCCTGCTATTGTTAAGAAAACAACCCTTAGTGGCTCAGGCAACGGCATTACTTGTCTGGGTGTTGGCGTTGCTGGCTCTGGCAGGATATACCTATAACGTTGAATCGCTGTACAGCATTATCCCCTACTCTACGGTTGCACTGCATACCGCAGTAGGCTTTTTGGCAATAGCGTCAGGTATTTTGATGCGCACGACGGACTACTCGTTTATGCGCATCAGTGTCAGTGACAGTGCGGGCGGGTTGGTCATCCGGCGCTTACTCCCTTTTTCTGGCATATTACTGTTTGTTTTTGGCTGGCTGCGTCTTCAGGGACAAAACCTGGGCTTTTACGATTCTCAGTTTGGCACCGCTCTGCTTACGGTGATATCGATCCTTGTGCTGTCCTTTGTGATTATACGCACGGCGTATTACCTGCACCACATTGATATCCAGCGCATGCTGGCTGAAGAATCGCTGCGAGAATATCAGGATGAATTGGAAATTCGCGTACAGGAGCGAACCACTCAGCGCGATATCCTTAATGAACGCTTGAATGTGATCTTTGAAACTACCAACGATGCGATTATGCTGGTGGATGCTGATGGCCTGATAGAACTGGTTAACCCGGCATTTATGAGACAATTTGGCTATAACATAGACGAGATCATACATAAGCCGCTTAGCCTTGTGGTCGCTCCAGAAAAGCGAGACGAGTTAGAAACATCTTTACGCGAAGTGATCGCTACCGATGATTTTTCTCGGATTGAGATGACCGCACTACGTAAAGATGGCAGCACATTTGATATTGAAATCAGCCTGTCGCGTGTGGTGGAAAATCAGGATCATCTGGTGTGTAATCTCCACGATATCAGCCATTATAAAACTATGGAGCGTATGAAAGATAATTTCGTCACCATGGTCAACCATGAGTTAAGGACTCCCATTGCCTCCATCATGCTTTCGATTGATATGATGGTCAAGTATTTTGAGAAGATGCCTGAAGAAAAAATCAGAGAAAAATTAGTGGAGTCCTATGGCCACGTCATCACTTTAGGGGATATTGTCGAAGGCATTTTGAGCGATGCTGAACTGAGATCGAGGGATGGTCAACCTGTCCAAACTTCTGTTGTGATGCTGGAAATTCTGAAACGTGTGGTCAATGAACTGAACCCCAATGCAGCTGCCAAGCAACAGGTTATTACTATCTCGGCAATTGACGAACCCACACCGGTGAAGGGCAATATGCTGGATTTCACGCGTATCTGGCGTAACCTGATCAGCAATGCGATCAAATATACCCCTGAACATGGCGCCATTTTTGCCCGACTGGCTTTTTTAAAGCGAGACGATCCGCAAACACTCATGAGGAGTGAATTATCTGATAAGACTCTGTTAGCAACGCTGCTGAATTTGTCCCTGATGAATTATGTGGTTGGGCAGGTCGAAGATACTGGACATGGTATCCGTAGTGAGGATATTGAGCATGTATTTGAGCGCTTTAATCGCGGTTGGGCCAAAGGAACGAATATCCCCGGCACCGGGCTGGGATTGTCGTTTGTGAAGGATCTGCTGGCGGTTTACGATGGCGATATCTACGTTTCCAGCGAAGTGGATAAAGGCAGCATCTTTACCTTCTGGATTCCCATAGACTGAATCACTTCCGCCTATGGGGTAGTTTACTCCACACGATTTATCAAAACATCGCCATCCGTCACAGCTCTATTTTGCCATCCTCACCCGCTGGACGCGCCGTTCCTCTTTGTCATGCGTAAACTGCGTTTGCTGAATATAGCGCGACAATAATCGCCCGACCAGATCAAGCGTGATGTGTTCATATCCCGCCACACCAGCCAGATTGGTTTCCTCGGTGGGGTCATTCGCCAGATTGAACAGATACTGCACACCGCCCTGTTCAGGGTCATACACCAGTTTCCAGTTGCCATGCCGGATCATAACAGTCGTGGCTAATTCCGAGAATAATTCGTCACGGAATGCACCTTTTTCTTCCCTCAAAATCTTAAGCAGGTCACGTCCCTGACGCTTTTTCATCAATGCGTCCGTATCCACGCCGCCTAACGCCAGAATGGTGGGATACAGATCGATTAAAGAAACCAGCGCCTTACTCAACTTGCCACCGACATTGCGGTCACCGCGCGGAACACCCGGCCCGTGCATAATCATCGGCACACCCGCGCTCTGCTCATAGAAAAAACGCTTATCCCAGATGCCAAAATCGCCTAAATTATCGCCATGATCGGACACGAAAATAATCACTGTATCGTCCATAAGCTGCTTGTCTGCGAGTGTATCCAGTAATTTGCCGATGGTGCGATCAATGATGGCGCATTTATCCATATAATGGGCGCGCCGTTCGCGCACCAGATCAGAATCCGGAGCACCCAAAGGCGCGGCCATCTTTTGCGGATCATGCTGTAATTCGCCGGGATGCCAGTAGGGCGGATGTGGGCCGACAAACGACAGGTTGAGATAAAACGGCTGATCACCGCTGTATTGCTCGATAAATTCACGCCCCATGCGCCCGATATAACCGTCTTCACAATCCTCTTCCGGCAGCGGATAGGGGCCGCACTGAGAGGCATGCTTTTTGATCTCGGCGCGATAAAAATCGAGCTGGCCTTTTTCGCGCAGATAGTGCGTGTAGCGGTCATCGTTGTGCAGGTTTTCGTCACAGTCGACCACCTGCCAGACATGATCAAAGCCATATTGCTTGATGGCTTCGTCCTGTTCGGCCACCACATCAATACCCAGCCCATAGGCGTCAATATAATGATGCTTACCGATCATGGCCGTGTAATAGCCCGCGCCTTGCAGATGATTCATGAAGGTGTCGTCGCGCATTGCGTCGCGGATGGGCGGGGTCATATTGCCGCAGATACCATTCTGTGAGGGATACAAACCCGTCACAGCAGAGACGCGCGAGGGCTGGCACAGGGGCGCACCCGCATAAGCATTTTCAAATTTTGTGCCATTGTTCGCCAGCTTCATGAGATTGGGTGTGCTGCGACCTACCGCATCCGGGCGAAAATGGTCGGTCATAATTAAAATAATGTTGGGCTTGGTCATGGTAGTGCCTTTAAGAATTTTTAACGGGTTTGCGATTTATAAAATGCCGTATTTTTCAAAGGCTTCTTTGGCGCTCATCCCGGCTTCGATGGCCTTACGCACGGTTTGTTCGCCACGTGCTTTTTCGATTGCGCCAGTGAAGATGTCCACCTCGGCGGCACGTGGGACGATACACACACCATCGATGTCGCCAAAAATAATATCGCCGGGGTTGATGAGCGTCCCTTCCACCTCAATCGGGATGCGGTAATCAATTACCTTGCCGCGTGGTGCCTGATCCTGTGCGTAGGAACCCAGCGAAAAAGTGGGAAATTTCAGGTCAATGATGCCGTGTGTATCGCGCGAATAGCCATTCATCACCGCCCCTGCCGCCCCTAAATGGATGGCGCGGGTGCTCATTAATTCGCCCCACATAGCGTAAGTCGGTGAGCCGCCGGTGCACATATAGACCTCATGCGGACGCAGATTGTCCAGCGCGTCCAGCATCAGGCCGAAAGATCGGTTCAGCGTGGGGTTGGATGACGGATGCGCTTCATCGGATTTGTAGTCGGCCTCCAGCACCGTCATGGCACGACCGATGAGCACCATATCCGGTGCAAGTGGCCGGATACGCGGCGGTAGAAATTGATGATACAGTCCGAATTTATCCATGATGTCACCGACCACCGCCACAAATAACTCTTGTCGCGCCAGTTTGAATAATTCGTCATCGTTTGACCAGAGTGCGCTCATCGGTGTGTCCTTCTACGTAAATAATTCTTTACTTTCATAACCCCTCCCTGACCCTCCCCGAATTCAGGGAGGGAACTCATTTATAGTCCCTCTCCATTGAATTCGGGGGAGCGGGGTTGGGGTGAGGGCGTAAATCGAGTTAAATAATTCTGATCTTGCTCTGCGCTAATTGCCCCCGAACGGGTCACGATAATTCACATCCAGTTGATCGAGACGTTGCAGATGCGTCCGCAAACGGTGCAGGAAATCGTCATAATCCAGCGCGGATGATGGTGACCAGACCGTCTCCGCCAATGCGACTGCCCGTGGATAAGCCATATATTCGACCAATTGTGAGGTGGGGATATATTCCGTCCACACGCTGCCCTGACCGCCAATGACGTGATGCGCCTGATCTTCGGGTACACCCTCAACCGGATTGAAGGCATAAACATTTTCCAGCGGTAAATAATGACCAATGCCTGGTGGTTCGTTTTCGGTATCTTCCGACTGATAGTAATCAAAATAGCAGTGGATGTTGGGTGTCATGACGACATCATGCCCCTCGCTGGCCGCTTCGATTCCGCCTTTGCTGCCGCGCCAGCTCATGACCGTGGCGTTAGGGGCCAGCCCACCTTCCAGAATTTCATCCCAGCCAATGAGCCGCCGTCCGCGCATGTTGAGGAACTTCTCCATGCGCTGGATGAAATAACTTTGCAGTTCGTGCTCATCCGCCAGCCCTTCGCGCTGAATCGCGGTCTGACATTTGGGGCAGCTTTGCCAGCGGATTTTAGGGCATTCATCGCCGCCGATGTGGATATATTCGCTGGGGAACAGCGCCAGCACTTCGTCTAAGACATTTTCCAGAAAAGTGTAAACATCCTCATTACCAGCACAAAAGACATCTTCGGCAATGCCCCAGAATGTCCGTACGTTATACCCATGACCGACACAGCCTAATTCGGGATAGCTGGTCAGCGCGGCAACGGCATGACCGGGCATTTCGATTTCTGGCACGACTGTGATGTTGCGTTCCTGCGCATAGGCTACCACTTCACGGACTTCAGCCTGGGTATAAAAGCCGCCATAGGGGATGCCATCCAGCGTTTTGCGGTCAGCGGGATAGGGAGAAGCTGCCCGCTGAG
The DNA here is from genome assembly GCA_038258185.1 of Aggregatilineales bacterium. GTDB lineage: Bacteria > Chloroflexota > Anaerolineae > Aggregatilineales > Phototrophicaceae > JAIOHN01. Next base: position 36,561 of record JBBSQD010000016.1, on the reverse strand, counting down.
AGCCGATTTCAGTCAGGCGAGGATACTGTTTGATTTCGATGCGCCAGCCCTGATCTTCTGTCAGATGCCAGTGAAATGTGTTGAGCTTGTGCAGCGCCATCAGGTCGATATATTTCTTGATGAACTCTACCGGAAACAAATGCCGCCCGACATCCAGATGCATCCCACGCCAGCTAAATCGCGGCGAGTCTTCAACGGTGACACCGGGAATTGACCATGTGATACCGGTTGAGGGCGTGCTGCTTTCAGCTTCGACTGGCAGCAGTTGGCGCAACGTCTGCGTTCCATAGAATAAGCCGGTTTCGGTCATGGCGCGGATGGTGATGTGGTCAGGCGTGACCTGCAGGCTGTAGCCTTCATCACCGCCATTTACGCTGGCATCGATTAAGAGGTTAATCGTGCCGGATTCGCTGGATACTGGCAGCGCAAAGCCTGTCGCGCGGCGCAACCATTCAGCGAAATGCTGTGCGGTATTTTCTGCACTGGCTGTTACGCGGATTGAGGTGTGGGCGTCGATGACGAAACTGCCCGATTGAGCTTCCACACGGACAGGCTGGGGGATGATCGAAGGAGATGTCATGATTGATCCTCGTTTATGAAAAGCGATCTTTTCAAATAAGCATTTTATCGCTGAATACCGACCAGCACACTTCGGCTGGCCGGGGAGTTTTACGTCATTTTTTCGTTACTTGCCCGATTGATAATTGCTGATGGCCTCTGACGTGCGCAGATAGCGGTTGTAGAGGCGCAGCACGCTCAACTGGCCGTTGAGTGCCGGTGCAATCGTGAGCTTGCCTGCGCCGTTGGCATCCTGCAGGTAACGGCTAAAGCGCCCCCAACCATAAGGCCGCACATCGCCACCATCACACAGCACACCATCGACGACAAAGCTGATGATGCGCGGCCCACTATCGACAACGACCGCGATATGATGCTCTGTGTTGGCTTGCAGCAGGCCGGGGTCAGTATCCCAGGCGACTTCCATGCGCTGATCGCGAATGCTGATCTGGATAGTTTCGCGATCCGTGGTGCTGATGCAGATGCCGCGTCCGGCTTCGTCGCGTCCGTCCAGCAGAATTTGCCCACCCGCCAGATTATCAAAACGCACCCGCAAGTCGATGCTGAAGCTCTCGCCCGAACCTTTGCCGGGATTGTGTGAGGTTTCGTTACTCAGGCTGGGTAATTCCGGCAGATCAACCACAGAACCTGATTGAAGCGCGTCGCCTGTGAGGTTCAAAAGCAGGCCATCTTCAACCAGCGCATTCAGTTCTGCCTGATTCCAGAGTCCTTCCAGCAGCGCCGTGTCAATTTCGTGGATGCGGGCGACGATCTTTTGGGTGGCGCTCACATAGTAGTGGCCGTCATCTTCCACAAAATCGGGATAACTGGGCCCCAGGAATTCATTCGGTTCATACAGCAGAACTTCCGGCTGTGACCAGTAGATGTAACCGTCTTTTTCGATGCCGCCCATCAGCCAGGCGACATTACGGCTGCCGCGGGCTGGCCCCTGGTTGTACCATTTCATGCCGTTGTTGTGGAACCAGTAAATATATTTACCATTGCTGAACTGGCGGACAAAGTTAGCCGCGCGCGGGTGTTTCACCAGCCTGCCGCCGGGGGTGTAGGACATGTAGGAGGGTTCTGTCCAGCTTTTGCCACCATCGCGGCTGTAAGCATGGCACGGATGGCCCTCGATGGTGCGGTAGGTGCAGTAAAGTGAGCCATCACTCAGGCCGACCAGATTATGCTCGTCGGCCACGACATTATTGACCGCCTTCAGGCCGATCTCACCTTCGGGCAGCAGTTGCCATTCGACTTTGGCGGGGTCGTTTTCGGTCAGCACATTTTCGCTGCACAGGAAATAACCTTCGGAGGTCGCCATAAAACCGTGGCCGAAACGCCCCACTTTGGCAAAGCCCACATACGCCTTGCCATTGTGGATCATCGGCTTGCCCACGCCCCAGAAGAACTGAATTTTGCCCTCGTAAGGGTTAATGCGGTCAATTTCGGTGACCCGCAGCGGAATTTCGTAGCGCTCGTCCGACCAGCTCAGACCGTTATCGTCGGAATATTTGAACTGAAAATAACCCAGGGTGTCGACGCGCCGAGTCGAGCCGGAATCCGTTATTACTTCTTCCAACTCAGCAGTGTTGTGATTGTAAATGGCATAGATGCGTCCAGTGGGGACTTTGAGCGGCATCACCCATGATGATTCGGGGTCATCAGCGGATTCAATGTCGATCAGTGGCGACCATGATTTGCCCTGGTCAGTGCTGCGCGATGAAACGGCATGCTGGCCGCGGTCACCTTCCAGCCCTTTACCGGTGGTGAGCACACACAGCCACGCGCCATCATCCGCGATGACGATGTAGGGTTGGTCGCAGTAATTTTCGGATGGAATTTCGTAACCAGTTTCGATATTACGGGGATCGGTAGTCATCTTTACTCCACTAAAAACGGATTATTCTGAAAAGTAAATTGATAAGTCTGTGCCAAACTGCTGCTCAGGAAATATCCAGCGGGACGCGCATGATGTGATGGAAAGATATGCAACGTTCAAATCTGGCTCATTCCGGCACCACAAAATCAGCCAGATACGAATCGGGCAGACGTTTGCCCAGCAGATAGAATTTGCGGTCGGGATACCACAGCATGCGTTCTCCGCGCCATTCGGTCAGGCTGGGATAGGTGGCGATTTCGGCAGTCGCTTTGGGGCCGATAGGGATACCAGCCGTATCGAACAGCACCTGCGGATCGCTGAACCAGATGGGCTGATGTGCGTCAGGTCGGAATTCACCGATCGACAAATGTGCCGGACGGCGTAGGAAATTGGCCTGATTGACCCCACCCCAATCCGCCTTAAACTGATCGTATTCGCCCAGACGACCATCATTGTTATAAAAAATCAGCAGATAGCGCCCATCATCCAGCCGGTAAACCGGGCAGGATACCATCGGGTTTTTGACGGGTTCACCACCATCCTGATACAGCAGCGTTTCCGGCTCGCGCCAGGTCGCGCCGTTATCATCCGAGACGGAATACCAGATGTGCCCGGTCATCGTCCGCATGACGACGAACAGGCGCCCATCCGGCAGTAGGACGACAGCGGGTTCTTCCGCCACCGCCAGATCGGGATGGTCGCGGTGGGCTACCGCCAGCCCCACGCCGGATTCTGGCAGCCAGGTCAGTTTTAGGTCGGCGGGATCGGGGCCTTCGTGGATGTTATCGAAGCGCACGAAACCGCTTCGCGAATCCTGATCGACCCAATGTTTAGTCGGCGGTGGTGCGACCAGATGGCTGCTCCACTGGGTATAGCCGGAGAACCAGCGGCCCTGTGCATCGCGGATGGGCTTCTGCCAGATAATCCAGTTGGGCGGAATGTCGGGATCGGGGTTGTCATACTGATTTTTCGGCACAGGCTGATCCGCCCCAGCCAGCCAGGTGTGACCGTTGTCATCGGAATAAATACAGCCCATCACGCCGCAGTGCTGGCGCATGTCGGTTTTGGGTGTTTCTTTGGTGAAGAAGCAGTAAATGCGACCGGTATCCGCCACCACCGGGAAAGCCCAACTGGCCTGACGGTCACTTCTGCCGGGGAAAGCACCGGCAATCACCACCGGTTCAGCCCAGTTTTCGCCATCAGCGCTGCGCGAAAAGGCAATGTGATTATCACCGTGCCCCTCGACGCTGCTTTGAGTCCACATCGCCAGCAGTTCATCACCACTGGGCGCTTCAAATACCAGAAAGTGTTCATTATCCGTATCAGGTTGATCGCCCTTTGGCCGAAAAACGACCATGTCCGGCTGGCTGCGCTGCCATTCGGTGGCGATATCACCAAGCGGGGGAGTTGTCATGATGGTTTCCTTCATCAGTTATTGCTGAAAAAATTAATAAGTAAATTCCGGTTCGTTCACCGGGGTCAGCGGACGCTCACCGCGCAGAACCGCCGCGATATTCTCGGCACACAGCAAGCGGGCTTCATGGCGGCTTTCGTGGGTGCCACCGCCGACATGCGGCGACAGCACCACGTTATCCAGCGTCAGCAGGTCGGGGTGAACTTTCGGCTCATTTTCAAACACATCCAGACCTGCCCCGGCCAGATGTCCGCTGTGCAGCGCCGCGACCAACGCGGCTTCATCCACTACCGGGCCACGTGCCATGTTGATGAGATAGCTGCCTTTCTTCATCGACTTTAATCTGTCCGCGTCGATCATATGCCGGGTTTCATCGGTGAGTGGCACGTGCAGGGCGACAAAATCGGCTTCTTTCAGCAGCGCCGTCAGTGAGCGGTATTCGGTATCATCCACGACCTGTCGCCGGTTATAGATAATGTTCATGCCGAAGGCACGTGCACGGCGGGCAACAGCCTCGCCGGTGCGGCCATAACCGACAATGCCGAGCGTTTTGCCCGACAGACGCACACCGTCCCAGATGCCGGGTTCAAAGCGCACCCATTTACCCTCACGGACAAAGCGATCTCCGCTAATGACGAAACGCGCCACCGCCAGAATCATCGCCAGCGTAAAGTCAGCTGTGGCCTCATAAAACGCATCGGGCACATTGGTGCCCCACACGCCACGCGCGGCCATCAGGCTGGTATCCATATTGTTAAAGCCGGCTGCTACATTGGCAACAATGCGCAACTGCGGGGCACGGTCGAGCAGTTCGGCGTCTATCACCAGTTCGCCTTGATTAATAATGCCCACGATGTCGGGTGCCAGTCGCAGCACTTCTTCGCGGGGCGTGGTCAGCCCTTTATCGGGGCCGAGTATGACCTCAGACAGACCTTGCAGCGGGACAAGAATGTTCTGGGGGACTGTGTTGGTAATCAATACTCTGGGCAGAGGCATTGGCTCATCCTTTCAATCGGGCCGCTAGATATAGAATGTCCGATCAGACGGCGGCGTGCGCAGACCGGGGTGCCGACACAGTTCAGCTTCGTCGAGATCAAATCCCAGGCCGGGGCGATTCGGCAATACGAAGTAACCGTTTTCCACCGGCAGTACATGCGACAGACAGCTATCGCGCCAGGCGGTGTCTTTGAACATAAATTCCTGTCGGAAAAAATTGGGAATAGTCGCCATCGTATGGGCAGAGGCAATCGTCGAGATCGGGCCGTTGGGGTTGTGCGGCGCGACTGGGATATTATAGACCTCGGCCAGATTGGCGATTTTGCGCATTTCACTGATGCCGCCGCAGCGGGTAATGTCTGGCATTAAAAAGTCGGCGGCATGGCGTTCAAGAATGCGTTGCGCCATATAACGGCTGTGAAGGCGCTCCCCGACGCAGACCGGCAGCGGAATCTGCCGCCGGATGTCGGCAATTGATTCGGGATATTCCGGCAGGGCGGGTTCTTCGTACCACATGCAGTTGAATTTGAGCGCGGCCAGACGGTGTGCCATCTCGACCGCCGTCGGGCCGTTGAGGAAAGCGTGAGTCTCAATTGCAATCGAAACATCAGGGCCGACGGCCTCCGCTACCGACGCGACCAGATCCACCGCCAGTTGTTTTTGCGGTTCGGTCAGGCTGTTGTTGTCGCTCAGGTCTTCGCCATACCAGTAATTGACATGGGCAAACGGGTCAAACTTGAGCGCGGTAAAACCCTGTGCGATGACTTCACGCGCCTGCCGGCCATAATCATCGGCACTATGGCCGCCATCGATAAACCAGTAATTGGCATAGAGTTGGATGCGGGTGCGATAGGCACCGCCGAGCAATTCATAGACGGGCACGCCGAGCGCCTTGCCTTTAAGATCCCACAGGGCAATGTCAATGGCGCTAATGGCGGACAATAGTGGCCCGGCCTGACCTAACCAGCTCATGTCGCGGTAGATTTTCGTCCACAGGTAATCAATGCGACGCGCATCCTGACCGATGATAAACTGGCCGACATGCTGGCAGGCGGCTTCGATCAGCGGGGAACCGGGCCAGTTGGTCGCCTCTCCCCAGCCGTGCAGGCCGCTATCAGTCTCAACCTTGACCAGCGTCCAGTTGTATTTGATCCCCTCGACCAAAAAGGTTTTGACATTCGTGATTTTCATGATGTTCCTTATTTGGGTACCTGCAAATCCGCCAGCCATTCCGGTGTGATCTTCTTGCCGAGCAGGAAGAATTTGCGGTCGGGATGCCAGAGAACATCGTTATTATTGCGGTTGGTAAAACTGGGATACACACCGATATCGGCACGTTGTGCTGGCCCAATACCATACCAGTCGTGATGCATCAACTGCTTACTCTCGCTGAACCAGATCGGCTGGTCAGCATCTGGCCGGAATTCACCCAGGGCGATAAACGCCGGAGCGCGATTTTTCATCGTTTCTTCCGGTTCCGATCCATTCACGCGGCCATCGTTATTGTGATGCAGCAGCACATAACGGCCATCATGCAGTTGATAAATCGGGCAGCAGCACAACGGCTCACGGATGGGTTGGCCCTTGTCGCGGCGCAGCAAAGGCGCAGGGTTTGACCATGTGTAACCATCATCGGCAGACACGCTGTACCAGACCATGCCGCTCATGGTGCGCATGACACAGAATAAGCGATCATCCGGCAGGCGCACGAGGCTCGGTTCCTGCGCGACACTCAGCAGCGGATTGGTGTAATGCGGCACCCGTAATGCGCGGTCTGGATTGGAGTAGGTGATTTTGATGTCTGCCGGGTCAGGGTCATCGTTGATGTTTTCGAAGCGCATAAACTCGACCACGGCTTCCAGGCTCGTCCACGAATTGTTGTGGGTGGGCGTGCGCCGCGCATGGCTGACCCAATGCGTAAAGCCAGTGAACCAGCGCCCCTGCAAATCCAGTATCGGTTTCTGCCAGACAATCCAGTTACAAGGGACATTCGGGTCAGGGTGATCATAGCGGTTATGCGCCATAGGGATCGTGCCGGGTGATGTCCAGGTTTTGCCCATGTCATCACTGTAGACGCAATCCATCGTGCCGGTCATGCTGTGCGATACATCGACAACACCCTGCGTCTGATTGTAGACCACGTAAATGCGCCCGGATGTGCTCACCAGCGGAAAGCCCCAACTGGAAATAATACCGCCGCTGGGACGATCCGGCCCAGCGAGTTTGATCGGTTTGGTCCAGGTAACGCCTTCATCGTCGGAACGGGCGAACACCATCCGGTGATCACCGGCGTTTTCGTAACTGCTCTGTGTCCACACGGCCATCATGGAGCCATCCGGCCCATCGAAAACCAGAAAATGCTCGTTGCCGGTATCAAAGCTGGAACCGTCCAGGCTGCCGGGTTTGTACACGACATAATCCGGCTGGGTGCGTTGCAGTTCTATGTCAATGTCTGTTGCGATATTCATGTGATTTACTCCGCTGGCACGGTCAGGTCGGCCAGCCATTCTTGTGTAATGCGCTTGCCGAGCAGGAAGAATTTGCGGTCGGGATGCCACAGGACATCGTTGCCGTCGCGATTGGTAAAGCTGCTATACACGCCGAGATCGGTGCGTTTGGCTGGCCCTAACCCGATGCCATCGTGGTGCATCAACTGTTTGCTTTCGCTGAACCACAGTGGCTGGTCGGCATCTGGCCGGAACTCGCCCAGTGCGATATAGGCCGGGTAGCGGTGGCGGCTGGTATCTTCCGGTTGTGATCCCTCATAGCGCCCATCATTTTCATGGCACAGCAGCACATAGCGCCCATCACTCAGCGGATAAATGGGGCAGCAGCAGATCGGCTCGATAATGGGCAGGCCGCCATCATGACGCAGCAGCGGACGCGGATTCGTCCAGGTTTCGCCATCGTCGGCGGACACGCTGTACCAGATCATGCCACTCATAGTACGGAATACACAGAACAGGCGATCATCCGGCAGGCGGACAAGACTCGGCTCCTGCGCGACACTCAGCAATGGGTTGGTGTAATGCGGCACCCGCAGGGCCTGATCGCCCCAGGCCGAAAACGAGATTTGGATATCTGCCGGTTCCGGGTCGTCGTCGATATTCATAAAGCGCATGAACTCTACGACGGATTCCCAGGCTGTCCAGGAGCGGACATGCGGGGGTGTGCGCACCTCTTTGCTGAGCCAGCGCGAAAAACCGGTGAACCAGCGCCCCTCTAAATCGCGCATGGGCATCTGCCAGACAATCCAGTTGGAAGGGATGCTTTCATCTGGGTGATCATGCGGACTGCGCTGCATGGGAATCGTCTGCGCCTGACTCCAGGTTTTGCCCATATCGTCACTGTAGACACAATCCATCGTGCCCGTGAACTGCGGCATGACGTCATCAATGCCCTGATACTGGTTGTACACCACATAGATGCGTCCCGACTGGCTGACCAGCGGAAAGCCCCAGCTTGCCATGTAACCGTCACCGATTTTTGATGGCCCCGCCAGTTTAATGGGTTTTGTCCAGGTGACGCCTTCATCGTCGGAACGGGCGAAAACAATGCGATGGTCGCCCGATGTTTCAAAAACACTCTGAGTCCACACAGCCATCATCGAGCCATCCGGGCCATCAAACACCAGAAAATGCTCGTTGCCGGTGTCGTGCGTAGAGCCATCCACGCTGCCCGGCATATACGTAATGTAATCCGGTTGGGTGCGTTGAACTTCTTGGTTCAGATCAATTGGCATGTTAAAAATCCACTCTCAGTCGCGCTGAATCTGGTCAATAGTCATGGGTGGGCGCAGATGGACAGGGTTCACATCCGGGTCGCAATCTGCCAGCCATTCGTCAGTGATGCGTTTGCCTAAAAGCCAGTGTTTTCGGTCGGGATAGAACAGGATGCGATCATCACCGTCATCGACAAAGCTGGGATAGGCGGCCACCTGGGTGCCGCCGGTATGCGGAATGAGTACACCATCGGAGCTGGCCAGAATCTTCGGCGGGCCAAAGCGCAGCGGATGATCACGCTCACCGGGGATTTCACGGCCAACCGTCAACCATACCGGATAACGATTATTTTTGGAATCTGTGGGCGATTTGCCGCCGTTGGCGGTGCCATCGTTGTTGTAGAACAGGAGCAGATAACGGCCATCCTGCAGGCGATAAAGCGGGCTGGGCGTGATCGGGTTAAGAATGGGATTGCCGCCGGGTTCGTAGCGCAACGGGCGCGGGGTATCCCAGGTGCGGCCATCATCTTCCGACAGCGCGTAATAATTCAGGCCGGTCAAGGTGCGCATGACGCAGATCAGGCGGTTATCGGATAAGGCCTGAACGGTCGGCTCCTGCGCCACACTCACGCCGGGGCGATAGGGACTTTCGACCTGAAGGCCATGCGGGGTTTTCGGCCAGGTGGTGACAATCAGCTTGGCCGGGTCAGGCTCGGTCAGGATGTTCTCGAAACGCAGAAAACAGATTTCTGACCAGTGTTCCAGCAGGGACAGATTCATCGCCCGCGCTGGGTCGAAAGTATCACTGGCCCAGCGCGTGAACGGCGCCAGCACATGCCCTTCCGGTGTGGTGAAGACATTCTGATACACGATCCAGTTTGCCGGAACTTTGGGGTCGGGGTGGCTGATGGCATTGGGCGCGATGGGATAATCAAACGTTTCGGCGCTCCATGTCACGCCATCATCGTCAGAATAACGGCAGCGCATGACCCCGGTCGTATCGGGGCGGCCATCATCAATGCCGACATTTTTGTTATAGAAGCAATAGACTCGATGACCACCACCCGCCAGCGGCGCGACAATCGGAAATTCCCAACTGGCTAAACCAGTACGCGAGGCATCACCGGCCTGCGGGCCATCAATGACCTGCGGCTGTGACCATGTCTGACCGCGATCCGTCGAGCGGCTGCACACCACGCGCTGATCGTCGGCGTTCTCAAATGTCGACATGGTCCAGAAGGCGAGGAACGCCCCGCTGGGTGAAGCAATCACATTAAAATGCTGGTTGGCCGCGTCTGGCCCGTCCAGCGTGTCCGGCAGATAGATCATCAGATCTGGCCGGGTACGGTGCCATTCATGTTCTAAATATAAGTTGCTCATAAATCCTCATTAAAATTATAAAAAACAGTGTTTTATGTAGAGAGTTTATCCTTGCAAAGGATAGCGGATGCTATCTGCTTTAACCTCACCCCTGCTCGCTTCGCTCACTTTCCCCTCTCCAAACTGGAGAGGGGAGGAATTGCCATAGGCAAGGAGGGGTGAGGTTGACAATGCTTAGAAATTTAACCCGGCAGCGACTCCCATTCTGTCCGTGACCAGTTCTGACGCTGCGTGTTGAGTTCCTTCAGCAGCAGTTCACGGGTTCCGGCGTTATCCACAAACGGGCTTTTCTCGAAAAACTGAATCAATGTGTCGATTTTGCGCAGGCAGTCCGACTGGGCTTGATCCATTACACGCGCCATATCCTGAGCTGAAGCGCCTTTACTGCGCAGCCGCTCGACCTCGGCCTGATAACGTTGCAGCCATTCCGGCGGGATGATGCCATCATTCACCAGCGTGTCCGCATGGCGAAAACGCCGTTCAACCTGATAGCTGACCTGGCGAAACGCCCAGCGCAGAATCAGGCTGATGGAGAATGTCATCAGCGCCACGACGATAATCAACACCACCAACATTCCCGACATGGTTAAACCTCAACGCCCTGAAGTTCCAGCTCATCACTGAAGTGGCAGGCGGCCAGATGTTTACCCTCTACCGGCACCAGCGGCGGTGCCTCACGTCTACAGATATCCTGCGCATATTTGCAGCGCGGATGGAAATAACAACCGCTCGGCGGGTTAGACGGATTAGGTATTTCGCCTTCCAGCGTTAATTCAGACAGAGGACGGTCAGGGTCGGGTCGTGGAATGGCGGAAAGCAGAGCTTCGGTATAGGGGTGTTTGGGATTCTGAAACAGTTCTTCAGTGGTACCCATCTCGACAATCTTGCCGACATACATCACCGCCACGCGGTCAGAAATATGCTCGACCACGCTCAGATCATGAGCGATGAACAGATAGGTCAGCCCCAGTTCACGCTGCAAATCCTGCAACAGATTCAGGATTTGCGCCTGAACCGAAACATCCAGCGCCGAAACCGGCTCATCGCACACAATCAGTTCTGGATTAAGCGCCAAAGCACGCGCAATGCCGATGCGCTGGCGCTGACCGCCGCTGAAGGCATGTGGATAGCGATTGAGATACTTGATATTCAGGCCGACCATATCGACCAGTTCGCGCACGCGGTTTTCCAGCGCTCTGCCTTCGGCGATATTGTTGATGCGCAGGGGCTCACCGACAATATCGAGAATAGTCTTGCGCGGGTTCAGGCTCAGATACGGGTCTTGAAACACCATCTGGAAATGGCGGCGTAATGGCCGTAATTCAGCGCGGGACATGGGACTCAGGTCGACCTGACCCTCACCCGTGTTCAGCAGAATTTCGCCATCGGTGACCGGTAATGCGCGCACCACACAGCGCCCCAGAGTTGTTTTGCCGCTGCCACTTTCACCCACCAGCGCGAGTGTTTCGCCGGGTGAGATTGTAAAATTGACATCATCCACAGCGTAGACAAAGCCGACCGTGCGCCGTAAAAAGCCCGCGTGTATCGGGAAGTGTTTCTTCAGCCCTTTGACTTCGAGCAGATGTTGTGCCGTGTTGATTTGGGTTTCCATCAGACTGCCTCGTTCTCGTACAGGATGCAGCGTGCAAAATGCCCCGGTTCGACTTCAATCAGCGGCGGCACATCGGCATCACAGCGTCCGGCGATAAATTCGGTGCAGCGCTCGGCAAAGCCACATTGGCGCGGTGGGTTAATCGGGATCGGCACAGTGCCTTCAATAGAGGCCAGCTTGTCACCCCGTTTCGCGCCGATCATCGGGATGGATTTCAGCAGTGCCTGCGTATAGGGGTGTTTGGGGTTGCGGAAAATCTGGCGGACAGTGCCAAACTCAACAATCCGGCCCAGATACATCACCGCGACATCATCGGCCATATTGGCGATGACACCCAGATCATGGGTGATGAAGATGATCGACATGCCGATGTCGTCTTTGAGTTTCTTCATCAAACGTAGAATCTGCGCCTGAATCGTCACGTCGAGCGCGGTCGTCGGTTCGTCCGCAATCAGGATTTTGGGGCGCAGCGCTAAGGCCATGGCGATCATTGCGCGTTGTAACATACCGCCGGATAACTGGTGGGGATAGTTATCCACGCGCCGATCCGGCATCGAAATGCCCACCTGACGCAGCAGCTCAACCGCACGGCGGCGGGCTTCCGCAGGTTCGACCTGTTCATGCACCAGCACCGCTTCCATGATCTGGTTGCCAATGGTATGCACCGGCGAAAAAGCTGACATCGGCTCCTGGAAAATCATCGCAATATCCTGACCACGAATCGCCCGGATTTCAGGGCCGTGTGGGGATAATTGAGCCATATCAACCGTGCTGCCATTCTGATGAAGAATGATCTCTCCCTCGACTTTGCCGGGAGGGGGCACAATCCGCAGGATGCTGCGCGCCGTAATACTCTTGCCACAGCCGCTTTCACCCACGATACCGAGCACGCGGTTGGGATAAATGTTAAATGAAACGCCATCGACTGCTTTCAGCACCCCATCGTCGAGATGAAAATAGGTGCGTAAATCCTTGACTTCGAGCAGGACATCATTGTCGCTCACCACTGCTCCTTATCTATAGGGGTCGGCGGCATCACGCAGGCCGTCGCCAACAAAGTTAAACATGAGTACCGCGATGATCACAAACAGGCCGGGTGTGAGCATCCACGGTTGTACCGCAATACTGCGGATATTTTGCGCGTCCTGCATCAGTGTGCCCCAGCTCACCGCGGGTGGCCGGATACCCAAACCCAGGAAACTGAGCGCGGTTTCGGCCAGAATCATGCCGGGGATGGCTAAGGTCAGATGCACGATGAGGTAACTCATAAAACCGGGCAGCAGATGCCGTCCGATGATATGGGCGTGACTCGCCCCGGCCAGAGTTGACGCGGTGACATAATCGTATTCACGCAGTTCCAGAAGTTTGCCGCGTACCACCCGCGCCAGACCTGCCCAGCCAAAAATCGAAAGAATGACCGTGATGGCGAAGTAGACCTGTACCGGCGGCCAGCGTGCCGGTACCGCCGCACTGAGCGCCAGCCAGAGTGGAATCGTCGGTAATGAGATCAGAAATTCAATAATTCGCTGGATGACAATATCAACGGGGCCACCAAAATAACCCGAAATGCCGCCCAGAACGCAGCCTAAAACAAAACTGAGGAATACGCCGACCAGCCCTACAGACAGACTGATGCGGCTGCCTGCCAGAATGCGCGAGAAAAGATCACGACCCAGCATGTCCGTCCCCAGCAGGAAAAGCTTTGCATCGCCTTCAGCGCCGAAGAAATGAATATCGGACTCGATCAAGCCCCACAGTTTGTACGGTTCACCGCGCACAAAAAAGTGCAGCGGATAGACCTGAGAGGTGTCTTCTGTATATTCGCGGGTGAATGTATCCATGTTCAATTCATTGGTCACGGCATAGATAAACGGTGCGCGGAAAGTGCCGTTTTCATCCACCAAACGGATCGTCGTGGGGGGCGCGTTCAGGTAGTCATTGAATTGCGTCGTCGTGCCATGCGGTTGCCAGAATTCATACGAGGCGGCGACGATGTAAAACAGGGCAAGCACGAGGGCTGCGACCACTGCCAGCCGATGCTTGCGGAATTTGCGCCACATCAGTTGCCACTGGGATGCAAGATAATAGCGCTCTTCGGCGTCGGTCATAGCCGTGTTTTGCGGTGCCTGCACCGGCAGATTGTCTGTCGTTGCATCCATAGTTATACCTTCTTACCAAATGAAATTCGGGGATCGATGACGATGAGCAGAATGTCCGAGATAAAGGTGCCGATCAACGTCAGTACACCCAGCATGAGCACGATGCTGCCCGCCAGATACATATCCTGGCTCAGCAGCGCCCGGTACAGTAACGGCCCGGTTGTGGGCAGACTCAGAACGATAGCCACAATCGTTTCGCCGGAGATAATATTGGGCAGTTGCCAGCCGATGGTGCTGATAATGGGGTTAATGGCCACACGTACCGGATACTTGAAAATCAAGCGGCGCTCCTGCACACCTTTAGCGCGTGCCGTGACGACATATTGCTTGCCCAGTTCATCCAGCAGTGATCCACGCATGACACGGATTAAGCCGGCAGTCCCGGCGGTGCCAATGACAAAGATGGGTACCCACAGATGCTGGATTAAATCCCACACTTTGCCCAGACTCCACGGCTCCATGGCAAATTCGTCCGAAAATAACCCGCCTGCACTGATCCCAAAAAACTTGAACATAAAATACATAATCAGCAGGGCGAGCATAAAATTGGGTATGGCGAGGCCGATAAAGCCGATTATTGAGGAAAGGTAGTCGCCTACACTGTATTGATTGAGCGCGGAATAAATGCCGATGGGAATAGCGACCACGTAGACAAACAATAGTGTGGAGACTGATAGCAGAATGGTCAGCGGCAGACGGTCGGCCAGCAGCACATTGACCTGTTGATTCCACTCAAATGAGCGTCCCATATCACCCTGAACAAAATTGGTGATCCATTTCCAGTACTGCTCCACGAATGAACCGTCCAGACCATACTGGCGACGCAGCGCGGCAATTGCCGCTTCATCCATGCTGTTTCCCTGAGATTGCTGGGCGGTGATATAGGTTGTCAGGTAATCACCCGGTGGGAGCTGGATGATCATAAAAACCACGAAACTCAACACAGCTAAGGTGACAAACATATAAATTAAACGTTTTAGTGTGTAGTTCCACATGGTTATCCTCAACAATTATTCTAAAAATTAATCTTAAACAGAAAGCTGTAAATTGGTCAGGACTTATCAGCAGCCTGATTTTAAGACCCGCCCTGACAACGTATCAGTTAGAAATTTCTGTTGTTTTGTCAGCATATCCTAAAGAAATGATCGATAGTCGGGGTGAGGAAATAACCTCACCCCGTGACGTGCTTAGACTATTCCTGGATAAACCATTGTTCCGGGTAATAGGGTGGATAGAAGTTGCTGTCCGAACCCCAGAAGATATTCTCTGCGGGAACGTTATGGAGGCGGTTGGATACCACGATTGGCTGCGGCCAGAAGCCGACTGTACCGATCATCGGGACTTCGTCGGCAAAATACTGGAAGTATTGCTGACCTAAGTCATTGTAAGCATCGGAGCCAAACTCGGTGGCTTGCCACTGAATGAACAGGTCATTCAGATCCTTGATTTCCTGGGGTGGCTCAATACCATCGATACCATCAGTGGCAAACCAGGTCGCCCACATCGGCGCCCAACGCTGCTGTGCGGGGTCTTCAAAGGCCCAGAACAACGGGTTGGCGCGGCCAAAGCGGCCACCTCGATCAAGATGCCATGTCGGGATTTCAAGTTCATTAGCGAGGCTGCGTTCATTAAACAGGCTATTTTCGAGCAACTGGCAAATGACTTCGACACCAATCGCACGATAGTCATCAGCGACCAATTCACAGGCGGCCTGTTTATTACCTTCCAGCACACCGATCTGGATCAGCAGGCTGAGACGTGCGCCATCGGAACGCAGGCGGAAACCATCACCGTCACGCTCGGTCAGACCCAGCGAGTCCAGCAGTTGATTGGCCTGGTCAGGATCATGCTCGATGTGCAGTGTCGTCCATTCTGCTGGAATGTAGGGATTCTCTGGCAGCGGCAGACCGGGATACGGGCGACCCAGGCCGAAGTACAGCGCTTCGTTCATGCGGTCACGATCAATGCCGACCGACAGTGCAATGCGGAAATCGCGGCTGTTGAACAGTTCATTCAGTACCGGGTCCTGAACATTGCGATTGGGCATCAGTGTCAGATCACTGGGGCGTAACTGACCGGCGATGAGTGTTTTGTAATTTCCGGCTTCTTCACCACCACGATAGACCGCCAGATCGGCAGCGTTGAGGTAGTAGGCTTCAAAGTCGAGCTCACCCGATGAAGCGCGCAGGGTCATGGTCTGCTGGTCACTGATCAGCGCGACGCTGACCTCATCAATGTACGGGAGCTGCTGACCTGAAGGATCAACGGCGTGGTAATAGGGGTTACGTTCGTAGATGATACGGTCTGATGTTTCCTCAACTGGAATCCAGCGCCATACCCAGGGACGTTCTGGTTCATACCAGCGTGCCGGGGACAGATGCGCACGGAATGCCTGCACCCAGTTTTCGAAACCTTCGTCTGTGGCCACAGTGGCGGCATCTTCGTTATAGGTGCCATGCCATTTTTCCAGATAATGCTTCGGGGCGAAAAGCTGCGTGTCGGTTGAGAAGTAGGTGCGGCCCAGACGATCCAGAATGATCGGGTATGGGCGCGGGAACTGGAGGGTGATCTCCGTTGGGCTGGTGGCCTCAAATACGACCGGGCCTTCTTCAAATGTCCAGAATGTGCCGGGGCCATTGGGGCTGAGTTCGGCATTATTGGCGATGTCTTCCCACCAGAACATGATGTCTTCAGTCGTCAGGGGTTCACCGTCTGACCACTTCAGGCCGTCACGCAGGACAATCGTCAGTGCGCTCAGGTCATCATTGAAGGAGAAGTCTTTGGCCATGTCGACGGTAATTTCGACATTGTTCATATCGTACTGGAACAGACCGGCCTGCCGTAATGTAGAGGCACTCCACATGCTGGCATTCGCTTCGGCGAAACGCAGGGTTCCACCATAAACGCCCATCTCAGCAACAGGTTCGACCACCAGCGGGTCAACCGGAAGGCGCTCGCTGACGGAGGGTAATTCACCTGCTTCGACTCTGGCGGTCAGCATCGGTGATTCGCTGTATTCCATATCCTGGGCTGCGACACCGGAAAGCATCACCAGCGATAGAAGTAAAGTCATTATGAAAAGTGATTTAAATCGTAATCTAAACACTGCAAACTCCTTAAAAGAATCTATATTCTGGTCGAAAACTTGAATTTATGTGCTCCTCGCGGTTGCCTGATAGGTCTTCCTCCTTGCTCTAATCTTTACCATACCATATATGGTATACCACATCTGATAAATAATCAGGGATCTCTGCTACTCAAATGTTTTGTTCCTGTAAATGCAGCACACGGGTGTGAAAAACACCCAGCGAACGTTCGCATGAATTTTTCATATGCCGTTCGATACTGGCGCGCGCCGCCTCACAATCCCCCAGATTAATGCACCTGACAAGATCAGTGTGCAGTTCGAAGGTTTCTTCCCAGTTATAAAGTTCGGCAGAATTCGCCATAAACATAAAAATCGGGCCAATCATCGAATGCAGCGTGTTTTTGAGATGCGCATTCTGTGATTGCTCCCAGATGAGCGTATGGCCTTTCACATCTGCCCGGGCAAAAGCAATATTGTCGCCACTTTTAATGGCGTCCTCCATCAGCTTGAGGGTTTGATTCTGCGCGACTTTGTAAGCTGAGTTGGTATTCTGTGTCGCCAGATCAATCGCCAGACGCTCCAGCTCCAGCCGGACAGCATGGAGTTCGCGGATATCACGTTCCGTCAGTTCGATCACATAACGGGCATCGAGTTTACTGACGACAAGCCCCTCTTTTTCGAGCTGCATCAGCGCATCCCGCGCTGGCGCACGGCTGACACCCAATAGGTCTGCTACTTCGCGTTCCACTAATTTCGTGCCGGTTGGGATCTGACCGCAGATAATTCTGTCGCGTAAGATATCGGCTGCCTGATCTTTAAGGCTAAGGCGTTGTAGTTTCAAAATTTTGTCCGGTCAATGCTTGATTCACTATTGGATTGACATATGGTATACCATATCTTTAAGAAGCGCAAATTTTTATTGTGGTGGGAAATTCGGTCGGCGGTTTTATTGACAGCGCGATAGTTCAGGGATACACTTCGTAAAATATTACTAAATAGATTGTACTAATTGAAATTGGAGCATACCTGTGAACAAATCAAATGTGTTGTTTCTCTGCACCGGAAATTCGGCACGATCACAGATGGGGGAGGCTTTATTACGGCACCTGGCAGCAGATCGTTACGAGGTGTTTAGCGCAGGCTTAGAGCCTAAGGGCATCAATCCCTACACCATCCGCGTTATGGATGAGGTTGGAATCGATATTCGTGAACAAACTTCAGATTATGTTGGCAACCTGGGGGGTAAACGCTATTACAGTTACATCATTACCGTTTGTTCTGATGCTGACGAGAACTGCCCCTCTGCTATTGTCGCGATGGGACGGGAAAAATTGCACTGGCCCTTTGATGATCCCGCAGCAGCAACCGGCGATGACGAAGACATCATGGCGAAATTCCGGGAGGTGCGCGATCAGATTGAACTGAAAATCAAAACATGGCTTGGTGAGCTTGAAGCAGAAACACCATGAGCGCTGAGACACCGCCCCAAGTCATCAAACTTCTGGCTCATGACCTGCGCTGGCAACTGGTACAGTCACTTACGATTGGCGATTATCGTGTCAACGAACTCGTAAGTCTGCTGGGACAACCATTAAATCTGGTGTCGTATCACCTCAAACAACTGCGTGAAGGGCAGTTGGTGACCATGCGTCGCAGTGAAGCCGATGGACGCGATAACTACTACAGTCTCGATCTGGATCATCTGCAACGCCTCTATCGTGATGCAGGCATGGCAATTCACCCCGCGGTTGTTGGTCAAAATGAGGAGAATATGCCTCTCATGCCAAAACCAAAAGTAATGTTCGTCTGTACACATAACAGTGCTCGTAGCCAGATGGCAGAAGGTCTGATGCGTCAGCTTAGTCATGGTCAGATTAATGTAGCCAGTTCTGGTAGTGAGCCTGCAAGCATCCACCCCGATGCGATTCGCACAATGGATTTAATAGGCATCGATATTCGCTCTCAATACGCCAAGAGTTTCGATGATTTTGCTGATGAGACTTTTGATACCGTGATTACGGTTTGTGATCGAGCGCGTGAAATTTGTCCGACCTTTCCCGGAGAAGGTCAAGAGCTTCACTGGGGATTCCCTGACCCTGTCATTATTGAGAATTATAAAGATCGTCAGCAGGCGTTCAAGGATATTGCCACGCGTTTACAGTCACGTATCAAACATTTCTTGTACGATCTCAAACCAGGAGCATAAACATGATCAATAAAATCACAATTTTCGGTGATATTCATGGAAATCTGCCCGCTTTTGAAGCTGTGTTTGTTTGATAAAGTGCAAATGGTGAATAGTGATTTATTAAGGCGGACAGGTGCCGAACTCATAGGTACATATGCACTGGTTACAGCTGGTTGCGGGGCAATCATGGTGAATGCTGAAACAGGTGCGTTAGGGCATATCGGTATTGCCTTCACATTTGGATTAATCATTATGGTTATGATCGCGGCTACGGGGCATATTTCAGGCGCACACTTCAACCCGGCAGTCACCATCGCGTTTGCCCTGACACGACATTTCCCCTGGCGTGATATTCCGTTTTATGTGGTCGGGCAGACAATTGGAGCGATTCTGGGGGCAGTAACACTGCGCCTTATGCTTGGGGATGTGGCAGGTATCGGGGCAACCCTGCCATCCGGCTCAGTGGCTCAATCTTTTGGGCTTGAGGTCTTGTTGACATCACTTCTCATGTTTGTGATTATTTCAGTCGCAACTGACGCCCGTGCTGTGGGTGAAACGGCTGCAATTGCTATTGGTGCGACGGTAGGGTTGGATGCTTTGTGGGGAGGGCCGATCAGCGGAGCCTCCATGAACCCTGCACGTTCCATCGGCCCAGCACTGGTTGCAGGGATTGGAACAGACCAATGGATCTACATCTTTGCGCCTATTATTGGGGCTGCTATCGGGGGATTTTTGTATCAGTGGCTACGTGAGCCAGTTTCTACAAAAAATTTAAGCTCGCCTCAGGTGGAAAAAACCTGAAACTGATCTTATGCGAGAATTCGGTTTGTTGCGCACTATCACGCTTGCGCAGAAGCTTTCAATGCAGGCGTGATGTCGCGGTAAAACGGGATCAACAAAAAGAGAGTCAGCGCCGCACACAGCGCAAATACGGCTGGAATGCCGAATAATTCTGCAATTAAGCCTGCCAGCGCCGAACCAACTGGCAGCGCCCCGTATCCAAATAACCTGAACACGCCACTGCTTTTACCCAACATGCTATCGGGTATAATCTGCTGGCGAATGGACGCCACGACGATGCTCCACATGGCACCACCCAACCCACCAATCACTGCTGCTGCGCCAATCATCCAGGCGTTAGCGGTCAACGCTGGGATCGCCAGCATGACAAATGTGCCCCCAATGTCAGCAGCAATTGCCCATTTCCGCCCAAAGCGCTTCACAAAGGGAACAGCAATGACGGTGCCGAGCAATCCGCCGATACCGATGCTGGTCAGCATGACGCCATAACCTACTTCAGATAAACCGCCGGGGCCGGGGTCGACTACATACAGCACCATAATCGACATCCAAGCACTCCAGCCGACATTCATCACCGCCACAATAATGACCAATGCGCGCAGCAATCGATTCTCCCAGACATAGCGTAACCCTGCCGCCATTTCTGCGAGAAGCCTTTGTTCTGTGCCTGAAGTGCGTTGTGGCCTGTACGACCCGCTGATAAAGATGATGGCGATAGCGGCGGCCAGATACAGCCCGGAACTGGTCGCAAATGCCAGCGCGAAACTCATCGCGGCCAGTGCGCCACCCAGCGGTGGCCCTATAAATTCATTCGTCAACGTAGTGACACCGACCAGCCGCGCATTCGCCTGCTCCAGACCTTCGGCGTCTACCATCGACGGCAAAATGGACGATCCGGCGGTATCGGCCAGTGTTTCCGCAATGCCGAGCAGGAGAGCAACCAGATAGATTACCGGCAGCGTCATCCCGCCCATTAAGCTGATGAGCACCATAATGAGCAGTGCTATTACACGAATCGCATTGGCATTGATCATCATCACGCGCCGGTCAAAACGGTCAGCCAGGACGCCTGCCAGTAAGGCAAACAACAGCCAGGGCAACCGCACGGCAAAGGCGACGCCGGCGATCAAAGCCGGTGAATCGGTCAGGCTGGTTGCCAGCAGTGGTAGCGCCAGCTTAAAGATGCCATCCGCCAGATTCGAGGCGGCGGTAGCACTCCACAGCACCCAGAAATTGCGCATCGTCGAAATTTTTTCAACACCAAACAAGCGGCTTCTCAGAGATGGATTGCTCATAGAGATCCTCGTGGTTACAGAGATGGATTGATGTAAGCGTCTAAATAGAATATAATCCTTACTATAACGAATTTTAAGTAAGGAGTCAATATACTTTGAATGCTTACGAAAATAACCGAGCCAGACTAATCGAGGATTTCATCAATACCTATGACCTCTTTCTGGAGGAGCCTGAGCATCTGCGCGAACCGGCTGATCTTGAGCGATTTTTAGATGGACACGGGCTTACATTGAATCATGCCGAAGGTGTGAAACATCATGACCTGGAACAGGCGCGTCAACTCCGGGAGCAATTGCGTCTCTGCTGGACAGCAGATTCAGCCGGAGAAATGACCGCGCAGTTGAATCCGCTGCTGGCACAGTCGCATATCACAGTGCAGGCCGTGCCGGATGAACACGGTTTGTCCCTTCAGTTTGAGCTTCCAGTGGGCTCAACCTTGTTGCAACAACTCAGCGTTGAATGTGCGCGGGGAATCATTGCCGTGGCGCAGCATTACGACATTGAGCGCATGCGCAGTTGTGCGGCTGAACCCTGCCGGGATGTATTTGTGGATACGTCGCGCAATAAATCGCGGCGTTTTTGCAGTGAGCGGTGCGCCAATCGCTATAACGTGGCCGCTTTCCGTGACCGCCAGAAGAATAGCGATTAGGGGCTTTTGGTGGGTGGTGGGTGATAGATAGGTCGCTAATAGCAAACAAGGGTTTGGATTCTATTCAACCGTAAGAAGTCACGAGGTCAGCCATATCAAGTTGATAAAAATGGTGTCCTTCACGAAACAACAGATGGTTGGAGCGTGTTATTACCTCATGCACACTTTCCAACCCTTCAAAATCGGCTATATGAACGAGTTTATGATCATTGCTGAGTTCATATAAACGCAATAAGCGATCATCATAATTACCGTAGAACAATACATACTGCTGCCATACAGCGAAGTGACTGCTACCCCGAATAGGCGGCATCCAGTAATCTGCGACACGCTGCTGTACAATCTTCACGAGAGGGAATTCTGTATAATAGTAAATCCATAACTCAGTGGAATTAATCACATTTAGTGCGTAGCAATCGGTGATTGTACCCACGCCGCTGGTTGGCTGAAATTCGTACAACTTGCTTCCATAGCGATCCCACTGAACCAAGCCCGCCGCGCCGATAGGGTGTCTCCAACCATATTTATCATGGTTGCCTAAAACCCCTTCATCGATGTAACTTGTCCAGATCATGCCATCATGGGTTGTTTGTACATCTTGAATACCATCACCCAGTAGAAATTCACGCGTTTTCAGACCATCAAGGGTAAAGACTGATGCGTTCAAATCGTAATCTTCATACGTACGAAAGCGCGCTCGGCTACAAACCAATAACAACTCATCATCAGCTAAGGGCTGAACCTGATGAAAGTTCCAGTATTGATTGGGAATTGTGTAACTGGCGCTATAGTGTGGTGTCACTTCAGTGACCACAAAATCATGCGGTTTCTGGGTTTGTAAACGAGGAGATGTCTCATTTTTTTCACGATAAATCACATCTTCTGAGGTTGTTAAGACAAACAATCGTCCAGAGTCATCCAGTGATGATGAGATGAGTTGTTGACCTTGCAACTCTTTGCTGAGGTCATATGTAAAGTTTACCGGCAATTTTGTCATATTAAGTAAGAACCAAATGCGTTAACGACATTACTCACAAGTTAACTGTCCTTCATTAGCACGCTAATAGCACGCTAATCATAATCAGCAGGACGATGCGCTGTTTCGCCTGGATTATGCTGAATATGGTAATTTATTATGGCGCGTTTGCTCAATTGGATTAGCCAAGATGGAGCATTGACGAATCACTGGGCCAAAACATCCATCACCGCTGGCAGCAGTACATATTTATAAAACAACCCCACAGGCGATACTGACAATCCGCTGTGCATCCCGCCCACATTGGTCAGCAGGACGACGATCACATCAGGTTGCTCTAACCAATACATCTGTGCTGTAAAGCCAAGTGTGCCACCGCCGTGACCATAGGCAGCCAGGCCATGATAAAAATCATTGACCTTTGCTATCCCCTGCAAATACTCGTTCTCGACGGGCTCCTGCGGTGAATAATAAGTGAAGGTTTCCCGCTGCATAGCCGCGCTGACTAATTCGCCATCTCGAATGGATTGCATCCAACGTACCAGGTCACTAGCAGAGGCCACCATTCCACCGGCTGCCCATTCCGGCGATAGATTGCCTGACGTTGATTCCACCAGATAGTGCCGAATCTCTGTGAATGTGGGGTGAATACCCGCGACCTCGGCAAAGTTCGGTGTCGCATAATGATAATGATTGACGATGCCGCCTGGAATCGGCTCGAAGGACTCCATGAATGTATTGTGCATGCCCAACGGTTCCAGAATTCGCCGGCGGATTTCTGCGACTGCATCCGCCCCTGTAACCGCCTCAATCACGAGTCCAAGCAGCGTATAGTTGGTATTGGAATAACTGTATTTGTCACCTGGCGCATATTCGACTGTAATTTGTCCCTGGTTGATGTAATCCAGCGTTTCCGTCTTACTCCATATTTTGCCCAAAGTCATCTGATCGCCGCGCCCTTTGCGGATCCAATCGGGCTGAAATTCCCAGGTCGGCACGCCGCTCTGATGGTTGATGAGTTGGCGGAGAGTGGCTCTTTCGACGTTGGGAATATTCTTTATAACCTTCTCATCCAGGTAATCTGTGCAAGTCCGGTCGAGGCTGACCTTGCCTTCATCAACCAATTGCAAAATAACCCGCGCCACAAAAGTTTTGGTAATGCTGCCAATGCCAAAACGGTCATTCGTTGTTACGGGTACTTTTTGCAGTAGCTGACTGTAGCCAGCCGTGCCTGTCCACACCAACTGATCGCCCAATCCTACAGCGACCGACAACCCAGGTATCCCCATCGCAATGCCCTCGGCCAGCACATTCTGTAGCCTTGTTCCGTCCATATCGTGCCTTTCTTCGATATCACGCCAGACCGCATATCTTCAAGTCTTAACAGCATCAAGTACATATGTATATAAACAAAATGCAGCCTCACATCGCATAATCGTTAGGAATTGTACTATGGCAGATTTAGAATCAAAACCACGATCAGGAGGATGGTGTGCCATTTTTCCAAAATGCTGTGAGGGCTATCTGGATCGGACATGTGTTCTATTTCTGCTTTAGATGGTAAAATCTCACCAAAACAGGTTGAAATGGCTAAGGAGCAAACCTTAACCTCTTGACCGTATGGAGAGAAGATATGACTCATCAACTTCGGGTAACGCTCGAAATCGGGCCGAAAGGCAAAAAGGTGGTAGCCGTGGCGCCGGACTGGCCCGGTCTGGAGCGTGGTGCAAAGACTGAGGACGCTGCGATTGAAAAATTGCAGTCCTATCTTCCACGCTATGCTCAGGTGGCGAAGCTGGCCGGGATGGATGGCGAGTTTGCAACGGCCACCACGCTTGACATTGTCGAGCACTATCCAGGCACAGGCTCAACTGACTTCTGGGGAATCTCATTTGCGTTTTCAAGCATCGACAAACAAGCTGTATCGAGCGAAGCATTAGAACGTGAACTGACCCTGATGCAGGCGTGCTGGGCATTTTTCGATGATGTCCGTGGACGCGTCTCGGCTGAGTTGAAGAAGGGGCCGCGCGGCGGCGGACGTGATCGCGACCATATTGTCCGCCATACATTGGCGAATGAGATGGACTGGGCTGGCGGGCTCGGTTTGCCTAATCTTTACAGTGAGAATTTGACCGATGAGGTTATAAGTACACACCGTGACGCCTATTGCAATGCCATTCGGACGTATCATGCTGAGGGCAAAATGGCAAAAAAGTGGCCGCTGCGGTATCTGATCCGGCATACTGCATATCACACAATGGATCACGCCTGGGAAATGGAAGACAAAGACCTGACGACACCGTCTTAGCGTGGTAGCTGGATCAGCAGCAGCAACAACGCACTGATCAGAATCAAACCCACACCCAGGAGGACGATGCGCTCTTTTGTCCAGAAGCCCCTGCGCGAATTACCGATGTAACCAATGGTCAGTGGGTTATTATCGGGAGGCGAATCTTCGCCAAAGGCTTCAATGTCGTCCTCATCGGGATATTCGTTATCCTCTATCCAGTTATCGCCTCGCATCAGATTCACCCCTGTTCTCTTCTGACCTGTTATCCTTTAGCGTTGATTTTCGCCAGGATTAGATCGATAGAATAGATCTGTCTATTTTCTGAGTTGTATCAAACTTCATTCACCAGGTCAGACACATCAAGTTGATAAAATTTGTGTCCCTCACGAAACAACAGATGATTGGAGCGTGTTATTACCTCATCTACACTTTGTAACCCCTCAAAATCAGCAATGTGTCGGAGTTTATGATCCCTACCGAGTTCATATAAATCAACAAGAGCAGGATTGGATTGAATGGATTTATTCATCATATTTCAGGCACCTTCAGGTGGCTGTTCTCTCGAAAGTAATCATTATATTTATTAACTAAGTTACCAGGTCATAACCTGATTTACCTATCACCAGATTAAGTCAAGGTTCATAGTTCCACTTCATTATATTATATCGACATAGTGCTCAATGCTCTGCGAAAATTGGATCTGCAGCTTTAAAAATCCGATAAGTTCATCTTTTTCTAAAGCTGCTTTGAGGTCATTTATGGTTAAGGCGGAATCGAAATAACTTGCTTCTATAAGCATATATCAATCTCTCATATTTATAAATGAGTAGAAAACACCGAAGTTGTCAAACAACCCAAAAGCCCCTCATTTTCGAAGGCACAGATTGGTCGTGCGCTGAAATTTACAGTACAATTATTTTAATCATTTACTTTCAAAGCTCCAGCACGGCTTACTGTGTTTCCTTTATGCTCCCTTCATCAAAACAATTCACCTGGAAAAATCGTGACACGGCTGCTCATGATATGCTTCAACTCGTTTACCACGCGCCGCCTTATATAAGTCTTCTTGCAGCCAGACTGCTTGTCGCATTCCGATCCATGCAAATACTACCTCAACTGACTAATCTGATTCTGGATGAAAATTTAAATGGCTGGCTCAGAATTTATGCGCTGCGTGCTTATTCTGCTACTCCAGCGAATAAGCTGGCAAAGGAATTTGAAGAACTTGCCCGTGCCGCACTTTTACAGCGTGAACAAAATCTAGAGATTACAGATGTCCGGAGTAACAGCAGAGGGATTCTGCAAATCGATCTGCTCAATGAACTTTCCACATTAGCGGATAATCATCCAGCCAACCGCACATGGTTTTTTCAGGCTATCGACGAAGCGCATCCATTAGTGCAAAGGCAGTATCTGGGCATCGACGCATTGCGCCATCATCATTCCGAAAAATTTAAACAAATCGTGGTTCAGCAGCTGTTTAAACTACTTGACTCTCAACCTGATCTTTTGGATTTCGACATCATTGCTACGCTCCTGGCAACTACAGAAGAAGCGCAATCGTGGCTGAATGACAGATTAGATACAGTGGTGCAAATGTGTTTGAGGGACAAAGACAATCCAATAATCAAGCATGTTTCACGCAGATGGCCGCAATTGAACGAGTTACTGGCACATCACATAAGTGATTGGGATGAAGTTCCTAGTCATGATACAAATCAGCGGCGTCGCGCAGATCAGCTTGAATACAAATCTTCACCTGCCTACCTACAGCTTATGCGTCTCTACGATAAAGCCGCAAAATCAGATCAGAATGCTTATAATCAGCTTGTTGAAATGGCTCGAAGCTGGCGGGGTAATATCCCCATTCGAGCCGTAGCAACGCATCTGATTGGTAAATTAAGTGAACAATTTGATGCATTTCCAATCCTGGCTCACCAGATGCGTTATGGAGATGTAAATTGGGATGATAATCTATTTGACTCGCCTATTCGCCATGAGGCTGGAGAAGCGCTGTTAAAGTTTCCAACCCCTGAAATCTGGGAGGTTCTGGTGGATAGTTATTTCATCAGCCCACGAGATGATTTATTGCCATTTCAGATCGATTGGATCGCTCACCTAACCGAAGTGCTCAGCGGAGAAGATCAACCTTATGATGGACTAAGCTGGGGGAGTGAGGAAAGGCGCGCCTGGTTTCAGGCACTGAATACGGTTAAGCCCCCTGATTTAGACAGCTTGTAGCAGCGCTAAGTTTCCAATCGTGCGCGGAGGATGTCGCGGGTTTCCATGAGGATTTGGCCGAGCATATTTTTGCCGGTGCCATCTGGCCCTGCGCCCCAGTAACGATCCCCCGGCGCATTTTCGACAATGTCCTCATCGTCTGTGGCTAAAAGCAGATCACCGAGGGCGCTGTGCGTCTCAAATTTGCACAGCACAGCTTTGCGCATGATGTCATCCTTCACCGTTTCCCAGTCGGATCGCAGCGGACGGTTGCGGTCACGCCCAACCGACGCGGCCATTTTCGGCGTGGATGACCGGCGCACATCGGCCATATCCGGCGGCGAACCGCTAAATTTCATCGCCTGAAAGTAATGCTCGCTGGTCTTGTAATACACACCGTCTATCTCAAAGCCGTGGGCGGAGAAATTGGAAAAACAGCCATATGGCTCTTCAGACGCGCTGTAGAAATAAATGGTCATCGTTGGCAGTCCTGCTAGATTGCGCTGGTCAATTTTACAAAATGATTCCTGTTCAGCAGGGTTAAGATCAACTGCGCTGGCAGCGGAAAAGCCGATCTGCCGATTTCAGAATCGAGCGGTTCCAGCCTGTTGATTACATACTCATGACCATGCCAGAGGATGTTACAGCCGCCTGCCGCTTTTACGTTTTTATACCAATCCACCTCAGGACCATAAGTGAGTTCGATCACAAAGCCATCGTCAATCCGCGCCACAATAATGGGTGTTTCGTAGGGTTTCCCACTTTTCCGTCCCACATGCTGGATGAGCGAGAAAGGGCCAAATGACGTACGCGCCAGTCTGCGCGTCAAGGGGTTGAGAGTGTGCTTCAGAAGGAGGCGCCAACCCTTACTGATTTGCTGTGTGAGTGTCATCAGGCGTTATCATCATCTTCGATGAAGTTTTTCAGCCGCAGCAGACGAGAATCCCATTTCGCTTCCAGTTGTTTGACCCACAACTCAAGCTCGCTGAGCGGCTCCGGTGTGAAGCTGTAGCGTTTCTCGCGCCCTTTTTGCTGCACGGACACCAGTCCGGCACCTTCCAGGATATTGAGATGCTTGAGGATACCCTGGCGCGTGATCGGATAGGCTTCTGCTAGTTGTGTGGCTGTGCGGGGGCTGCTCTCAGCCAGGGTGGTTAATAAATCGCGCCGGGTCGAATCCGCCAGCGCAGTAAATACATTCTCATTACTTCTCATCATGATCCATACTCTTATCTGCAGCGAATGCTCAGAGGTAGACTAGTTTATCCAACAGTCTGCCTGCTTCACCACTTTAAGCGCTCACAAACTTATGGGAGAGGCTTTTAAGGCTGCGCGCAGTTCGGCGGTCAACTGCTCGCTGAGGTCAGGACGACCATGAAACGCCGCTGGTGTATTCTGAAACAGGCTCATACGCCACTGACCATCCATACGGGTCGCCACCAGGCTTTGAATCGCATTGGTCGGCGGGTTAATGTCCGTCTGTCCCGGCGGCACCATCCCCACCACAGCCGCTAACAGCGCCACATCCGGCGCAAGAAAATGCACCGAGCGCACAATACCAATATAAGGCGCGGTGACGTGGTCAGCAAATATCTGGCTGAGTGTCGCCTCTACCTCCGCGCGGCCATTCATCTGGCTGCCATCGAAACCCACAATCAGCCCATCTTCCGTCACCAGTGCGGCCATGTCATGCGCATTATGCTGCGCATTATGCGCGTTCCAGGCATTGATCCAATGCTTATAGAGGTCGCGAATGGGGCTTTCATCTTCGATATTTGTAGCAGGTGTGTTCATCATTTTACCTCTCTCATTTCGCTCTTATACTAAATGCATGAAGCCCCTCAGCTTAACGACTGAAGGGATGACACTTAAGCTGAGTAGTTTTTACAGCGCTTGCTCATTCGTCAAACACAAGACCGATTACTGATGCGGCAAACTCTGCCCTTCCAGATATGCTTTTAAGTTTTCCATCGACTGGATGTAACCACTGCCAACCGCATCCAGCCATTGTTGACGCTCGTTCTCAGGAACGGACTCATAGCCTGATTCCCGTAAGGTGACACGCGTACCGCCATTTTCAGAAGTCAGCAGAAAACTGGTCGTTAGCACCACCTGATCATCATCGGATGCATCCCAGCGCAGCGTAAACTGATGCAGATAATCGACCACCTCAATAGTGGCATACAGAGCTTCCGTATCAGAATTATCGAATTTCACACGCTCCCCTACCGCCAGCACCGGGATTTCCCAGGCATGAAGGGGTGCATACCAGCTCGTGAGCCGCGCCGGTTCGGTCACTGCCTGCCAGGCGCGTTCGATAGGTGCTTCGATCCAGATACTACTTTCGATTGCGATAGCTTCCATTTTAAAACCCCTGCGGATTCGGCAGTTCAGTGCCTTCAATAAACGCTTTGATATTACCCATCATCAGATCGAAACCAGCGGCATTTCCGTCCATCAACTGCTGACGCATGTCCTCCGGTAGTCCCTCATAACCAGAGTAAATCATCGTCAGCCGTGTACCGTCCTTTTCTGTTTCAAGGCGATAGTCCGTCACAAAGGCAGGATCAGGGGGAACTGCATCCGACTTCAAAACAAGGTGATGGGGACGGTCAACCACTTCCAGAAACTGCACATACATCTCAGCGCCGGTTTCCGGGTCTTCAACATACAGTTTAGCACCTACGCCGTCACCGGATGACCGGAACTTCGTCCCCGGCGCAAACCACTGCTCGACCTGTTCCGGGTCAGTCAGCGCCAACCAGACTCGCTCCGGAGTCGCTTTTATCCAGATGCTGCGCTCAATTGCGATAGACGCTTCCATAGGTTTTCTCCTGTGTAAATAGTCTCAAAGTGCAACTGATCAGTTGCATAAAAGATTAGCTTATTTGTTCTGATTTGTCAAGCATGTTAAACTGTAGGCATTCCTGATAATTACAAACCGGAGCCAACTTATGCCAGTCTTTATCTCCCTGCTGCGCGGCATCAATGTCGGCGGCAATAAGAAAATCAAAATGGCCGACCTGAAAGACCTGTATGCGTCGCTGGGGTTTACGAAAGTGAAAACGCTTTTGCAAAGCGGTAACGTGGTCTTTGAGAGCGAAACCCGCGACTCGGATCAACTGGCTCAGCAGATCGAGACAGCGATTGAGGGGCATTTCGGCTTTCAGGTGCGCATCATCATGCGCACGGCTGCCGAGCTAAAGTCCATCATCGAGCGCAATCCATTCTCAGAGAAAGCACTGGCCGAACCCAGCAAATTACTGGTCATGTTTCTACTGGAGCAACTGGATGCCAGCAAACTTGAAGCCGTCATGGAATCTTATGAAGGGCCGGAACAACTGCATCTGAAAGGGCGCGAACTGCACATCTTTTACCCGGAAGGTATGGGACGTTCAAAGCTGGATCGCACACTCGGTAAGGTGAAAATGGTCAACACCGGGCGAAACTGGAATACGGTCACTAAGCTGCTGGCGATTATCGAGCAAATGTAAAACGCGTTATGCCTGCACAAAGCGATTCGTCGCGGCAATAATAGCCTCTGGCATCCCGCTATCACCGGGGGAATGACCCGCACCATACACGATCACCAGTTCACCACTGGGCCATGCCTGAGCCAGCTCCCACGCTGTCACTAAAGGCGCACCCAGATCCAATCGGCCCTGAATCATCACGCCGGGAATGCCAGATAAAACCCCGGCGTTGCGCAGCAGAATACCGTCTTCAAGCCATGCGCGATGGTAAAAGTAATGGGTCACAATCCGTGATCGAGCCATGATAAAGTCTGCATCCATCCGCTGCGGATTCGGTTTAGCGTCCGGGTTTAGAGAAGCCGATTCCCAATCATCCCAGTCTTTTGCCGCTTTTGATCGCACAGCCGGATCAGGGTCATTGAGCAAGTGATAGTAGGCTGCAACCAGATCACCTCCACGCTGCTCTTGCGGCACACCCGCCTGGAAACGCACCCATTGCTCCGGGAAGATCGGCGCAACCCCCTTGAACAACCACTCAATTTCGGACTGACGCGTCATGGTAACCCCCACAAGGATGATCTCCGTCACACGCTGAGGGTGCTGCTCGGCATAAGCGAGAGCCAGCGTAGAGCCCCATGAGCCGCCAAACAGCATCCAGCGCTCAATCCGAAGATGCTGGCGCAAAAGCTCGATGTCCGCAATGAGATGCGCCGTCGTATTGGCTGAGAGGTCAGTGTTGAAATCACTGGCATGGGGTTGACTGCGGCCACAATTGCGCTGGTCAAACTGGATGATATGATAGGCAACCGGGTCAAAGTAACGGCGACTGGTTGCCGAACTGCCAGAACCGGGGCCACCATGAAGCACAACCACCGGCTTACCAGCCGGATTGCCACAGGCTTCCCAATAAATGGAATTGCCCTCGCCTACGTCAAGCATGTCCTGCTCATAAGGCTCAGTTTCAGGATAGAGGACGGTCATAAATTGCCCTTTGTCTAAGGACACTGTTAGGCGTTGTCGTCTTCGTAGAGGCGTTTGGCTTTGTTACCGCGGCCACGGAATAGAGCGATCAGAATCAATATCCATGCGCCGGAATTGAGCAGGGTAAAGACAAAGCCAATCCCGCCGATAATGCCGCCCAGCTCCACAGATGAGTAACCCTGTTGAAGCAGAGTCATCGGCAGCCAGATACTGATCACATGACTGGCGATTAACAGCACAATCATCAGCGTCAGGCCAATCGTGACATACCGCGCAAATGACGCCTCACGCCAGCGCCAGGCGAAATACAGGCCGACAAACCACACCGCCAGCAGCGGCAGATTGGTGAGCAGGCTGCCGAGAATTGTAATCAGCATTGAAGGATCTTCCATAATGGACATGCCTGCTCTCCCTTAAAACATCTTCACACATTAAAACAGGGGCTGATCATAGCCCCTGTACATGGATTAGAGCTTATTCAGTGACCGGGACACTCCCTAGATCACCACTAAGGCTGCCATAACTGGCGGCAACCCAACCGCCGCTCCCGTTAAAATTCACCTTAAGCCAGTTGTTATCGCCTGACCGCCCGACCACATCCAGCACAGTCTGGTAGGGGATAAACTCGATCACGGTCGTGCTTTCGCCAGGGGCCGTGCGGAAGTTGAGAATATTGCCGGTCGTGAACTGAACGCCCGTCGGTGTGCCTGCGCTGGATGCACTGCCACCACTGCTGGCGACGGTTCCGCCCGTGACAATCGCGTATTCGCCAAACACCCAGCCGGACTGTCCCTTAAAATCGACATTGTACCAACCGCCGCTTTCACTGGTGACCGCGTACTGTTCGCCCGAATTCATCATGCCGATCAGACCGCCATCCAGGCCGGGGCTGTTGCGGACATTCAGAATCGAAACCGAGGGAGTCAGCACTGGGGTGCCTTCCGCAAATGTCTGCGCAGGTTGTGCTGGCGCGAGTGCTGCCGGGGCAGGTGTGCCTTTCCACGCGGCGATCAAACCGCGCAGGGTATCCAGCGCCAGTGAACCATGCGCCTGACTCGGCTCGATATGCGAGTTCTCGAAATATTCGTTCCAGCTCACAATCAGGATCACACCCGCCCCGCTGGATACCGCGCCATTCCAGCTATTGGTCAGAAATTCACCCCCGGCACGATCCTGCGGCGAAGTCGGATTTGTCCGTCCGGCAATCGACGATTCGTTCCAACCGGGCAGCACCGTCGGTGTATAGAACCAACCGCCAGCAGCCTGCGTCGCCCCCATATACTGCTGGGCGGTGGCCGCCGGGTTACTGGCCCAGGCGGTATTGAACAGATACAGTCCGTCAAACGTGGGCAGGAAAGACGTGTCGGTGCCCTCCGCCACCCAGATGGTGCTGTTAGTCGGGTCAACCTGAGCGCGAATGCTCTGCCATTGGCCGACTGAAAAGCGTTTTTGATTCCAGAAGTAAATCACCGGCTTACCGTTGTAGCGCAGATACGCCGGATGATTGGCGCGGTCGCTAATCAGATACGTCAGCGATTCGGTGACTTCCGCGATGGTGGCGTTATAACCGCCTTCCTGCATATCGACCGCCGCCCCGGCTTTGAAACCGCGCGCTGACGCCTGATCCAGCAGCACGTTAAAACTCTGATGCGTGAGGTTGTTATTTTTCGGGCCGAACCAGCTCATGATAAAGGCATCAATGCCTGCGCTGCGGGCTTCGTCAATCTGCCGACCGACCGCCGCGCCATCCCATGAGTTATACGGCACCACGGGGCGATCACTGAGACGGCCATCATTCCACGAATCGCCTGTCCACCAGCCGAAATAGAAGGCATAAACCTGTCTGCCGCTCTGGGCTGCCGCCGGTTGAATCACCGTGAAGGTCAGCGTGACTGCCAGCAGCAGCCCAATCGAAAAGACTTTCCTCATGAAAACACTCTCCAATAATTGGTTTTTTGACCCTGACTGCATCCTTATCGGGGACATGTCACGGTCGGGGCAAAATCATAGCCTATATTCAGGAGATGTGCATAGGGGAATTTTGATTAGCAAAAATTGGCGCTTGCATGTGACGCAGCGTCAGCATTTATACTCTTCTAAAGTGGCTTGAGTTGAAGGAATGGCAGTTTTGATGGCAGGATATTTCACAATCGGGGAATTTGCAGACCGCGCCGGAGTCACCGCGCGCACCATTCGCTACTATGACCAGATCGGCCTGCTCCAACCCTCGGCCTATTCCGAGTCGGGCAGGCGCTTGTACAGCGAACTGGATTACACACGCC
Organism: Aggregatilineales bacterium; assembly: GCA_038258185.1. Taxonomy (GTDB): domain Bacteria; phylum Chloroflexota; class Anaerolineae; order Aggregatilineales; family Phototrophicaceae; genus JAIOHN01. The sequence goes on along the minus strand of JBBSQD010000016.1, from coordinate 2,595 downwards.
TTCAGCAGATTTTGACGCTCAAGCTGATCGGCCTGTCGCTTGAAGATATTGGTCAGTTGCTGACCACCGACACGGCACAGGTACAGCATCTGCTGCAACGGCAAAAGCGCGTGCTGGAAGAAAAAGCCCGCCAGCTTATGCGTGTGATTCAGACCATCGAGCAGGCGCAGCGCTCGATTGAGGCCACACACACACTCGATCTGGAAGCATTTATCCATATTATTAAGGCGGTCAATATGAATCAGCAAGCGGATTGGTTGAGCCAGTTTATGACGGAGGCTCAACAGGAAAAATTAGTGGAGGCCAGCAGCGGACAAACATTAGCGCAGCAGAAAGCCAGCGGTGAAGCCTGGAAAATCCTGTTTGAGGATGTGCAGAACAGCCTCCACAAGGATGTTCACCACCCGGATGTGCAAGCGCTGGTCATCCGCTGGGATGCACTGGTTCAGCAGGCCAGCCCGGATGGCGCAGATTTTGCTGACCCACTTAACAGCGCTTATGCTCACCTGGGCACATTGCCGGAATTAGACAGTGCGCCGCCGGCTGTGCGCGAATGGGTGCAGTCCCTGCAAGCAGCGGCGAGCTTTATCCAACAGGCGCGACAGGCAAATCAAGACAATCACGAAGCCTAATCCTCGATGCGCTGCACGCGCCCTACCTGACCATTCATCAAACGCACCTTGATGCCATGGGGATGCGTCGCTGATTTGGTCAGGATGTCTTTAACAATGCCGCTGGTGAGCTTCCCTGTCGGTTGATCCTGTTTGAGGATAATCGACACCAGCATCCCCGGCTCGATATTTTTACGGCTGCGACCTTCATTCATGTGAAGAACTTTCTGGTTAATTCTAGCTCACGGTTTAATGGTATCTGATAGTACGGACACGGCATGCCGTGTCCCTGCAAGATTGATTTTAATATAACGTTTCGATCAATACCTCAAAGCGGCCACCACTCAGGTAGCCATTGATGCGCAGCGTATAGGTGCCATTCGCCGGGATGCGCACCATAAAGCGCGGGTTCAGGTCGATTTCACTGTCATCCCCCTGGGCGATTTCGCTGCCATTTTCGTCCAGCAGCACCGCGACCGGGTCTAGCCCGCTGCCCGGTTGAGCAATCACATTAATGCGCAAACGCTGCCCGGCCTGCGCCTGGAATGGATAAAACTGATACTGGCCTTCATTAATTTCATCATCCATCGACATGATTAAATATCGTGGTGGATCAGGTGTAAAGGTCGGCGCGATGGTTTCATAACGCCACACCAGCCGATAGGGGCCGATGCTTCCGGCATTCGCCCCGGTCACGCGCAGTTCATAAATCCCGCTGGTGGGAATGCGAATGCTGCGCATCAGCGGCACCGGGAAACCGCCACCATTATCATCGGTTGCGACAATCGTGCCATCCGGAGCGGCCAGTTCCAGCACCGGGTCGAGCGTATTATTCAGCGGATTGGCCGTTACGGTGATGACATCGCCTTCATAGAGCTGAAGCTGCCAGACCTCACGCAATCCCACATGCGCGATGAGGCCATCATAGGGGCTATCGGCCTCAGCGGCGCCCCGCAGCAGCGACTCACGTGAATTGCCGGTGCCATACGTCACCACAAAATCGCCTGTCTGATCATCCGGTGCGCTAACCATCACGGTATAGCGCTCACTTTCGGTGATCGGCAGCAGCGTAATCAGCGCTTCGCCATTGGCATTCTCATCACTGGCGGAGGCGGAACGGAGAATCTCACCTTCTGGATTGATGATCTCGACAAACGGTTGCAGGCTGGCCGGATCTTGCGCCCGTACACCAATCGTCGCAAAATCTCCCGGCTCTGCCTGAAAGAAGAAGCGCTGAATAAAACCGGGGCGGCTGATGCGTCCGGCCACCGTCACCTGATCCTGCAAATTCCCATTAAAGCGGATGGCAGCAGGCGTGGGATTAACGGGTGTGCCAATCTCCTGACGGGTTGGTTGTGGGATAATTGTTGGTGTAACGGGCAGCGGCTGGGCGCCACTCAATAACGCGATCTGATAAGAACCGGTAAAGCCACCGCTGGATGCCTGCACGGTATAAGTACCATCCTGCCGCAGCAGAATGTTGCGCAGCAGCGCGGCCCGATTGCCGCCAGTATTATCGTCCACAGCCAGCAGTTCACCGGTCGGGCTGAAAAGCCGCAGCAGCGGGTCAATATCACCGGATACCCGCGACATGCTCAGATTAATGTAATCGCCGCTGGTACCTTCAAAACTGTAGACCTGATTACTATCCCCCAGCCGTAAATCCTCGAACACGCCGCCTTTATTCGCGCCATTTTCCAGCGTGTCGATAAACTCTCCCAGATCCGCCAGGGCTGGCGTGGGGGTGGGCACACCGACAGTTTGCGGCGGAGGCGTGGAGGTAAAGCTGGCGGGATTAGGCCGGTCGGTATAGCCCAGACCCAACTCATAGACGATATTTTCGCCATTGGTCAACTGCACCCTGACCAGATAATCACCGCTTTCCGTCAGCGTGATTTCAAGCGGATCGCCCTCAGTGGAGGCAATAATCGTGGCGTTACGTTCCAGTCGCACACTGACCGGCCCCAGCGCCCGTAAGCTGATG